>JAIVJM010000185.1 GCA_020199995.1 Acidobacteriota bacterium | reverse complement strand
GTTCGGAAGCAGACGGGCGTGAGGACACGCGCCGGGCTCAGAATATTTTTCGTCGTCTGTGCCGCAGCCGTCTGTGCCCTCTGTCTCCCGCCCGTTTCGAGAGGGCAGGCGGCGTCGGGCCAGCCTGCTGCGCAGACAGTGCAGGTGGGCCGCGGCGCGCGCGCGCATCTCATCGGCGCAGTGACGGCGGTGGACGCGGCCAGCGGTCAGATCACGATCAGGACTGACGCGGGGGCCATCGTGTCGGTCTCGACGAACGGGAAGACTTCCTACCTGCGGCTCGCGCCGGGCGAGACGAAGCTGGAGAGGGCGACGCCGATCACGCGCGCCGACGTGCGCGCCGGCGACCGCGTGCTGGTTCCGGGCGGCGCGGCGGCGGACGCGCAAGTGACTCCGGCGCATCAGGTCATCGTGACGAGCGCGGCAGCCGCGGACGGCAGCCGCGCGGGACGCGAGAGCGAGGAGGCGCGCGCGCGTCGCGTCATCGGGCGCGTGACGAGGCTCGATCCGGCGCGGAAGGAGATCGCGGTGCAGGCGCGCACGCGCGAGGGGCTGGAGGAGATTGTCATTGACGCTTCCGGCAACGTGCGCTTCCTGCGCTTTGCGCCCGACTCGATCCGCCCCGCAGACGCGCGGCAGGGCTTATTCGCGGAGCTTAAGGTGGGCGACCAGCTCCGCGCCACGGGCGAGAGGGCAGGCGACCCGACACATTTCAGGGCGGAAGAGATCATCTCGGGAACGTTCGCGAGAATCGGCGGGAAGGTCTCCGCGGTTGACGCGGGGCGGGGTGAAGTGAGCGTCAAGAGCGAGGAGACCGGTGAGAATTTCACCGTCGCCGTCGGGAAGAACTCTGTGCTGAAGCGCGTCACCACGGAAGCGGCGGAAGCCTTCGGGCAGAGACGAGAGGGGCGAAGGGAAGAACGCCGCGCGGCTCCCTCGCGCGTGCGCGCCTGCACCGCGATCTCCTTCCGCGCCGGGTCGAGCCTCGTCACGCGCCCGATGACGCGACGCGAGCGCGCCTCCTCGCTCTCGCGTCCCGTGCGGCTGCCGTCCGCGGCTGCCGTCGCCGCCGCGGTGCTCATCACCGGTTCGACCGGGGCGGACGCTTCGCGCGTGACGGCGCTGATGCTCCTTACGGGCGACGCAAAGTTCCTGCGCCGTCTGCAAAGACGCGTGGGCGAAGATTTGAGGAACATGAGTCCGGGACTGCCGGGCTCGGTGCTGGGCGGCGGGACGGGCAGTAGTAGCAGTGACCAGCCGTAGTTGTTTGATTGGAGGGGGATCAGAGCGAGCAGGTCAGGTGATGAAACAAATACTGTGTGGGCGCTTCGTGCGTGTACTCTTCGTGTCGGCGGTCGTCTTGTCGTGCGGGACTGTCTTCGCCCGGGCGCAACAGTCGTCGGGGACTCTGCGCGGGAAGGTTTCGGACGAGCTCGGCGGGCGGGTCGTGGGCGCGATTGTCACGGCGGCGGACGCGAGCGGCGTGGAAAAGACGGCGACGACCGACGAGGAGGGGAACTATCTTTTCTCGGCGCTCGCGCCCGGCTCCTACACCGTGCGCGTCGCGGCCTCGGGCTTCGGCCTCTACGAGAACATCGGCGTCGAGGTGATGGCGGGGAGAATCGCGCCGCTCGACATCGTGCTGACGGTCGCCATCGAGCAGGAGGAGGTGACGGTCACGGCGGAGTCGCCCGTGAGCACCGACCCCGAGAGTCAGGCGGGCGCGGTCGTGCTGCGCGGCGAAGACCTCGACGCGCTGCCTGACGACCCGGAAGATTTGTCCGAGGCTTTGCAGGCGCTCGCGGGGCCTTCGGTCGGGGCCGAGGGCGGCGCGGAAATCTACCTCGACGGCTTCACGGGCGGGCGTCTGCCGCCAAAGGAATCCATCCGCGAGATTCGCATCAACCGCAACCCGTTCTCCGCGGAGTACGACCGCCTCGGCTACGGGCGCGTCGAGATTTTCACCAAGCCCGGCACCGACAAGTACCGCGGTCAGGCTTTCTTCAGCTTCAATGACGAGAGCCTCAATTCCCGTCTCCCCAACGCTCCGTCGCGCGCGCCCTACCAGTCGCGCCGCTACGGCGGCAACGTGAGCGGCCCCTTAAGCGTGCGCCGCGCCTCCTTCTTCCTCGATTTCGAGCGGCGCGAGACCGACGAGAACGAAGTCGTCAACGCCATCATCCTCAACCCCTCGACGCTTGAGCCGACTGCCTTCAACGCCGTGATCCTGACGCCGCAGCAGCGGACGACCTTCGGCCCGCGGCTCGACTACCAGATCAACCCGTCGAACACGCTCGTCGCGCGCTACACCTACGAGAGCGGGAGCAACGCGAATGAAGGAGTCGGAGGGTTCTCTCTGCCCGAGCGCGCCTTCGACGCCACGAACTCCGAGCACACGCTGCAACTGACCGAGACCGCCATCATCAACCAGCGCATCATCAACGAGACGCGCTTCCAGTACGTCCGCGAGCGGCGTCGGCAAGAGGGGGGCAGCGACGTGCCGACCGTGCGGGTGCTCGAAGCTTTCACGGGCGGCGGCGCGCAGGCGGGCCGCTCGGCGACCGACGAGGATAGCTTCGAGTTGCAGAACTACACCTCGTGGGCGGCGGGCAATCACGCTCTGAAGGCCGGGGCGCGTCTGCGCTCCGTGCGATTGCGTGACGTGTCGCAGCAGAACTTCGGCGGGACGTTTACTTTCGGCGGCGGGCTCGCGCCGCGGCTCGACGCGAACGGCAACCCGTCGCTCGTCTCGATCAGCAGCATCGAGCGCTTCCGGCGCACGCGTCTCTTTCAGCAGATGGGGCTCACGCCCGCCGGGATTCGCGCGCGCGGCGGCGGTGCGACGCAGTTCTCGATCACGAGCGGCAACCCGGAGGCGCGCGTCTCGCGCGTGGATTTCAGCCCCTTCATGCAGGACGACTGGCGCATCCGACCCAACCTCACGCTCTCGCTCGGCCTGCGGCTTGAGACGCAGACGAACCTCAAAGGCAATCTCGACCTCGCCCCGCGCGTGGCCTTCGCGTGGGCTCCCGGCTCGGGTGGCGGCGGCGGTGGCGGGCGCGCGCAGCAGACGGTCATCCGCGGTGGCTTCGGCATCTTCTACGAGCGCTTCCGCGAAAACCTGACGCTTCAGGCCGAGCGCTTCGACGGCAGCAACCAGCGGCAGTTCGTCGTGACGAGCGCGACGGCGAACGGCTTCGACGTGCTCGACTTCTTCCCGGCCATCCCCACGCCCTCGCAGCTCACGCAGTTCGCGGTCGTCCCCACTGTCAGGCGGATTGAAGAGGATATCCGCACGCCCTCCACCATGCAGGCCGCCCTGAGCGTCGAGCGGCAGTTGCCGTGGCGCTCGACCATCTCAATCAACTTCATCAGCGCGCGCACGCTCCACGTCCTGCGCTCGCGCAACGTCAACGCGCCGCTTCCCGGCACCTTCACGCCCGGCGTTCAAGGGAGCGGCGTGCGCCCGTTCCCCGGGTCGGGAAACATTTTTCAGTACGAGTCGAGCGGGCGCTTTGAGCAGCGGCAGTTGATCGTCAACTTCAACAGCCGCTTCAGCAGCCGCTACAGCCTCTCGGCCAACTACACGCTCAACCGCGCTCGCGGCGACACCGAGGGGCCGAACACTTTTCCAGTCAACCAGTACGACCTGAGCGGAGAGTACGGGCGCTCTTTGCAGGACATCCGCCACCGCTTCTTTCTCTTCGGGACGATCAACGCGCTGCCGTGGGGCATCCGCCTCAACCCGACGCTCGTCGCCAACTCGGGACGACCTTTCAACATCACGACGGGGCGCGACGTAAACGGCGACACGCTCTTCACGGAGCGTCCGGCCTTCGCCACGGACACCTCGAAGCCCGGCGTGCGCGTGACGCCCTTCGGCGCGTTCGACCCCAACCCCACGGCGGGACAGACCATCATCCCGCGCAACCTCGGAACGGGCGCGGCCTTCTTCGCCGTCAACCTCCGCGCGAGCCGCACCTTCGGCTTCGGCGGCGTGGCTGCTGACACGCGCGGGGGGCAGGGAGGCGGTCAAGGGGGCAGGAGAGGCGGCGCTGGAGGAGGAGGAGGAGGTCGTCGTGGAGGCGGCGGAAGCGGTGGCCGGGGCGGAAGAGGCGGGGGCGAAGGCCAGACTGAGCAACGCTATAATCTGACGTTCTCGGCCAACGTGCAGAACCTTCTGAACAACACCAATCTCGGCCCGCCCATCGGCAATCTCGGCTCGCCGCTTTTCGGGCAGTCGTTCTCAACTGCCGGCAGATTCGGGGCGGGCGGAGGCAGTCAGTCGGCGGGTAATCGCCGCATCGAATTACAGGTGCGCTTCGCCTTCTGAGTCGCCGAACGACCCACGCCGGCGCAGCCTGCGGTCGGACGGCGAGTCAGGGACGCAGACGGCGAGAAGGCGGAGAGATGTTCAAGTCACAGGTCTCGAAGACGCGACTCGTACATCTCTCCGCTTTCTCATACCGAATTGCGGAATAACCGAGGGAGCGGGGGCAAGCCCCTTTCCAGACTGCGCTAACCGAACTTGAATCACCCAAGTTTAAGCCGCGCGGTCGGGAAGGGGGCTTGCCCCCGCCTCCTCGCGCCTCAAACTCATTCTGTTTCGCAATTCGGTATCAGCCCCCCGCTAATACAACTCGCCGCCGCCGCCGCCGGCGCTGGAAGGGTCCCAATCGCCGACGCCGCGGTCTGACGAGCCGTCGCGGTCGTCTTTGTCGCCGACGACTTCGTCGTCGCCCTCACTTCCGACGCCGCTGACCTCGAACCCGGCGGGGTCGTCACCCGCAACTTCGGCCTGCGGTGTGATGCTGCCAACGCCGCCCTCTGCGCGCTCACTCTCGTGGTCGGCTCCTTCGTCGTTTCTATCTTCGTCAATCATTTCTGCGTTCCTCCTCGCTTTGGTGGTGAACGATACAAGAAACTTTTCGTGACGGGATTTTAAAACAAAAAGAAGAGTCCGCGAAGGATTCTCGTCCGCCCAGCGGGGCAACTGTAATTTATCAACCGAAGTTTGTCAGCAGGTTTTACCGGAGTGTCCCGTCCGGCGAGCCCTGCTTGCTAAAACGTCCCCGCTTCCTTTAAGAAATCAACATGCAGTCTTTGCCCGTGGACGCGCTCTTGCCGGAGGTCGTCGAGTCTCTCAGACGCGCGCCGAACCTTGTCATCGAAGCCCCGCCCGGCGCGGGGAAGACGACGCGCGTGCCCGCGGCGCTGCTCGAAGCGGGGCTGGCCGGTGAGGGTGAAGTGTGGGTCTTGGAACCGCGACGGCTGGCGGCTCGTCTGGCGGCGCGGCGCGTCGCCGAAGAGCGGGGTGAGCGAGTCGGCGAGACGGTCGGCTATCAGGTGCGGTTCGATGAAGTGGCGGGGCCGCGCACGCGTCTGCGTTTTTTGACCGAGGGCGTATTCACGCGCCGCCTGCTCTCTGACCCGCTGCTCGCGCGCGCGGGCGTCGTCGTGCTCGACGAATTTCACGAGCGACACTTGCAGGCCGACCTCGCGCTCGCGCTGCTCAAGCGTCTGCAGGACGGGACGAGGAATGACCTACGCATCGTCGCGATGTCGGCCACGCTCGACCCCGCGCCGCTCGCCCTGTATCTCGACGACTGCCCGGTGCTGCGCTCCGAGGGGCGGCGCTTCGAGGTCGAGGTGGCGCATCTCGCGCTCAACGACGAGCGACCGCTTGAGGTTCTGGTCGAGAGCGCCGTGCGGCGGCTGGTCGCTGAGGGTTTGGAGGGAGACGTGTTGGTCTTCCTTCCCGGCGCGGCGGAGATTCGGCGCGCGCAGGGCGCGTGCGCGTCGGTTGCCGCCGAGGCAGACCTGATCGTCCTTCCTCTGCACGGCGAGATGCCCGCGTCGGAGCAAGACCGCGCCGTGAGCCCGGCGGCGCGGCGGAAGCTGATTCTCTCGACCAACGTCGCCGAGTCATCCGTGACGATTGAGGGCGTCGCCGCCGTCATTGATTCGGGGCTGGCGCGCGTCGCGGGGCATTCGCCGTGGTCGGGGCTGCCGGTGCTCAATGTCGCGCGCGTGAGCCGCGCCTCCGCGGTCCAGCGCGCGGGGCGCGCGGGGCGGACGCGGGCCGGACGCTGTCTGCGGCTCTACACCGCGCAGGATTTCGCCGCGCGGCCCGCGCACGAAGCGCCGGAGATTCAGCGCCTCGATCTCGCCGAAACCGTGCTTGAGCTGAGCGCCGCCGGCGTCGGCGACCTCCGAGGCTTCGACTGGTTCGAGGCCCCTTCAGGGCCGGCGCTGGACTCGGCACAGGAGCTACTGCAAAGGCTCGGCGCGTTGGGCGAGTTGGGCGACGGGGGCGGCGAGTTGAGCGCACTGGGGAGACGCCTGCTGCGCTTTCCGCTGCACCCGCGCCTCGCCCGCATCGTGGTCGAAGCCGAAGGGCGCGGCGTCGCGCGAGAGGCTTGCGCGGTGGCGGCGCTCGTCAGCGAACGCGACATCCGCGCGGGTCTCTCTTTGCAGGACGCACGCGAACGACAGGCGTCGCACGCCCGGAGCAGCAGCCGCAGCGGCGCGTCCGACCTGCTTGAGCTTCTCGACCTGTTTGAGAGTGCCGCGAAGTCCGACTTCTCGCCCGAACACCTGCGCGGAATGGGGCTCAATCCAAACGCCTTGAGGGCGGTGGAGAAAGTCACGCGGCAACTGCGACGTCTGGTCGGGGTGGAGAAGGACGCGAAGCGTGTCGGAGAGGAGAAAGACGCAAAGCGCGTCAGGGCGGAGAAGAACGCGAAGCGCGGCGGGCACAGCACAGCGCCGCTCACGGAGGCGCGGGAGAAAGAGCTGCTGATTTCAATCCTCGCGGGTTATCCCGACCGCGTCGCGCGTCGCAGGGCAGCGGCGGGCGGCGGGGCGAATGAAGAGGGCGTCGAGCTGCTGTTGTCGGGCGGCGGAGGCGCGCAGCTCGCGCCCGAGAGCGTGGTGCGGGGTGCGGAGTTCGTGGTGGCGATTGACGCGGAGGAGCGTCGGCAGAGGGGGCGTGGCGGCGCGAGTGCGCGCGGCATGAGGACGCTGGTGCGGCTCGCCAGCGCGATTGAGCCCGAATGGCTGCTCGACCTCTTCGCCGAGCGAATCAGGGAGACGACCGAGGCGCGTTGGAACGCTCGGTCGGAGCGCGTCGAAGCGGTGCGCAGGCTGGTCTACGATCAACTCGTGCTCGAAGAATGGCGCGCACGCGAGGCGGTCGGCGAAGAGGTCTCGGCGGTGCTGGCCGAAGCCGCGCTCGCGGCGGGGATTCATTCTTTCGTCGAACGCGACGCGCTCGAACGCTTCATCGCGAGGGTCGAGTTCGTGGCGCGGACGTTCCCCGAGGCCGGCATTGCCGCGCCGGGCGAGACGGAAGTGCGCGAGTGCTTCGCGCGCCTGTGTGTGGCGAGGCGGAGCTTCGCGGAGTTGCGCGCGGCCGTGAAGGCGGGCGAGCTGAACGAACTCCTGCGCTCGGCCATCGGGCCGAATGGTGCGCGTCTGCTGGCGAAGATGGCTCCTGAACGCGTCGCCCTCGCGGGCGGTCGGCAGGTGCGCGTTCATTACGAGCCGCAGAGGCCGCCTTTCATCGCGTCGCGTTTGCAGGACTTCTTCGGGATGACGGAGGGGCCGAAGGTGGCCGGGGGTCGAGTCGCCGTCGTGCTCCAACTGCTCGCGCCGAACCAGCGGCCCGTGCAGATGACGACCGACCTCGCGGGATTCTGGACGCGGCATTACCCGAGCGTGCGGCAGGAGCTCAGCCGCCGCTACCCGCGCCACGCGTGGCCCGAAAATCCGCTCGAAAAAAGAAAAGCTGTTTGAAAAGCCCCGGAAGGGGCGATAGAGTTTAGCCCACGGCGCTGGGCCGTGGGGACTGGATGCGGCACACATCGAAGCCCCTGAAAGGGGCGAAAGAAATCGGGTGTCCGAATTCTTCCGCCCCTTTCAGGGGCTTCAAATTTCTATCGTCATGTTCTAATCCCACGGCTCGCGCCGTGGGCTAAATTCTTCCGCCCCTTAACAGGGGCTTGCCGATGACTTCTGAAACGAATTTCCAAACTGCTGCTAACGCTTATTCTTTGCCGGTCGCTTCTTTTTCGACGTTCGTGATTTGTGTTGCTCTCGAAAAGTATTCATCCCCTGCTCGACGAGTCGCAGGGCGCGCGCCCGGCCAAAGCGTCCGAGCGGCTTGAATTCTTTCCCCTTAATGACGTTGTACGAGATGAAGAAGTGTTCGATCTCGTCGAGGAGGTTCTCGTCGAGACCGTCAAGCGACTTCACTTTGCGGAGGAGACGGGATTCGGAAGCGACGCCGACGAGCCTGTCGTTGCGCGTCGTCAAGCCGTCGCGCTCTGTCTGTTCAGCCTCGATCACGCCGAGCGCGCGGACTCGCACGAGGCAGCCCGTGAAGGCCGGCTCGTCCATCAGGACGAGCACGTCGAGTGGGTCGCCATCGCCGCCGACGGTCGAGGGCACGAAGCCGAAATCGAAGGGGAAGACAGCGCCGGAGGGGAGCACGCCGCCGAGCTTGAAGAGCCCTGTCTCTTCATCGTAGTCGTACTTGTTGCGGCTCCCCTTCGGAGTCTCGATGATGACATTCAACTCCTTCGAGTCTTCGGCGAAAGGGCTCATGTTGATGAGATTATTTGAAGGCATGGTGTTGGTCTGGTGTGATTCGCGGACGGCCTGCACCCTCCCTGAGGGTCGGGCTTGCGGCCATTAAATCTTACCAGCCGCGATGGATTTCCCAGCGGTCAACGATGCGCCCGCTTTCGAGCACGTGATAATGGGAGTGCTGCGCCGCCGTGAGGCACGAGTGGTTGGCGAGCACGCGGACGCGCGCTCCCACACGCAAGGAATCGAAGAGCTTCTCGTCGTGGACGCGCACCGCGCCGTGCTCCTGCGAGAGCGATTCGACGCGGAGGCCGAGGTCTCGGCCTTCGAGGTCGAGGACGCGCCCGTAGCCGCACGCCTCGTCGAATTCGACGGCTCCGCGATCTTTCGAGAGCGCGATGGCCCCTGCATCGAGGACGATTTTGCGGCGCGTGCGGTCGTGGTGCGTGACGGCGGCGAGCACGGTCAGCGCGCAGTCGTCGAAGGCGCAGCTGCCGAGCGCGGCCTGAAAGGCGTCGAAGAAGATGTAGTTGCCGGGGCGCACTTCGTCCACGCCTTCGAGGTGGTCGACCTGCGTGACGGTGGGCGTCGAGCCGATGCTGACGACGGGGACTTCCAAGCCTTCGGCGCGCAGCACGGCGGCGAAGTCTCGCATCGAGTCGCGCTCGTGCCGCGCGATGTCGAGCAGCTCTTCGCGCGAGCGCGCGTGATACGAATGGCCCGCGTGGGTGAGGATGCCGGCGAAGCGAAGGCCCGGCGAATCACAAATGAGCCGGGGAATTGCTCGCGCCTCGGGGAGGTGCGGCTCGACGCCGCAGCGGTGGTAGCCGCAGTCAACTTTGAGGAAGACGTCGAAAGTGACGCCCCCGCTCCGCGCCGCTTCGCCGAGCGGAGCGGGAACCGAAGCGTCGTCAGTGATGAGCGCGAAACGCTCGCACTCGCGCGCCACTTCGACGGCTTCGTCGAACTTGCCGGGCTCGACGGGGACGGCGTAGGTGATGTCGTTGATGCCTTGCGCGACAAAGGCGCGCGCCTCGGCGAGGGTCGAGACGGTAATGCCGCCCCGATGCCCCGCGGTCTGGAGCCGTGCCACTTCGACGCACTTGTGGGTCTTGACATGCGGGCGCAAATCCGCGCCCAAGCGACTCACGCGCGCCGCCATGCGGTCGGCATTACGCCGCACGCGTTCGACATCCAGCACCAGCGAGGGCGTTTTTAATTCGTTTAGCTCCATCGAAATCCTCAAGATGAAAGAATCCGTCTGTGGGCGATGACGGTGCTGCCAGACACCCTCGAATCCGAGGGCAGAGGCTGCCCGACCTTTCTACGAGTCACCATCATAAACGTTTTCGTTGTATGCTGCTCCGGCAAACCACAAACGCTCAAGGGGGGTTCAGTCATGCCCGTGTCGCCGGATGATTTCACCATCGGTGTGGAGGAAGAGTTTCAGATCGTCCACCCGGAGACGCGTGAGTTGCGCTCGCGCGCGCACCGCATTCTGCCGAGGGCCGCGCACGCCGTCGGCGAGGAGGTGCAGCCGGAGCTTTATCTCTCGCAGATAGAAATCGGCACGCCTATCTGCCGCACACTCTCGGAGGTGCGCGCCGAATTGGTGCGGCTGCGCCGCGAAGTGATCTCAGCGGCGGAGCGAGAAGGGAGCCGCATCGCCGCCGCCGGCACACACCCCTTCTCACACTGGGGGGAGCAAAAAATCACCCCGAGCGATCGGTACAGGGAAATCTCGAAGGGATACAAGCAACTCGCGCGCGAGCAGTTGATTTTCGGCTGTCACGTCCACGTCGGCATCGGCGACCGTGAGACGGCGATTCAGGTGATGAACCGCGTGCGGCCCTGGCTGGCGGCGATGCTGGCGCTGGCTACAAACTCACCCTACTGGCTCGGGATGGATACGGGTTACGCGAGCTACCGCACTGAAATCTGGCGGCGCTGGCCGATGGCCGGCACTCCGCAGGTCTTCACTTCGCGCGCCGAGTATGACCGTTTGGTCGAGGATTTAATCTCGACCGGAAGCGTCTCGGACGCGTCGAAAATCTACTGGGACGTGCGCCCGTCAGCGCGTTACGAGACTCTGGAGTTTCGCGTCACGGACGTGTGCCTGACGGTCAACGAAGCCGTGATGGTGGCGGGACTGGCGTGCGCCCTGGCGCGAACCTGCGCGGCTGAGGCAGAGCGCGGCGACCCGGCCCCAGACGTGCGCCCAGAGATTTTACGCGCCGCGAAATGGAGGGCGGCGCGCTTCGGGCTTGAAGGTGAATTGATAGACACCGCTGAGCGACGCGCGGTGCCCGCACGCCGTCTGGTGGAGAAGTTGCTCGACTATTTGCGCCCGTCTCTGGAAGATGCTGGCGAGTGGGATGAAGTCTCTGTCCTTGTCCACGAAGTGCTCGACCGCGGCACGGGTGCAGCGCGCCAGCGCGAAGCTTTCGCGCGTGCGGAACGCCTCGAAGACGTCATAGACTTCGTCATCGCGGAGACCTCCAGAGGAACGGCGTGAGGGTGCAGCTCAAGTAAATTATAGCTATCTGCGATTGAGTGCGCCCTCCCTCACGGTCGGGCTTCTGCCTATAACACTCACTGAATGGTGATGACCACATCGCTCCGGCTCGTCGCGCCGTTGGCGGTCGTGACGACGACGCTGGCCTTGCCGCTCACGCCGCCGGGGATCGCGACGTTGATCTGTTCGAGGCCGGGGAAGCCTCCCGCGGTTCCCGCGTACTGGACGGTCGCCGCCTGCCCGCCGATCTTCACGGTTACAGGCAGCGAGTTGCGCCAGCCCGTACCGAGAAGCGCAATGACGGAGGGCTGGTTGTTGATGCGCGCGGCGAAGGGCGAGCGCGTGTAGTGTTCGGCGGAGGTGAGCAGCGCGACGGCCTCGCCCGCGCCGGTCTGCGGGATGGTGAAGATGCCGGGATTGGCGAGGGCGATGCGGGCGTCGTCGGCGGCGAGCACGTTCCCACGCACCGAGACGACGACCGCGCCCAGCCCCGCGCCCAGCTCTTGCGGAACCTGTATGTGGATGCGCGAATCGTCGAAGGAGAGGACGGGGACGCTCAAGCCTTCGATGGTGACGACAAGGCCTCTGGCCGTCGCTTCGGCGCGCGTCGCGCCGCTCGCGCCGAGCGTCAGGCTTGTGCCCCTGATGGTCGCGAGTCCTCCCTGCGGCGCGTCGCCCTGCTGGCTCGCGCTGTTGGTCAGAGTGAGATGGCCGATTGCGCCGAGCGCCGTCTCGACGCCGAACGAGAGGCCGGAGAGAGCCTGTGTGAACTCGTCGTCGGCGAGGGCGAAGATCGAGCCGTCGCGGAGGATGCCGTTCAAGGCCGGGTCGGGGAAGGCGTCTACGCGCGGGATGCCGCCGTTGCCGCCGTCGGCGGGCAGGTCGCGCTCGCCCGTCGCGTCTTCGATGACGTAGACCGTGCCGTCGCGCCCCACGGTCAGCCCGTGCAGCACGAGGTTGTTGTCAATCGAAAGGCCCTCGACGCGAATCTCGTCCGTGTCGGCGAAGCCGTCGCCGTTTGTGTCGTAGACGGCGAGCATCCGCGTGTCGTTCCCCGTGGTATGAGTGAAGACGACGCCGCGCGAGTTGGAGGCGATGTCGAGCGGCGCGTCGTCGCTGTTCGCGGAGAAGGGGAAGTCCCAGAAGGGGTCTGGCGAGAGCGTATCGGGAACGAGGTCTCCGTCAATATCATGGATGACGCGCAGCTCGTTTGAATGGAAGTCGGCGATGACGAGGTCGCCCGAAGGCAGGAGCGTCATGGCGTTGGCGTTGAAAATTTTGTTGTCGCCGACGCTGATCAGCTCGCGCGAGCGCGAAGAATCGAACCCGCCGGTCGAGGGGTCGCGCACGAGCAGGACGACGCCGGGCGACTCCTCGTTGTCGGGGTCGTTGGGGTCGTCGCTGTTAAAGAAGCCGCTCGAAGAGACGACGACGAACTCGCGCCCGGCGCGCGAGGTGCCGGTCACGACCGAGACCGCCGAGGGCAGTCCGAAGTCTCTGCCGAGATCGAAGGTGGCCGAGTTGTCGCGCACGTAGTTGCCGTTGAGGTCGAGCGCGACGACGAGGAGGCCCGTCGAAACGTCGTCCGAAGTCGCGGAAGTGCCCCGGTCGTCAATCCCTGTGAAGACTTCGTAGCGTGCGCCCGCGCGCCCGACGGCGATGTCGAAAGAGCCGCCGGCTGAGTCGAAGGTCGTGCGCTGTTCGGCGACGAGATCGCCGTCGCCGTCAGCGAACTGCTCGTGCGTCCCGTTGCTGCTCGCGAGGCTGAGCTGCGAGGTGTGCAGGACGCGGCTGAGCGGCGTGCCGGGGCTCACATTAATCGTGGGCGCGGCGGCGGCTACCGCGTCGTTGGTACGTGCTGCTGCGTCGTCGGTTCGTTTCGAGGCGTCGCGGCTGACGGGCGCGGGGCGCGCGGGCGGGAGTCGCCGGGCCTCGGCCCTTTCGGAACGCGCACGGGAAAACGGGGCGGCAGTCTTGGCGCCGCGGCGGGGCGCGTAAGCCCCCCCACGCGCGTTGATCCCTGAAGGTTTCTGGCGAGACTTGAGAGCGCGACGCAGGTCAGGGCGAAAACTTTTATCGAGACTCTTTTGCGCCTGCCCGACGCGGAAGGGGGCGGCGTTCAGGAGGCAGAAGATGAGGGCAAGCATCCCCGGCAGAAACGAACGGCGAGTGCGGGCGTTCATCGAACACGATCCTTTCGAGTCGGACGCGATGGTCGGTTGCGGCGGCGACCCAAAGTGATGCGCGCCGAGTTGCGTTGGTCGCGCAACGCGCGTCACTTTGGGCCGCCGCCTTGAAGAGAACGAGAGGCCCCGTACTCTCGTTCTCAACGTCGGTTGTCGGGCTTATGACGCGCCGGCCTGTCCGAAGAATCCTCCGAGCGTGAAGGGCGCGATTCTTCAGAGCGCGAAGGGGCGGGGGCGGGCGCCGGGGCCGGTCGCTCCTCGCGCTGGGCGGGCGGCTCCTCGCGCGCTGGCGCGGGCCGTTCCTCTCTGGGCGGAGGTGCGACGCGCTCCTCCCTCGGAGACGGAGCGGTGGTGCGTTCCGGAGCCCGCTCTTCTCTGGGAATGTGGCGTTCAAGACGCGGGGCGGGCGCTTCCTCGCGGCGCTCGGTCGGCTCCGCGCGCGATTCCGGGCCGGACGGGCGCGTGCGCGGCTCAGGTCGCTCGAAGACCTCCGGCGAGTTTGTCCGATCCATGTTCGGGCGGTCGGGCCTGACGCGCGGCGAGTCAGAATTGCCGCGAACGCTTCCGTCGGGCCTGCGCGCTCCGGGCATCAAGACTTCGCCGGGCGCAGACCGCGGCTCTTCCGTCCTCTCTGTGGGACGCGTGGGGCGCACGCGGGTCGAAGGCGACGCCCCGGCGCCGGGTTCGCCGTTGCCCTCGCCGTCACCACCTGAAGACGCGGACGGACGCCTCTCCGGTCGGGAGGGGCGCAGCACCGCTCCAGTGCCGGCCTCGGCGGCTGCGCCTGACTCGTTACTGCCCGCCGAAGGATTTGACTGCGGTCGCGGCTCCCGCCCGTTGAAGACGCGCGTGCGACGCAGTTCAGCGTCGAGCGGCGCGCCGGGCGTGCGTGGGGCCGCGCCCGTCGCGCGGTCGGGCAGCGAGCGAGCCGGCCCGATGGGAGCAGGCCGCGCGATGTTGAGACCGGCTCGTCTGTCCGAGCTGCCAGCGCCAGTGCCGGTGCTTGAAGACTCGGCGCGACGATCCCGGCCCTCGCTCCCCGGCGCTCCAGCGCGCGGGGCTCTGACGCGCTCAACGTCGGACGGCGTGACTCGCAGACGCCCGCGCACGGGCTCTTCCGAGAGGGCGCGCTGCGCGATGTCCGCCGTGGCGGAACGCGCACGCTGATGCTGCGCTCCGAACTCGCGCGCGGGCAGCGTGGAGACCGCGCGCAGGAGCGCGGGATTGGAACGACGCAGGTTGGAAAGGTCGTTCCTGCGCAGTGGCTCAAGGCGGTCGAACTGTCGCGACCACCAGCGCCCGCGCGGGTCGCGCTGGCCATGCCTGAGCGGATACCAGCAGACCTGATGGCCGTAAGAGGTGTTGATGTAGACGAAGGCGACGAGCGCCGGACGCCACCATGCTCGGCGGTAGTGATAGCCGTAGCCGCGCGGAGCCCAGCACCAGTAGCCGTTAAGATAGACCCAGCGACCGTAGTGGTAAGGAGCCCAGCCCCAGTCCTCGTCGGGAATCCATGTCCAGCCGTAGGGCGCGACCCAGCGCCAGTGTCCGTAGCGGTACGGAGCCCAGTCGGGATAGTTGTTGATGACCGTGACGTGCGGTCGCCACACATAGCCGTAGTCCGGCGTGTAGCTCCAGTCGCCGTAGACGTCGAGTTCTTCCGCGCCCCAGACCTCCGGGTCGTAGTAACGCTCGCGCCCTTCATAGCGCAGCCGCGAGGCGAGAAATCGCTCGCGCTCGTCGTTCCAGTTGTCCCAGCCGTCGGACGAGGAGGCGGCGCTCAACTCCCAGTCGCCCTCGCCCTGCGCGTCGTAGGTGAGGCGCGCGGTGCGGTTGTTGCGCAGCACGAACCCTGATGTTTGAGAGTAGATGCGCGCCCGCCCGTCATCGCGGACGGTGACGCGGACGACGCCCTCAGGCGACACGTCGAGGCGGAAGAGCCCGCGCTTCTCGGCGGCCACGGTCGTCTTCGGCGCGTCAATCTCGAAATACTCGCGGTCGGGGTCGAAGCGCGCGAGGCGCAGCGTGGCCGTCCCTTCAGAGAGGCTGACGGCGACTCCCTCGTCACGCAGCGTGACGACCTTGAGCACCGAGTTTTCGCCGAGGCGGACGAAGTTGCGCGCGTCAACCTGAATCTCCATGTGCGAGTCGCGGCCCGTCGCCAGCGTGTCGCCTTCGACGAGCGGGAGGTTGATCTTCGCTGTCTCCCATTCGACGTTGCCGTCGCGGCGCAAACTGACCTCGCCTTTCAGGAGCGTGACGCGCATCACGCGCGCTTTCTCCTCGTACTCGCTTTCTTTGACGTCTTCTTCGGCGGCGAGCGTGGTCGCGCCGGTGAGTAGGAATATGAGCAGGAGAGAGAGCAGAGCGACGAACAGAGGTTTACCTGTACGCATAGGACGGACGCTCCTTCGGTTGTGAATCTACGGGGCTGCGCGGGGCAGTCGCGTGCATAGACAAAGCGATGCCTTGGGAAGGTCAAGCACTTGCGAGGGGCTTCGTCCTTTGTCGTCGGCAGGAGCAAAGCCTGTGCCTTTGTCTGGAGCGTGACGGACGAATGGACGGTGCCGCGCAATTATCTGGAAAAAACAATAATCACCCGTCGGGCCTTCATCCGAGATGGTGCAGGTTGGGCACTATTTGGTATGAGATGAGTTCTGGTCGTGGTTAAAGCGGCTAGTTTCGATCTTTCGGACAGCTTGAGCTTCGCTAAGGTCAATGCGCTCGAAAGACCCCTCGCGGTTCTGTCTCTCGCAGCTTACCGCTCACAGCTCACAGTCTTTTACCCTTCGCCTTCATTCCTCCGGCCACGATTTCGGAAAAACTCAGATTCAATATTGGGTATAGTCTCCAGTCTTTGTAATCGTAGTGCCACCATTCAGGTTCGTAGACCGCGAAGCCTTCGGCCTCCATCGCGGCGCGAAGCAGGTCTCGGAGCCGCCTCTGTTCGGCTGTGCCCCCGGCATAGTTGATGTGTGAGCGTTCGGTCATCTCGTCATACTCGCCGGGCATCGAGACCTGCTTGCGCGTGCGAAGGTCATAGAGCGTGAGGTCAACGGCGCAGCCGCGGTTGTGCCGTGAGCCGCGCGCCGGGTCGGCGACGAACTGCTTCTTGTCTGCGGGCGTCAATTCCCAGAAGAGTCTGGTGACGTGCCACGGTCTGTAGCCGTCGAAGACCGTGAGGCCGAAGCCCTGTTTCCTGAGCGTGCGGCTGGCGCGGACGAGAGCTTCCGCCGCCGGGCGCTGCAAAAATGCGCGGGCCGACGGGTAGACCGGGCGACCGACGAAGCTGTTCTTCGTGGCGTAGCGGATGTCGAGCCGGAGCATCCGGTCGAGCTTGACCAGCTCGACCAGTTCGGGCGAGCGGAAGCTGCCCTCCTCCTTCGGCGGAGTGTCCTGCACCTTCGCGGACGCGGCCAGCGAGAGCAGGGCACAGAAGAGAAACGTCGTGACGAGGCTTGTGCGTTTCAGCTTCGATGGTTCTTTCACACCGACCTCACTGTGACCACTCGGTCGGCGCGCGCTCCCAACGGTGCGTGCGCAGCTCCGCGAGCAGTTCCTGCGAAAGCGGCCCTGCGTCGCTCGCCGCGATGTTCGACTCGACGTGCGAGAGCTTGCGCATGCCCGGAATGATCGTGCTCACGGCGGGGTGGCTGAGGATGAAACGGAGCGCGGCCTCCGGCATCCGGATGCCGGCGCGCTCGACGACCGGCTTGAGCGCGTCGGCGCGCTCGACGCTCGGGAACAGGTTCGAGGCCACGAAATATGTATTGCGCCAGTCGCCTTCGGGCCATGTGCTCTCGCGCGTGAGCGTGCCCGTCAGCGTGCCCTCGTCGAACGGGACGCGCGCGACGATGGCGACATCCTTTTCGACGCAGGCGGGGAAGAGCTCGTCCTCGGGATTCTGGTCGAAGACGTTGTAGATGACCTGCACGGCGTCAATCAGACCACTGCGCACGGCACGCACGCCGTTCCATGGCTCCCAGCGGTTGATGCTGATGCCCACCGCGTTGATGAAGCCCTGACGGCGCAGCTCGTCCATCTTCCGCGCCCAACGCTCGTCCTCGACCCACGCATCCTCCCAGACGTGGAACTGGATCAAGTCGAAGCTTTCGAGTCCTGAATTTTCGAGACTGCGCCGGACGTACTCTTCGATGTGGTCGGGCGGAAAGCAGTCGTCGAGCGAGAACTGACGGCGGCTCGGCCACTTCATATTCTTCGGCGGGATTTTGGTGGCGGTGTAGAGTCGCTTATCCGGATTGGCGCGGACGAGTTGACCGAGGAGGCGCTCGCTGCGACCCCCGCCGTAGGCCCACGCCGTATCGAAGAAGTTGCACCCGAGTTCGACCGCATGCTGGAGCGAGCCAAGCGATTCCTCGTCGCTCGAACCGCTCCAACTCCCCATGCCCCACATGCCGTAGCCGATCTCGCTGACCATCCACCCCGTCCGTCCGAAACGACGATATTTCATCCATCCTCCTCCTGAAAATTTAATCCGCCCGTCCGTTTCCGAAAACGAAGGCTCTGCTGCAAATCCTCCGTGCCGAAGAAAAACGCCTCCGCTTTCGAAGTATTGGAACTGAAAATATTTTGAAACGGAATCATATCAGGCGGCACTAACTGCGCGTGAGTGGGCATTTTGAAGTCGCTGCCGAGGAAAAAATTGAGCGGACGCGGCACGGCGCGTCTGCGAGGTGTTAACGATTCCGACGGTCACGGCGTCATTGTAAGCGAAAATTTATTGCCACGAAATACGCGGACGTGGTGTTTTGCAAGTAGAAAGAGGTAGCCGAGGGCCGTTTGAGAGAGGGTGGCGACGTCCCGGACGAGAAAAGTTGAAACCTCGCGCACGGCCACGCCACTAACTCTTTGAACTCTGAAGTCGAGGCCCTCCGGCAATCCTTTTAGGTATTGAACCCCGGTCGTCAAAACAGGCAGGTTAAGAAGATGAGACACAGATCAGTCATCGCATTCATTCTCCTCGCGGCAACCCTCGCCGCCGTCCCTCAGGCTTGGCAAGAATTCTCAGCCCTGAAGAGCGCAGTGGGCGAGCGTGTCCGCAACGAAATCCTGTTCGCATTTTTGAACCTCAACCCGCAGGACGCCGCGACTCAAACCGCCCCTCAGCTCGCGCAACGCGCCGGGACCGACTGCCCCGGCTCGACGAGGTCGGGCGCGCAGGCCGTGTGGGGCGCCAGGAGGTCGAGCGCCACCGCTCCCCCTCAGACGACGCAGGACGTGACGGCGCGGGCCTCGACGGAGGCGCGGGACGAAGAACTCGGGCAGCTCGCGATGATACTCACGCAGCCCGCGGACGGCTTTGAAGCGAAAATCGAGCGCGAAGCTGTGGAAGATTTGAGGGGTCTGGTGGTGGTGAAGGTCTTGAAGGCCCCCACACTTGAACTGCTCCCCACGCGGGAGTTGTCGATGATCATCCCGCCGGGCGAGGGCCCCGATCTGATTCCGGGCGTTAAACGCATCGCGGAGCAGGAGAAGGGGGCGCAGGGGCGTCTCAGCCGCGGTGCCGCCGCATGGGAAGCGCGCGCCTCTTTCATCGCGGCGAGTTTAAACGAGCAGAACGTGGACTTTAAAAAGCCGGGCGAGGAGATTCGTTTTCAGTTCACGCACCTGCTGAAAGATGCCGGCGCTGTTCGGATGCCCGTCGCCGCGCCGCGAGTCAAGTTCACGAAACTCAAGCGGCAACGCGGGACGAACGTGACGCCGCCGCTGGCGGCCACACCCCGGCAGTTGAAGCAGCTCGCCTGTTTGGTATCGGAATTCACCCGGCTGGACGTGCCCGCAGCTCCGGCCAGCGAATAGGCCCGCCGCGCTGAATTTCCTTGCAACAAACTCGCCGCCCGGAGCATTGAGCCTTGGTTGTTCGTTCTCTGAGAGCCTCGGGGCTTCTTACTTTCACAGCCGGCCCGAATATTTTTAGCGTCGTCTTCGATACCCCTCTCACAATAATCGCGCGGAGCATCACCTAACCCCTCGGTGCGGGAATCAACCTCTCACGGCCTCTCTTCGGAGAGTGATTGGTTTGAAGGTGTCCGCCTCAATTCTCGACAGATGGCGAAGAGTTACTTTGAATGAAAGAGATTATTAAAATCGTCGCGCGCATGGTGCTGCGCTCGTTGTGTCTGGTAGCCTGTGGCGCGGTTGCCGTCTCCGCGCAGGTCGCCTCCGTCTCGCCGACTCCGTCGCCGGCGGCAGTGGTAAATACGGCGGGCGCTACCGCCGGGAAGGCGCAGCCCGAGGCGTCGAAACCCATGGTCAAAGGCGGGGTGGCGCTCCCGCCCGAGAAGGCGCAGCCAGTCCGCGTCGCGCGCTTCGAGACCCCGCCCGTGATTGACGGCAAGCTCGACGAAGAGGTCTGGAAGCAGGCGGCGGTGCTCAAGGATTTCTACCAGACCAACCCCGGCGACAACATCGCGCCGACCGCGTCCACCGAATTCCTCATCGGCTACGACTCGAAATTCCTCTATCTGGCTTTCCGCGCCTTCGACGACCCCTCGAAAGTGCGCGCCACGGTCGCACGCCGAGACAACGTGTTCGGCGAAGACAACGTCCGCGTGCTGCTCGACACTTTCAACGATCAGCGCAAGGCCTACGTGCTCGGCTTCAATCCGTTCGGCATCCAGCAGGACGGGATCATGACGGAGGGCGGCGGGACTGATTACAGTGTGGACATCGTGATGGAGTCGAAGGGCACGCTGACGAGCGACGGCTACATCGTCGAGGTTGCCGTGCCCTTCAAGTCTCTGCGCTACGAGGCGGGCAAGGGCAAATTCTGGGGCATCCACGCGTGGCGCAACATTGACCGCAACAGCGACGAACTGGATTCGTGGATGCCCATCTCGCGCGGGACGTCTGGCACTCTGAATCAGGCCGGGCGCATCACCGGCCTCGAAGGCATCTCGACCGAGCGCACGCTCGAACTCATCCCGAGCCTGACCGTCTCGGAGACGGGGAGACTCGTGCGTACAGACCCATCGCGCGGGCGCGGCATCGTGGATTTCGGGGCCTTTGTCAACGAGCCCATTGCGCTTGAGCCCGGCCTCACGGCCAAGTTCGTCGTCTCCTCAGCGATGACGCTCGACCTCGCCGTCAACCCCGACTTCGCACAAGTCGAGGCCGACCAGTTGGTCGTCACGACCAACCAGCGATTTCCCATCTTCTTCGCTGAAAAACGACCGTTCTTCCTCGAAGGTATCGAAATCTTCAGAACACCGCTCACCGCCGTCCATACGCGCGCCATCGTGGACCCCGACCTCGCGCTGAAGCTTTCGGGTAAGCGCGGGCGCAACACCTACGGCGTGATGTTCGCGAGCGACAACGGCCCCGGTAACCTCGGCTTCGACGACCGTGCCTTCCTCGGCGACACTGGCGGCTCTGCCTCAAGGCGCGAGCAGTTGCTGAAGGTGCTCGACAAGAACGCGACCATCGGCGTCGTGCGCCTGAAACGGGACATCGGGCGCGAGAACAACATCGGGCTCATCGCCACGACCTACAATTTCATTGATAGGCATAACCACACGGCTGGCGTGGACGGGCGCTT
>JAIVJM010000099.1 GCA_020199995.1 Acidobacteriota bacterium | reverse complement strand
CTCACCCGTTGCCGTTCTATTAGCCAGAAAGGTTGGTTCGACCAATAAACTTGGGCGACTATATAGCTGACGGGCGGTGATTCAGTTTGGAACTAAAGACCCGATAAACGTTAATTCAGAATTCTAAGTACAGGACAAAAGTTTAATAACTCGTCGGAACGCAACACGTTCAGCTTCGCATAGCTGGTTGCATAGTATGCGCCGCAGATGATCCAACCCGTGCCGGAAGATGCTCACCGCCTTGCGCCCATGCTTCTTGATGGGGAGCGGCTTCTGCGCGCTCAACCACTCGCCGGTGACGTGCGCCCAGCAGAACGCGAGCGCCACCAGCGCCAGCAGCTTCTTGAGCCTCGCCGGGTCGGTGACGTGCGTCGCCTCGAGGCAGAAGCCGCGCGTCTTCAGACACCCGAACAGCGTCTCGACCTCCCACCGCCGGGCGTAGTCCGAGAGCGCCGTGGCCGTCTCGCGCTCGGCCACCACGATCACATACTCGCCCTTCGGCAACCGCATCCCCGCGACATGCCAGCGCTCGCCCCAGAGCAGCCGCGCCCCGCGCAACGCTTCGCCGTGCCCGACACGGCAGTGGCGGAACAACTGCCGCGCCTGCACCGCCCGCCCGCGCGCGTTCGTGATTTTGGTGTTGGCGCGGACACGGATGCGGCACGCGATGCCCTCGCGCCGCAGGTAGCGGAACCAGTCCTTGCCGATAAACTCCCGGTCGGCGCACAGATAAGCGACCGCCGCGAAGCCGAACAGGTGCCCGAACTCATCCATGAGCGCGACGCGTTCGGCGGTCGAGGAGCAGCCCTTCTTCGGCAAGACGGCCCACAACAGGGGGAAGGCCGTGCCCTGGTGGACGACGCCGAGGACGAGGATGTTCAAGGGCGTCTGCCCCAGATACCAGTCGGTACGGTCGAGCGTGAGCGCCCACGGCGCGGGCACGCCGAGCAGCTTCAGGACGAAGGCCGCCACCGCGGCGTAAGGCAGCTCGAAGGAGCGCAGGAAGCGCTGGATGCGCTTGTAGTGCGACCCCTTGAGCGCGCCCCCGGCGAAGACGCCGGCCACTTCCGCGAGGTTGACGCTCCTGACCTGAATCAAGGCGACGAGGAACTTCGCCACGAAGTTGATGCGCGCGCGATTGCACGCTACCAAGCGAATGTCGGCCATTGTGTCGTGTCCTTTCCAGACTCATTTGCGAGATGGTCTGACAAAGGGTAACTGCACGATGGCCTTTTATGCAGTGTCAAAGAACGATTTTTGTCCTGTACTCAGGTTAAAGTATTAGAAATCGAACTCGCCCCGGCGCAGAGCCGCGGCGAGTTTTTCGATGTCGGCGGAGAGCGGGCGGTCGCGCGTGAGGCGCGGGACGTGAGAGCGCACCGCCTCGTAGCCGCGCAAAGCGCCGCGACCCGGCTTAAGCGGCAGCCTGTGCTCTAACCCCTCGGCGGCGCAGAGCAGCTCGATCGCCAGCACGTACTCGACGTTCGTTACGACCGAGCGCAGCTTCGTCGCCGCCGTCATGCCCATCGAGACGTGATCCTCTTTGCCGCCGTCGGTCGGCAGGTTGTCGGTGGACGCCGGGTGCGCGAGCACCTTGCACTCGTTCAGGAGCGCGACCGCCGCGATCTGCGCGACCATCATGCCGGATTCGACGCCGGGCTTCGCGGTCAAAAACGGCGGCAGCCCCTGGTTCTTCGTCGGGCTGACGACGTGATCGATGCGGCGCTCGACGATGTTGCCGAGGTGCGTCGCGGCAATCGCCGCGTAGTCGAACGCGACGGCGAGCGGCGCGCCGTGGAAGTTGCCGCCGGAGATGACTTCCGAGGTCTCTGCGAAGACGAGCGGGTTGTCGGTCGCGCCGCCGGTCTCGATCTCTGTGAGAGCGCGCGCGTGCCGGAGCGCGTCGCGCGCCGCGCCGTGAACCTGCGGCATGCAGCGCAGCGAGTAAGCGTCCTGCACGCGCGGATCGTTCTCGCGGTGCGACTCGCGGATTTCGCTGTCCCTTAAAAGCTCGCGCAGGTGCGCCGCCGCCTCCTGCTGCCCCGCGTGCGGCCGCGCCGCGTGGATGCGCTCGTCGAAGGCGGCGGGCGTGCCCTTCAACGCTTCGAGCGTCATCGCGCCCGCGACGTCCGCCGCGCGCGCGACGCGGCAGGCGCGCGCGAGCGCGAGCGCCCCGACGGCTGTGAGCGCCTGCGTGCCGTTCAGCAGCGCGAGCCCTTCCTTCGCTTCCAGCCGCAGGGGCTCTATGCCGGCGCGCCGCATCGCCTCGCCGCCCTCGACGCGCGCGCCTTCGAAGAACGCCTCGCCCTCGCCGACCGCGGCGAGCGCGAGGTGCGCGAGCGGCGCGAGATCGCCGCTCGCCCCGACCGATCCTTTTTCGGGGACGACGGGCACCACATTGCGCTCGAGCATCGCGAGCAGCGTCTCGACGACCGTAGCGCGCGCGCCGCTGTAGCCGAGCGCGAGGACGTTCGCGCGCAGGAGCATCATCGCGCGCGCCTCCTCCGCCGAGAGCGGCGAGCCGACGCCGCACGAGTGGCTGCGCACGAGGTTCAGCTGGAGCGCGCGCAACTGTTCGCGCGGCACGACTACGTCCGACAACTTGCCGAAGCCCGTGTTGACGCCGTAGACGACCCGACCCTCTTCGACGATCCGCTCGACCACGCGCCGCGACGCCTCGACCCGCGCGCGCGCCTCTCCGGCGAGCGCGACCCGCTCGTCGCCCCGCGCGACCGACTCGACCTCTTCGAGCGTCAGCCGTTGTCCGTTCAGCTCGATCATTAGATACAGAGGTCAGAGGTCAGAGGTCAGAGGTTAGCAAAGACGGCTTTCCACTGACCTCTGACCTCTGACCTCTGACTTCTAGCGTAACGTCTCTTCCTCGACGCGCTCGTCGGCGCGTTCCGGCGTCTCGGCCAGGTCGACGCGCTTCCACTCGCCGGTCTGGTTGCCGGTGCGGAGCGTGCGCGCGCGCTGGCGCGCGAGGCGCGTGCGGCGCGCGGTGACGCGGCGCGGCGTGGCGGCGACTTTCGAGACCGTGTTCGAGACGCTGCGGAAGGGGTGGAACTCGTGCGTCGGCAAGACCTCGCCCGTCGCCTGCTTGAGCTGCACGGTGGCGAAGGCGAAGACGATGACGCCCACGTTGAAGACGATGCCGATGAGGAAGACCACGTCGCCGGGGACGACGCCGACCGCCGCGCGCCTGATGAACTCTTCCATGTTCATCGCGGGGAACGGGTGCAGGTAAACTTTCAGGTTCCAGCTCGCGGCGAGCAGGATGAAGATCCAGAGGTAGTTGCGCCGCAGGCGGCGGCCCATCGCCTCCCACAGGCTGATCGTGAAGTGCGGCGTGCGCAAGTCCTGCGCGAGGTGATCGGCCCACTCGTCGTTCGGCGAGGAGGGCTTCAACATCTGCGCGAAGAAGCCGGTCTCGATGACCCTCACGCGGCTCGCCCAGATTTCGTAGTAGCGGTAGCGGCGCGCCTCCATCGTCAGGAAGAAGGCGACGAGGATCGTGTTGATGAGGATGACGAAGTGCGGGTTGTTGGGCGCGGTGAAGGCGAAGGAGAGTGTCGCGCCCGCCGTGATGACGGCCCAGTTGGTCGTCGTGTCGAGGCGGTTGCGCCAGGTGTTCGAGCGCTGAATCTCGGCGCGGTGGAAGTGCACCATCGCCGTGTTGAACTCCGCCGCCGACAGCCGCTGCCCGGCGAGCGTGATCGACGGCGGCTCGGTCGCGGTCGTCGGCGCCTGCGTCGCCGCCGCCTCTTTCGGGGCGAGCGCGGGCAGGCGGGGGAGACTGCCTGTGACTCTTTCGCCGGAAGCGGTGGTGATGGAGGCGGGCGTCTTTCTGGGGCGGTCAGGTCTCATCATTAACTTACATCGGTCGGCGGCGGGTGGCTTGCGCTTCGCGCGTCACGCGCCGCGCGAGTTTGATAATACCACGCGCTCAGGCTTGAGCGTGATCTTGCCGGCACGCAGCCCGGCGAGCATGTAGAGCGCGACGTAAGAGCCCCACGCGCCCCAACGCTCGCGCGCGAACGCGCGAATCTCGCGTTCATTCATCGGCGCACCGTTGTTGTAATACTTCACGACCGCGCCGCGCAGGAAGAGATCGGCGGCGGCGAACACGTCCGTGCGACCGAAGTGCAGCATCAAGACCCACTCCGCCGTCCAGCGCCCGACGCCGCGCAGAGTCGAGAGCCGCGCGATCACAGTTTCGTTATCCCCGCGCGCGAGCGCGTCGGCGTCGAGCGCGCCCGATTCGACCGCGCGCGCGAGTTCGACGATTGATTGCGCCTTCGCCCCCGAAAGACCGAGCGCGCGCAACTCTTCGACCGGCGCGCCGGCGATCGACGAGGGGAGCGGGAAGGCGTAAAACTTTCTGCCCGCGACGGCGATCTGCTTGCCGAAGCGTTCGACGACGCGGCGGCGGAACGTCCACGCGACCGGGGTGGCGATCTGTTGCAGCAGGATCGAGTTGAGCAGTGCCTCGAAGAGGGTCGCCCAGCGCGGCAGGCGCAGGCCGCGGTGCGCGGCTTCGAGCCGGCTCATCAACGGATCGCCCTCGACTTGCGCGCGGAACGATTTCAGATCGTGCTCGACGCTGAACATCCGGCACACGGTTTCGCCGGCTTCGGTTAAGACATCGCGCGTGGCGGGGCGAGCGGGCGAGAGCGAGACCGTGAGCGCGGGGCGCGCGCGCGTGCCCTCGGACTCGACGCGGAGGAGGAGAAGTTTTCCGCCGACGTGGCAGGCGCGCGCGTAAAGTCCGGCGTCGAAATTGTCGACGATCTCCGCCTCCGTGAAGCGGAAGAAGCGCGCGGTCGCGTCGAAGTCGAAGGGCGCGCGCGGCGCGATCCTGAGCGTCGGCATCGCGCGCGAGTTTCGCAAATGTGCGCGCGGCGAGTCAAAGTTTGCGCGGCTTGACAGTGTCGGCGTTGCGAACCTATATTCACTTTTTGCCCGACGCTGATTGAAAACGGCTGTGGCAGACAAACGGTCGCAAGGGACGGAAGGCGAGGACGCGCGCTGGATGAGCGCGGCGGTCGGCGCGGCGCGCGCCGCGGCTCTGGAGCACGACGAGGTGCCGGTCGGCGCGTGCGTCGTCTCGGAGGACGGGACGCTGCTCGCCGTCGCCGGCAACCGCACGCGCACGGACTGCGACCCGACGGCGCACGCCGAAGTGGTCGCCCTGCGCGAGGCGGCGCGGCGGGTCGGGGCGTTCCGGCTCGTGGGCACGACCGTCTATTCGACCATCGAGCCGTGCGCGATGTGCGCGGGCGCGCTCGTGCAGGCGCGGGTCAGGCGTCTGGTTTACGGCGCGGCGGACGTGAAGGCGGGCGCGGTCGAGTCGGTCTTCCGCGTCTGCGACAACAGCTCCTTGAACCACCGGATCAAACTGACGCCCGGCGTGCTCGAAGCGGAATGCCGCGAGCTGATGCAGGAGTTCTTCCGCGCGCGCCGTCAGAAAGAAACGATGAATGATGAATGATGAACGATGAATGCGGAATGAAAAACGATTCATCGTTCATCATTCATCATTCATCATTCATCGTTTCCCATGCGGAGGGGTCGCATAGTGGCTTAGTGCACCGGTCTCGAAAACCGGAGTGGGGGAAACTCCACCGTGGGTTCAAATCCCACCCCCTCCGCCATACTTCTTTCAAGCTCAACCACTTGGAGGGGTCTGAATGGGTTGGCACCCGCCTCCCAACTCAGGCCCCTTTCGCCACTTGGCGTAGAGTTGGCGTACCCGAAATCAGGCGCTTCCCCTCTTCCAGGCTGTCCACGGCATCCCTGAGCCTCTGCGGGACGCCGTGCGCGTAGCCGCGCGTGACCTTGGTGTTTCTGGTCTCGCCCGGCGTGGTCGAGTGGCCCAAAAGATCGGCGATATCGTACTCGTGGACGTTCGCCGCCCTGAGTCGTGTGGCGAAGGTATGTCGGAGGTCGTGGAAGTGGAAATCGTTGATCCCGGCCTCCTCTGCCGCCCGCTCGAAGCAGACCATCAACTGGCGGCGCTTCCTCCCCGTGCGCGACGAGTCGAAGATCGGCTCGTCGTCGGGAGCGTCCTGCCGCAAGCGCTTGAGGATTTCGAGCGCCCGCGCGGTTAAGGGGACTAGGCGCGGCTTGTCGTTCTTAGTCTGCGTGATGGAGATGAGCCGGTTGGCCTCATCCACATCCGCCCACCTTGCGTTGAGCAGTTCCCCCAGCCGCATCCCCACCTCCAGGTCCAGCCCCGCGAGCGCCACCACGTGCTCGCCGTAGACCGCCAGAGCCTTCGTCAGTCGCTCCTCTTCATCATTTGAATTCGCAACTTTTCTCTGCGCCGCTGAAATAACCGGCGACCCCGACACGCTGAACAGTCTGCACGGGGAAGCTCGACCCAACCACTCATCGAAGGAGAAGCGCTCTGAAATGTTAGTGCAACTTGTACTAACACAATGCGAGCGGCAAGCGGTTATGCAGTATGCGTCGCACTATTGACATTTTGCAGCAGTTGCGGTAAACAGGTGCTCTATTCGATGGAATGCCCGCCCTGTTCAATAGCTCACTATCTGAACAGGGGAAACCCGACCCAACCACTCGTCGAAGGAGAGTAAAATGAAAACCGCCCGCCTCTTAGTCCTCGTGCTGGTCGTCGCCTTATGGCCTGCGACCGTTTTGGGGCAGACCGCAGCGACCGCGAGAATATCCGGACTGGTAACGGATGCCACTGGAGCCGTCGTGGCCGGTGCCACGGTCAAGCTGGTTGACAAAACAACCAAAGCTGAAAAGATCGCCACCACTAATGACGAAGGACGCTATGTCTTCGCCAACATTGACCCGGCCACTTACGATATCACGATCACTGGACAGGGGTTCCGCACCGCCGTGTTCACAGATGTCAAGGCGGACATCACCGTCACGACGGTTCGCGACGCGAAGCTGGAGGCCGGCAATGTCAACGAAGTAGTCACGGTGGCAGGCGCGCAGGAAGCTCCGTTGCACACGGACGATGCGACGGTCGGCAACACCTTCGAGCAAAATCGCATCCAGCGATTGCCTACCATTAATCGCCAGGCGACTGCGCTTCTCGCCCTGCAACCGGCAGTGGCTCCGGGCGGCGAGGTCTCAGGCTCACGCGCCGATCAAAATAGCTTCAGCCTCGACGGTCTCGACGTTTCCGATCAGGTCGGCTTCAGAAACGCATTCTCAACAGTCGTGCCGGTGCCGTCGGAGTCGGTGGAAGAGTTTCGCGTCACGGTGGCTAACCCGACCGCCTCGTTCGGACGTTCGGGGGGAGCGCAGGTGACGCTCGTGACCAAACGCGGGGGCAACGATTTCCACGGCTCGGTTTATGCTTACCACCAGAACGACAATCTCAATGCGAACTCGTGGAATAACAACCGGCTCGGTATCCGCAGGCCTGAGTCGAAAGATAATCGGTTCGGGACATCTGTGGGAGGTCCGATCTGGAGAGACCACTCGTTCTTCTTCTTCAACTACGAAGGCCGTCGGGTGCCCGGTTCGACGCAGGTCACCCGCATCGTACCGACTCAAAGCTTCCGCGATGGGTTGTTGAGATTCCGTGACGCCTCAGGCGCCGTGAACACCTTCAACCCGGGGACGTTCGACCCTCGCGCGCTCGGCTCTAACCCGCGGGTCCTCTCGTATTTGAGGACGCTGCCGCTGCCAAACGATCTGACGTTGGGCGACGGCGGACTTAACACCGGCGGGTTCATCACTAACATTCCAACCACTCTGCGCGATGACTTCGGTGTGCTCCGTCTCGACCACCAGATCAATTCCAAATGGTCGGTGGAGGCGCGCGGTTCGTTATACCGTCAAATCCAATTGAGCGCGGGTCAGGTCAACATTGTAGAACGGACGGCGGGCGCCGTCCTCACGGAGCGACCGAAGAACGTGACGGTCGGGCTGATCGGCACGATCCGATCCAACCTCGTGAATGAGGCCCGCGTGGGGCACGCCTTTGACAATTTCGTCCTGAGCGTCATCGATCCGAGCACGATTGCCGGGTTCAATGTTGCCGTTAACGTAGCCGGCATTGATGAGGCGATAGACGTTGACACGCAGCGCGCCCGCCGGCGGACGCTCGGAGGCGGCACCACGCAATTTGTTGACAACGCGACCTGGACGAAGGGGACGCACACCTTTCAGTTCGGCGGCACCCTGCGCAAAATTCAGACGTTCCACCTCAGGAACGATAAGGTGATCGGCTCGCTCAGCACGCCCGTCGCGACCATCGGCAACTTCGGTAATTTGGTGATCCCTGCCTCTCAGCGTCCAACCGCGTGCAGCGCCACCGTCACGACAAACTGCTTACGCGCTTCGGATGCGGCTACTTACAATGCGCTCTACACCTCGCTACTGGGCATCGTGGACAACGTCTCATATCTGGCAACGCGCGACGCCAACCTGCAGCCGAATCCCATCGGCACACCGCTCATCAACGACGCGGCGCTTCGTCACTGGGAATTCTACTTAGCCGACACATGGCGGATGAAGCCCTCGCTCACTTTCTCCTACGGGTTGCAGTACGAGTGGCACACACCGCCCAAAGATGTGCTGGATCGCCAAACTCTTCTGGCTTACAGGAGCAACCTCGAGCTGATCGATCCGGTGGATTACCTGCGACGGAAGAGAGAGGCAGCCGAGAATGGCGAAATCTTCAACCCCGACATCGCCTACGTGCCGGTCAAGGAAGCGGGCCGGGACGTGTTCAAGATCAATCGCAAGAATTTCTCGCCGCGCCTCTCCCTTGCCTGGCAGCCGTCATTCGATAGCGGGTTGCTCAAGCGCGCCTTCGGCGAGCGGCGCACGGTGATTCGCGGCGGCTACTCGCTGCTTTACGACCGCCTGAATACTGTCTCCAGCGTGGTCGTGCCGATGCTCGGCGTCGGCTTTGCCCAGACGCTCAACTTCAGGGCTCCGCGAAACGCCGCTGGCGATCCGTTCCGTGTCGGGATCGATGGGCCGATACCTGTCCCGGTCAACACGGCGGTGACCTCCCCCGTTGTGCCCGCCCAGGGGTTCGGCGAGTTGCTCTCGTTCGGCGTGGACCCGAATATCGGCGATCCGTACAACCACGCATTTAACTTCACCGTTCAGCGTGAGTTGCCCGCCAATATGGTGATCGAGGTGGGCTATCTGGGGAGGTACGCGCGAAATCTTTACCAGAACCTGAACCTCAACTCGGCGCCCTACTTCTTTAAGGACAAGGCGTCGGGCCAGAGGTTCTCCCAGGCGTTTGACGCGGTGGCGGCGCAATTGCGATCCGGCGTTGCGGCGAGCGCCGTCACGCCACAACCATGGTTCGAGAATCAGATACCGGCGCTCGGCGGCGGCGCGACCACGTTCCTTGCGGCGAACCAGGGAGCTAGCTTCATCAACGGCAACCTGAATGATTTATGGAACACCTTCATAGATTTTTTCACGCCCAAGCCGTTCAACAATCAGCAGTCGCTCGATCTGTTCGTTCGCACGACCCTCGGACGGTCCAGCTACAACGCGATGTTCGTGACTCTGCACAAGCGGATGTCTCGCGGTCTGGCCTTCGATGTCAACTACACGCTGTCGAAGTCGCTCGACCAGGTCGGCGGCATCCAGAACTTTGTGACGCAGCTTTCCAGCAGCTTCGATGAGAACATAGACTACGCCCCATCGGACTTCGATCGCCGTCACAACCTGAACGCCAACTTCGTCTATGACCTGCCGTTCGGCTCGGGCCGTCGTTTCGACACGGGCAATTGGGCGAATAAACTGATCGGGGGCTGGTACCTCGCGGGCATCTACACAGCTTCGAGCGGCGTGCCGCTGACCGTCGTGCAAGGTTTTCAGGTCTTCGGTGCCGGCGCGATCTTCGGCGCCGGCACCGGCGCCATACCGATCAGTAGACTCAACGTCGGCAATAACCTCCATAGCGGGGTCACAGGTTCCGGCGGCATCGGCACCAGCGGCAATCCGGCCACGCGCGGCACGGGGTTAAACCTGTTCGCCGATCCGGCGGCGGTATTCAACAGCTTCCGCAGGATTAACATTGACACGGACGGGCGCTCCGGGCGAGGAGTGCTGCGCGGCTTTTCGAGGTGGAATCTCGACTTCTCAATCGGTAAGGAGACGAAGATCGGAGAGCGCGTGAAGTTCACGATCACGGGTGATTTCTTCAACGTGTTCAACCGCGTAAACTTCAACAACCCTTTCCTCTCCCTCCAGAACCAAGCCGGGTTTGGCGTCATCACCTCGGCCTTCGGCCAGAGGAGGATTCAGCTTGGCGGCAGGTTCGAGTTCTAATCGCTGGTGTCGCTTCGGGCGCGGCGGGCTTCTTTGAGGCTCGCCGCGCCCTTCAACGCAGAGAGAGATAGTGAGCCCATGTGGGGATGTGTGGCCAGAGGTCAGTACCATCTGCGGTAGCGGGCGGGTTCTGGCGACATGACCCGCCCGCTACCGCAGGCGGTACTGACTTGCTCTCGCGCCATCTCCACATCTCATTTCCTAAATCCGCATTCCGCATTCCGCAATCGACAATCCGCAATCGGCACGCCCGCTAACACAGGTAGTACCGACACATCCGATTGACGAAAGACAGGTGAAGGTTATGACGCGCATGAAAAGCGTAAGGATGCTCTTACTGCTGGCGTTGGCACTCTGGTCTCTCGCGGCGACTCAGGACGGAGAGTTCTGGCAAAAGAAGCCATATCAAAAATGGTCGGAGCAGGAATGTCGCAAGCTCCTCGCGAACTCCCCCTGGGCGCAGAGTCACACGCTGAGCCAGGCGCTGATCCAGCCGCTTCAGTCGCCGGGGCTGCCGAGCGCCGGAGGAATGAACCCCACGGGGCCCGGCGGCATAGAGGGCACCCGGTCGCCTGATCCCTCTGAGAGAGGTGACACGGGGCGCGCCCGCCAGACGCGACCGATGCTTCAATACCAAGCCCAGTTTCGGTCCGCGCTGCCGATTCGACGAGCCATCGTGCGGCTCTCGCAGATCAAGTCGAAGTACGACGACATGACGCCCGAACAGAAGCAGGCTTTTGACCAGAATGCGGAAGCTTTCTTGTCCAAGCGCTTTCCGGATACGCTGGTGCTCTACGTCTCCTACAGCTCAAACGTGCCGTTTGACGACCGTGAGCTGGCCCGCCACTGGCAGAGCCAGACGACGGAGACACTCAAAAACTTTGTCTTCCTGATTCTGCCGGGAGGGGAGAAGGTTCCGCTGTCGGGCTATGCGGTAGCGCAGGGCGCCAGCCGAGAGTTTCAGTTCGTCTTTCCGCGCCAGTATGAAGGTCGCCCGCTCGTCCGCGCCCAGGATAAGACCCTACAGTTGGAGTTTCCTCACCCCAAAATCCGCGACCAAAAAGAGTCTCGGGTCTTGATCGCGTTCAAGACAGAGAAAATGCGGATCGATGGCGAGGTCGTGTACTGAGACAGTCGGCATCAGGCTCGCCAAAGAACAACGCGAGCTGAATAACACGCCTTAGCATGGTTCGCGGCTCTACGTCAGACGCGGCGGGCGCTCGTTCGTCCGCCGCATTTTTCAACTTCAACTTGTCGTCGAGCAGGAGAGAAAGAAACTCCATGAAAACATTTCTGAGAGAGAGACGATGGTCTCACCTTCAATCGCTGCTGCTGCTCCTCTCACTGCTTTCCAGCGTGACGGCGCAGACCGGCGGGCAGCCGTCCAGTGCGCCGGGTGCAGCAGCCCCAAAAATTGAGTTTGAAAAGTACACGCTGCCGAACGGTCTTCAAGTGATTCTGCACGTTGATCGGAAGCTGCCGGTGGTCCACGTCAACCAGTGGTTTCACGTCGGCTCGAAGAACGAGCAGGCGGGGCGCACGGGCTTCGCACACCTCTTTGAGCACATGATGTTTCAAGGCTCGAAGAACGCAGCCGGCGAGTACATTTCCTTTGTCGAAAGGGCGGGCGCGAACCTCTTCGCGGGCGGCGTCAACGGCACGACCGACAACGACCGCACGAACTACTTCGCCACCGTCCCGTCGGCCAACCTTGAGATGCTCCTCTGGCTCGAATCCGACCGCCTCGCCACTTTGCCCGACGCGCTGACCAAAGAGAAACTCGACAACCAGCGGGATGTCGTCAAGAACGAGCGGCGGCAGGGTCTGGAAAATCAGCCCTACGGGCGCGCCTTCAAACTGATTTTTGAGAATCTCTATCCGAAGGGGCATCCGTACTCGTGGAGCGTCATCGGGAGCCACGAAGACTTGACCGCCGCTTCGCTCGAAGACGTGAAGGAGTTTTTCAAGACTTACTACACGCCGAACAATCTCTCCCTCGTCATCGCCGGCGACTTCGACAAACAGGAAGCCAAACGTCTCGTCGAAAAATACTTCGCCGGCATCCCGCCCGGCCCGGCGCTGGATCGCCCGGCGCGTTGGATTCCGCAGCTCTCCGGCGAGAAGGTCGTCGAAGTGAGCGACCGGGTGCCGCAGGAGCGCGTCTATCTGGCTTGGCCCTCTCCGCCATTTTTCGAGGCTGGAGACGCCGACTTAGAGATCGCGTCCAACCTCCTTACGGACGGACTGTCATCGCGTCTCAGGAAGGCTCTCATTTACGACCGCCAGCTCGCTTCAAACGTCTCCGCGTTTCAAAACTCAAATGAGATTTCGGGCTTATTCGTCGTCATCGCCACCGCGCGCCCGGGCACGTCGCTCCGGCAGATCGAACAGATCATCACGGACGAGGTCGCGC
>JAIVJM010000098.1 GCA_020199995.1 Acidobacteriota bacterium | reverse complement strand
GCCGTATTCAGGGTTGCCGAGGAAAACGATCTGCTCCCACTTGATCTGTCCGAGTGTGTTGTTCTTGATAATGACGACGACGATGGGCAGGTTGTATTTCACAGCCGTCAGGAATTCACCCATCAACATCGTGAAGCCGCCGTCGCCGACGAACGCGATTGATTGTCGTTCGGGAAAAGCGATCTTCGCCGCGATGCTGTAAGGCAGACCCGGGGCCATCGTCGCCAGCGTGCCCGAACAACTGAACTTCTGTTGCCCGCGAATCTTGAACTGCCGCGCGATCCACGTCGTGATCGTACCGGAGTCGGTCGAGATGATCGCGTCATCCGCTGCGAGTTCCGACAACTCCCAAGCCACGCGCTGCGGCTTGATCGGAACGTCGTCGCGCATCGCTCGCGTGCGCATCAACTCCCACCACTCCTTCATCCCCCGCTGGGCCTGTTCGAGAAAGCTGCGATCCTCTTTGCGTTGGATAAATCTTGAGAGCGCTGCAACGGTCGGTTTCGCGTCGCCGACGAGACCGACTTCGACTGGGAAGCGCAGGCCGATGCGGTCTGGCTTGTCATCAATCTGCACGCCTTTGGCTTGGCCTGGCTCAGGCAGGTACTCCATGTAAGGGAAGGACGAGCCGATGATGAGGAGCGCGTCCGCCTGCTCCATCGCCTCCTGCGAGGGCGTCGTGCCGAGGAGTCCCAGGCCGCCCGTCGTCAAAGGATGATCGTCTGGCACGACCGCTTTGCCGAGCAGGGCTTTGACGACGGGCGCGCCAAGTTTGTCCGCGATCTCGATCACTTCTTCTCGCGCGCCCAACGCGCCTTGACCGACGAGGATCACAGGCTTCTTCGCTTCGTTGAGGATGAAGGCCGCGATCTTCAATTCATCTTCCGGGGGAGTGGTGATGGGCGGCGACCAGCGGCTAGTCGTCGCTCCTTCTACTTTGTGCATAGAGCCACGGCCTGACGGTTCTTTCTCCTGATAGTCAACGGGGAAGGTGATGTGCGCGACGCCCCTGTGATTGAGCGCGTGGCGGCACGCTTCGTTCGCCAGCATCTCCACCTGATTTGGGTTGATGACTTCCTGGTTATAAACGGTCACGTCTTCAAACAGGAGCGTCATGTTGATCTCCTGCTGGAATTTACTGCCCTTGAGATCGGAGTAAGTTTGCCCCGTGATGGCGAGCACAGGGGCCCCGTCGAGCTTGGCGTCGTAGAGGCCGTTCAAAAGATGTATGCCGCCCGGCCCCGATGTGGCGAGACAGCAGCCCAGTCGCCCGGTGTACTTGGCGTAGGCGCAGGCCATGAAGGCGGCTGCCTCTTCGTGGCGTACTTGGATGAAGCGCACGCTGGTCTGCCTTTGCCTGAGCGCTTCCATGATGCCGTTGATGCCGTCGCCCGGCAGGCCGAAAACCGTGTCCACGCCCCAACTGATGATGCTCTCGATCAGGATGTCCGCCGCGTTTTTCGCCATCACTTCCGCCCCTTCTTGCTGTCCTGAATCTGCTCCCCGTGGAGAAAAGATTTGAGCGCAGGCACGTCCACCACGAGCGGACGACCGCGCCCATACCTTACAAACCCGCGCCGCCGGAATCCACCCATCGTGATGGTGACGTGCGGGCGGCTCATGGCGGCCATCTGCGCCAACTCTTCGTGGCTCACTGGCAGCGCGACCTCACTCTTCCCTTCGGCACTCGCCTTCCCGCGCGAGCCTGCCAGTTGGAGCAGCAACCTTCCGAGCCGCTCCTCGGCGCCGCGATGCGCGAGCACTTCTATGCGGTGTTCGGCGTCGGCGAGCCGCACGCAGAAGGTGAAGATCAGAGCTGTGAGCGCATCCCGGTTCTCCTGCAAGTGGCCCATGAAGTCGCCGAGTTTGATCTCGACGGCCTCGCTTTCCACAATCGCCCGCGCCGAGGTCTGTCGCACGCTCTCTTGCGCAGCGCAGTAACATAGCTCCCCGAATGGCTCGCTCGCTTCGATCAGTCGCACGATCACTTCGTGACCGTCGGCGTCGTCCTTCATCACCGCGACCTGGCCGCGCCGGAGAAAGAAGATGCTGTCCGCCCGGTCGTCCGCCCGCCACACGGTCGCTCCCTTGCGAAAACGGCGGACGCGACCGAGCGAACCGTCGCGCGGCATGTGTTCAAGCGTCAGCCCCGTCAGCGTCCGGCAGTCCCTGTGATCCGGCAATGGCGGCTCTTTATTCTTGGGCATAACTCCGTCGCCTCACGCACCCGCAAAAATTGCTGCGGCGCGAGGCGCTTTCGGGTTCTCTGCGACCGCAACTTACCGGGGGACTTACAGGGGAAGGGTAATTAGGGAACTCGTGTATATTAGCAGTGCCAACGGAGATTTTTACGTTAGCTTGCTAACGTCAAAATAAGAAGCCATTATTTACCATGGTGTTAGCCTCTGAATGTAATCCGGCTTACGTTGAACGCCGAAAATGCGCGCAGATACTCCGGCTTCAGGCTCAGAACGCCTTCCCCTACGGTTGATCGAGGTCACGCGCACCCAGCCTTACGAATCCTCCACTTAGCGCCAGCTAAGCAGGTAATCTTTCAGCGTCCCGTGCATTGCTTCAAATGAGCTGGCGCAGAAAAGCACCGGCTGAAACACGGTCGGGTCATACTCCTCGCGCGCCGCCGCCTCTAAATCGAAGGGACGTAGCTCCGCCTCGCGCATAGCATCCAACTCTCCGGCGGAAGAGAGCAGACCAGTTCCGTAAGCCTTGACCTCCGCTTCTTCACGAACCGTCCCGAATTCAATCGTGAACCAGTAGATGCGCGACAGCCGCTCCAAGTCCTCCGCCGCGCGCGTGCGTTTGATCGCTTCGCCGAATAGACGATTGAGTTCGGCTAGCCGCTCGCTCGCCAACGTCACGGCGTGGCCGGCGATCTCATGCACCACGTCCGGCTCCGGCGTGTAGAGCGGCGTCGAGTGGTGGCGTATGTACTGCGTGCAGAGGAAGACGCCGCCAGCTAAGGATTCGAGAAAGACGCGCGGCTCGACCAGTCCGGCGACGGGTTCCAAACGAAAGCCGCTCACGGCCTGCACTCTTTCGGACACATCTCGAAGCTGCGGGATGCGCTCACGCGGCAGGTCTAATCTCTCGAACGCGGCGAGGTACTCGGCGCAGGCATATTTTTGGTGGGCAGGTTCGAGCGCGTCCCAGACCGTGCGCCATAACCCGTGCTCTTCAGTCGTGTACGGCGCGTCAGGGATAGGCATCCCCTGTTTGTATTCGAGAGCGATCTGCGCGCTGCGGTTGCGCCGCCTTCGATAGTCCTGATCCCTAAAGCCCGGATGGTCCGGGTCGAGTTGGACAATAGCGTTCCGGTCAGAGGCTGAATCGCCCGGCTCTGCCGCGACCATTCGCATGTCAACGTGATCGAGCAATGGTATTCGTGGAGATTGTCTCGTCATGATTTCTTGAACCTCGCTCAAGTTGTATTTTCCGATCACCGCGCAAAAAAGAACCGGCCACCGATTCCTCCCGCGTCGGAAGGATCGGTGGCCGGTTGTTTCGGAGACTCGTCTTTCGAGTGCTAGATAATCAACGCATCAAGACAGCCTGCAACCTCTCTCCCGTCCTTCTCCGCCGAGAACGAGCGGTAATAGTAGTAATAGCGATAGAGGCTGTAATTTTGACTGGTCATCTGCCTACCGAGCGCGCCGCAAAACGGCGGCGTCAGCATTAAACTTAGCTTTCGTTCCTTCTGTCTGTCAATTGTTCCGCGACTGTCCTTCTATGCGCCGGACTAAAGCAAGCGGGCGGTACGGGCTGTTTTGAAGATCTGCTTTCCGGCAACCCTTCCGGTTGCGGCAGCCGGTTTAGCATCGCTTAGCCCCGAAGTTTTCGTTTGCCGAGAGAGTTCGGAGTCCCTCTCAAAGTAGGCGGTGATGACGCGCACGACTTCGGCGTGCGACCACGTGAGCGGCGCGACCGAGAGCGGGAGACCCGTTTGCGGATCGATCTGCTCGGCCAGTATCTTCGCCGCATCTCCCTGCGCGCACGCCCAAGCGATCACTTCGCGCGCCGGCTCCAATTTTTCGCGCGACTGCGCCGCCGCGATCACGGCCTGCGCGAGCCACAGGGCGCAAACGAACCAAGGGTTGCCGGGCACGCCTTCGCTGCCTTCCTCACCACGCTGGTACTTATCGCCTTCGTAACGGGCGAGTCCACCGACGGCGGTCTTAACAGTGAGCGCGCTGCGAATCGCGGCGACGGTCGCGGCGACGCGGGCGTCGGCGGCGGGCTTACAGTTCAGCATGAAGAGACCACAGATGGAGACATCCACAGTTCGATCCTGCTCCGCTTCGCCCTCCGCGACGGGGACGAGCGAACGAACGTAGCGACCGAGTTCGTCACTCCAGAAATGTCGGTCAATCGCCCCGGCGATCTCGTCCGCAACGGCGCGCCAGCGCGCGGCATCTTTTTTCGCCGCCCCGTACCTCTCGGCGAGCGAGGCCGCGCCGCGCAGCCCTCCGACCGCCGCCGCGCACGTCCAGAGGTGTGTGCCCCAACGCTCTTCCCACAAGTCCCAACTCGGCAGCGGCAACTTCGTCCGCCCGTCGCGGTACTCGACCATCCAATCAGCGCCGCGCGCGACCAGCGACTCGTAAACCTCTCCGAGAAGGTCGGCCTCGTCGTAGAGCCGACAGTGCTCGGCCAGCGCCCACAGCACCAACCCGGTCTCATCCTCCTGAACGGGCAGGGCGGGCGCGCCGCCGACCACCCATGGGTGCCAACTCGCCCCGAGCGTCCCGTCTGCATTGTACTTCTGCCAGAGCCACGGGCGCTCGCGCGCGGCGCGGGCGATGAAACGGAAGAAGCGGCGCGGAATCTCCGGCAGACCGGCGCGGTCGAGCGCGTTGGCGACGAAGGCGGCGTCGCGCGGCCAGACGTAGCCGTACTGCTCGGCGGAATCCGCCGCGGCGACAATCGCGCCGTTCTCGTCGGCCAGCGCTGAGAGCGTCAGCAGGCTGCGGTGGTAGAGGTTGGCCGCGCTGTTGTCGGGGAGCGCCGAGAAGTCGCGCCGCGCGGGCGAGAGGAAGGCGCGCGCCGCCTCACGCGCCCGCTCGATGATGCTGCCAACTCCCTCCCGCGCAATCTGCTCGTCCAGCGAGCGCACATCTTCGTAGGTTGACCCGGCGGCGAGCCAATAATTGATTGTCGCAGTCTCACCCGCCGCGAGCTTTTCCCCAAACTCCCGCGCGGTGCCAAAGCAGATAGTCGCGTCCGCGTCGCCTTGCGCGACCGGGTTGCCTTCGAGCCAGCCGTCCGCGGCGTCCTGCCACGTGCCCCACGTCCCGAAGTGGCACGCCTCGCCGCAGGTGAACTGCCCGACGCCGATCACGCCCGCTCCTTCGGTCGTGCCGCGCTCAGAGAACCAGTGGTCGGATTTGTAGTGAACTATGGCGCGGCGGTCAGGCGCGTAAAAGACGGTCACGCTGTCCGCGTTATCCTCGATGCGGAAGCGCGAGTTCAAAAAGAGGCGGATGTCACGCGCTTCGTCCGAGAGATTCGTGAGGCGGATACGTCGCACGAACGCTTCACAGTCCGGCGCGACCGCGTCGTTGGCGACCATTTCGATGCCTAAGCTTTCATTCGTGAGGCGCGCTTCGGTGATCGGCGAGTCGTGCGCCTCGTAGCGCAGTTCCCGCCGCCACCCCTCGTCCTGCACCCACGAGAGCGCGCCGTCAACCCACACGCCCAGACGCCACGGCACGCCGCCCGTCTGATTGTTGAGACCGAGGTGGCGGTGATAGATGTCGCGGACGCGATACAGTTGATCGAAGCTGAGGTGCAGGCGACCGTTTGCTATTGGAAGCGTTCGTGCCATGAGCTGTTTCGTCTCCGTACTGTTGTAACAAATTCTTCGGGCAAAAGTTAATTCACGCTGGCGCGCCGCCGCGCTCATTCTAACAACGAAGTGTGTGATTCAATGGTTAGCGGGCTAACCTCTGCGCCGCCGCTATTCGCCAGTTGAGTCTCAGCCGCGAAAGATTTCCGTTTCAGGTCGGAACGCGAGCCACGCGAAGGCGAAGTAGTCGCCGTGCGTGATGCGCCGCAGTCGACGCCCGCGCAACTCGCCGCTGACGGCCTGCCCTAAGATGTTCCAGCGGCTTCCCGTCTCCGCATCAACGAACTGTCCATCTTCGTAGCGAAACTGCAAACGCCTTCCATCAACCGAAGGGTCAAAGACTCCGGTCGCCCCCGCGTCGCGCGAACGGCTGATGTCGCCCGCGTCGAGCGCCGAAGCAGCGCCGTCCGAGTGGAAAACGACGATCTCCTGAGGGCCTACGCGGTCATGTATGACGCGGCGCGCTCGCGTGATTGAATGCGGATAGGCTTTGAACCTGCCGCCGATCTCGACGGCGACGACCTTCTCCATCGGCGGCAGCCGCTCGTCGCGCCGACCGCGAAAGAGAAACGGCGTCTGGCTGATGTCGTCATAGCCCGTGTAAGGGTTGCGCCCGTAGTCGCGCCGGTGTCCGGTTTCGCGCGAAAGCACTCGGCCCTCCGGGTGCGCCGCGGCGAACTGCGCGAAGCCGACGATCTGCGCCGGCAGTTGTTGGAGTCTCTTGCCCGTCAGGTCGCCGACTATGCTCTCGCCCGTGAACTGCTGCCACCAAGACTCGGTCTCGCGGTCGTACATCACCATGTCCGAATGACGCAGCATACCGGTGACGCCGAAGCGAAGCGTGCGATTGTCGAGCCGGCGGTCGAAGGCTATCGCGCTGTAACAGAGCGGGCAGAAGGTGATGGCGACGGGCGTGCCACGGATTTCGTCGTTGACAATTTCATGCCAGACGAGAATCTGAAGAGGATAGGCACGCGCTTCCCCTTCGACTTCGAGCGCAATCACCGGCTCGCGCTCGCGCAGCCAAGCGCGAGCCTCCGTGATCGAAACGAACGTCGGGCGATCAATGGCAGGGATGCCGTCTCTAGGCGGGCCGCCGGACATCAATTCGCCGAGATCAATAGAACGCTTCGCCGTGTTCGTGCGCCAACCCGGATACCGCGCGTCCGGCACTGAGCTGCGTTGCGCCTCAATCTTATTCGTGCATGATAGACAGAACACGGCAGTGAGCGTAAGCAGTGCTGTTACCGCAAGTTGGAGCATCACTTCTTCATTCTGGATTGAATTCATCACCGCAAAGTCTTCGCTTAAGTCTCTGGCGGCTGATCCTTATCAGGCCGATTCGACGGCCCTAATCTCTTTTGGCCTGGCGAGCCACACGAAGGCAGCGCCGAGAATCAAACCGTAGAGGATATGCCCGACAAGACTGCCCACTGCCACCATGCGCATCGGGGCCATCATCAGAGACGCAAAGGGCGGCATTCCGAGAAACACTGGCATCAGAATCTGAGCGCCCAGCACCCACCAGACGACGCCGTAGAGCGCGCCCCATCCCAGACCCGCGCCGTAAGTTTGCGCGCGACCGCCCAGCGCGAGGCCGAAGATCGCGCCGATGACCGCGCTGTTGAAGAGATGATAGAGCCAGCCGACCACCATGCTGTCTGAGCGCACCACCATCGCCACCATCTGCATCATCGGCATCTGCCCGCCCTGCGGCGTCGGCGCGCTCATCATCTGCATCATCATGCCGAACATCAGGCCCGCGATGAGACCGGCCACGACGCCCGCACCAATCTTTGAACGCATTGCCACGTCCTCCTTTGAAATTCCGAATTGAAATGCATCCCTTAAAAGGAACAAGTCGCCTATGGAGCGATTTATTCCAGATTTTTATGGTTTTCCGCCTTCTTTCTATGTAAGCCCGCTTACATAAACCCGGCTTCAAATTTTATTAATCTCTTTCTGTTCCGAACACACGCCAAGAACAGATCACGGCTACGTGTCTGTAGCCACGTTTGATTGGCGGGAATAATCAGCAGCTTTTGTGACTTGTTTAGAGTGGTGGGCGGGGACGAGAGATGTTTCGGGTGCCTTCCCGGCCCGCACTGTCACAAGAGAAAGCGAGAAAGCCTCTTGTTTAATCACTTGTCGCGCCGGCAGCGCGAAGAATTCGAGACCCACGCGCTCGCCCACCTGGACACGCTCGTGCGCGCCGCGGTGCGCCTGGCGGGGTCGCGCGAAGCGGCTGAAGACGCCGTGCAGGAAACTTATCTGCAAGCGTGGAAGTATTGGCGCACTTTTCAGC
>JAIVJM010000097.1 GCA_020199995.1 Acidobacteriota bacterium | reverse complement strand
GTCGAAAAAATCTCCGACTTGCGCGTCGGGATCGTCGTGTTGCGCGGGATGAGGACGGTGTTGACGCCGCCCAGAGTCTCGATGCCGAGCGAGAGGGGCGTCACGTCCAAGAGAAGGATGTCCGTCTTCTCGCCCGAGAGCACGCCCGCCTGCACCGCCGCGCCGACCGCCACCACCTCGTCCGGATTGACGGTCTTGTTCGGCTCCTTGCCGAAGAAGTTCTTGACGATCTCCTGCACCTTCGGGATGCGGGTCGAGCCGCCGACCAGCACTACTTCGTCAATTTTCTTCGCGTCGAGGCCGGCGTCCTTGATGGCCTGCTCGACGGGCGGCATGAGGCGCTTGAGGAGCGGGTCAATCAACTGCTCGAAGCGGGCACGCGTCAGTTTCATCACCAGATGCTTCGGCCCCGACTGGTCGGCGGTGATGAAGGGCAGGTTGATCTCGGTCTCCATCGTCGAGGAGAGCTCGATCTTCGCCTTCTCGGCCGCCTCCTTGAGGCGCTGCAAAGCCATCTTGTCGTTCTGAAGTTCGATCCCCTGATCCTTCTTGAACTCCTCGATGATCCACTTGATGAGCACTTCGTCAACGTCGTCGCCGCCGAGGTGCGTGTCGCCGTTCGTGGACTTGACCTCGACGACGCCCTCGCCGACTTCCAGAACCGAGATGTCGAAGGTTCCGCCGCCGAAGTCGAAGACGGCGATGGTCTCTTCCTTCTTCTTGTCGAGGCCGTAGGCGAGCGCGGCGGCGGTCGGCTCGTTGACGATGCGCATCACTTCGAGGCCGGCGACTTTGCCCGCGTCCTTCGTCGCCTGGCGCTGCGCGTCGTTGAAGTAGGCGGGGACGGTGATGACCGCCTTCTCGACCTTCTGGCCGAGATAGTCTTCCGCCGCCTGCTTCAGCTTTTGCAGGATCATGGCCGAAATCTCTGGCGGGCTCCAGTCCTTGCCGCCCGCGAAGACGCGCACGTCGCCGCCCCCCGCGGCCTGCACTTGGTACGGAACCTGTTTCTTCTCTTCCGTCACCTCGTCGAAACGCCGCCCCATGAAACGCTTGATCGAATAGACAGTGTTTTCGGGGTTGGTCACGGCCTGCCGCTTGGCGACCTGCCCGACCAGGCGATTGCCGTCCTTCGTAAAGGCCACGACGGAGGGCGTCGTGCGGCCCCCCTCCGAGTTGGTAATCACCGTCGGCTCGCCGCCTTCCATGACGGCCACAACCGAGTTGGTCGTCCCCAAGTCAATACCGATTATCTTACTCATTGCTCTCTTCTTCTCCCCACATTTATTGGCTACACGCCCCAAAATCACAGCCCGCGCGGGCCGGCCCTGAAGCGCAAAGCACCGAAATTCGTTGCCCGTCCACCCCTTCCGAAGTCGCAGTCCGGGCCGGATTACTCCCGGCTCTCCCGACGACTTGAATGCGCCCTCAGAATAATACCTGAGTCCCTTCTTGTCAAATTATTTAGTAGCCGTCTTCGCCCCTTGCGTTGCCCGCGCAAGCCCTGTTTCGGCAACAGTTTAACAATTCAGCTAGGAGGAGGTGTCGCGCTGTGCGCGGTCTTCGTTGAGCAGCCGGGTGGCCCAGAAGACATAGTGTGTGCCGGAGAGGATGGCGAAGGAGAAGACAGTGGTGTAGACGGTCGGCAGATAACCGCGTAGAGGGGGAAAACTGGCGGCGACGAGGATGAGGACGATGGCCGTAATCTGGACGAAAGTGTTGATTTTACCGAGTCTGGAGGGGCGAAAACCCCGGAATCCGGTGACGATGTTGATGGCCGCCGCGCCGACGATGATGAAGATGTCGCGGCTGATGACCGCCGCCGTCACCCAGAAGGGCACGGGGAGGTGGCGCGGGTGCGGCTGGACGAGCGCCGAAGGCTCCATCACCGACGGCAGCGAGAGCGTGATAAAGGAAGTGACGAGGAGGAGTTTATCCGCGATGGGGTCGAGAATCTGTCCGAGTTGCGAGCCCTGATTGAATTTCCGCGCGAAGAGCCCGTCGAGCCCGTCGGTCACGCCCGCCAGCACGAAAATCGAAAGCGCCCAGCCGAAACGCTGGTAATAGAGCGCCGACACGAAGACCGGGATCAAAACCATGCGAACCACGGTCAGGGCATTGGGCAGCGTGACGATTCGGGAAGCCATAAAAAAGTCCGGAGTCCGGAGTCTCGAAGTCAGGAGCCGGAAAAAGAGCTTTTTTCTTTCCTGCTCCTGACTCCAGACTCCGAGACGCCGAGACTATTCGGCGCAGCGCAGTTGGAGCAGAGAGACTTCGGGCAGGCACCCGTAGCGCAGCGGCAGGACGACCGTGCCGAGGCCGCGCGTGACGTAGATTTGCGTGTTGCCGCGACGGCCTAAGCCGCGCAGGATACGCCGCCGGACGCGCCCCGAAGCCGAGCGCTCCGAGCGCCAGGTGATCTGCCCGCCGTGCGTATGACCGGAGAGCACGAGGTCAACGCCCGCGCGGGCGGCGCGACGCAGGATGACCGGATTGTGCGCCAAAAGCAGTTTTAGCTCGTCTTCGCGCGAGCCCGCGAGGGCGAGCGGCAAGTCTTCGAGGCCGACCATCGTGTCGTCCACGCCCGCGAGCCAGAAGGAGGCCCCGCGGTCTTCAAAGCGCATCCCTTCGTTGACCAGAACCTTGATGCCTTCGGCGCGGAAGAGGTCTGTGATAAGCCGTGCGTCGACCCAGTTGTCGTGGTTGCCGAGCACGGCGTAGACGCCGCGGCGCGCGCGCAGGCGACCGAGCATCTCGGCGCACGGCTGGATGTACTCGCGCTCGTGCGAGATGTAGTCGCCGGTGAGCGCGATGATGTCGGGTTGCAGGCTGTTGGCGACTTCGACGGCGCGCTCGACCTGCTCGCGGCCCGTGAAGGGGCTGTGGTGGATGTCCGAGAGGTGGACGACTCTCAGGCCGTCGAGTGCGCGCGGGAGGCGAGGCAAGGCCACGGCGTGGCGCTCGACGGCGAGCTGGTACGGCTCGGCGAAGGCGGCGCGCGCGACCTGCGCGAGCCCGGCTGTGAGCGTGCGAAGGGGAGTCGCGCGTGTTCGGGCGACACGTCGCCGTTCTCTCCATCCGGTGATCTTCTTAGCCATCTTCTCTCGTTTGTTCTTGAGGGGGGTTTGAAAACGCTTGCGAGGCCGGTCGTCCTTGAACCCTTCACCGTGGCCCGCGTCTCAAAGCCCGCGCATTATAATAATCAGCCGCCGCGCGTGCAAGCAGGGAGAGAGCAAGAAGCAGCGGCGAGCCCCTGATAAGGCGCGGAAGGATTTAGCCTACGGCGTCGGGCCGCGTGGGTCTAACAATCCAATCAAACAGTGGAGCCCCGTGAGGGGCGAAAGACAATCAACCTCGCCTGTGCCGGTCGTTGATTGTCTTTCGCCCCTCACGGGGCTCCACACATTTATCGTTGCTGATTTCCACGGCCCGACGCCGTGGGCTAAATCCTTCCGCGCCTACCGGCGCTCTCTTAAGCGCTTACCTCCTGCTGTTCTCACAGCGGCCAGAAGATGGGGACGAGCAGCATGATGATGGCGAAGACGGCGATGGTGAGGATCGAGCCGACCTTGACGAAGTCGAGGAAGCGGTAGCGGCCCGGCGTGTAGATGAGGACGCAGGCGGGTTCGAGCGGCGTCAGGAACGAGCACGACGCGGCATAGGTCACGGCGACGGCGAAGGCGCGTGGGTTGACGCCGAGGTAGAGCGCGGTCTTGACGGCGATGGGCAGCACGACGAGCGCCGCCGCCTGGTTCGACATCGGCTGCGTCAGCGCCACGGTGAGGGCGAAGAAGCCCGCGAGCACGGCGAGGTTCCCATAGGAGCTGAAATTTTTGACGATGAGGTCGGCGAGGTACTGGTCCGCGCCCGAAGCCTCCATCGCCGTGCCGAAAGAGATCATCCCCGCGATGAGGACGATCAGACGCCAGTCGATGAGGTCATACATCTCCTGCGTGAGCACGGCCCGCGAGGCGAGCAGAATCAGCACCCCGAAGAGCACCGCCACCGAGAGCGGCACGCCGAAGAGGTGCGTGATCGAGAAGAGGAGGAAGACCGCAAAGGCGAGGACGGCCCAGATTCTCTTCCCCGCGCGCTCGCGCGCGCCCGATTCGCCTTCGAGCAGGAGGACGTGGCCGTCCGTCTTGAGGCGCTCGACGTTCTCCTTGGGCCCCTGCACGAGCAGCACGTCGCCGAACCTCAGGGTGACGTTGCTGAGCTTGGTGAGGAGCGCCATCCCGTGCCGGTTGATGGCCAAAACGGTGAGGTCGTATCGCTCGCGGAACCGCAGGCTGCGCAGGGAACGCCCGTTTAACTCCGAGCCGCGCAGCACCAGCACCTCGAACAGCTCGACGTCGCCCGCTTTGAGGTCGCGCTCGCGCAGCTCGAAGTCGGGCCTAATCTCGATGCCCGCCTCGGTCTTGACGCGCAGGATGTCGTCCATCCGGCCCTGCACGAGCAAAAGGTCTTCGGCCTCGATGCGCTCCTCGGCGTGCGGCGCGATGCGCCCCTTGTCGCCGCGGATGATGCCGATCACCGTGAGGTCGAGGTTTTCGCTCAGGTTCGACTCGGCCAGAGCCTGCCCCACCAGCGGCGACTCGGGCCGCACGATGACCTCGGAGATGTACTCGCGGATGTGGTACTGCTCCATGAGAGACTCTTCCGCGCCGCCGCGCGCAGGCAAAAGCCGCAGCCCGACGAGGAGCATGTAGAGCATCCCGACGGCGACGATGGCGATGCCGACGGGCGTCAGCTCGAACATCGTGAACGGGCGCATGAGCTGAGCGTCCACCTGAAAGCGCTGCGCGAGTTCCCCACTCGCGCCGAGTCGCGCGAGCGCGCCGCTCACGGCGAGGTTCGTCGAAGTCCCGATGAGCGTGCAGGTGCCGCCGAGGATCGCGCCGAAGGCGAGCGGCATGAGCAGCTTTGAGGGCTGGACGCGCGCCCGCTGCGCGATGCCGAGGACGACGGGGACGAACATCGCCGTCGTCGTCGTGTTCTTCATCACCGAGGCGCAGGCGGCGGCGGTGAACATGACGAGCGCCGTGAGGCGAAACTCGTTACCGCCCGCGATGCGGTGGAGGCGGCGTCCCACCACGTCAACGACGCCGGTCTTGACCAGCCCGCCCGTCAGGATGAAGAGCCCCGCAATGGTGATGACGATGTCGTTGCCGAAGCCCGCGAACGCCTGTCCCACCGTGAGCGTCCCGGTCAGGACGAGGCCGATGACGAGCAGGATGGTGACGATGTCAATGGGAATCTTCTCGGTCGCGAAGAGCACGAGGGAGAGGAGGAGGAGCACGAGGACTGTGGCGATAGGCGGTGTCATAGACGGCTTCCGCTGTTTGTCCGGGCACGACGCGAAGAAAAATTTATTATAATCCCGGCGGCGGTTTTCCGGCACCGAAGTTTCGTGCGCGAGGCCCATGCCGAACCGTCGCACCCTGCATGTCGGGAGGCCGAAAACCGTTGGCCGCGAATTGTCTCGGACGGGGAATTTAAACGCGAGCGAGCATCGCACTAACGGGATTGAAGATCAAGGGTGAAGGCTGCCGCGTCGAGCGCGAAAGGGCGCGGGCGAGTCACGGCAGCGACTCGCCCGCGCCCGTCAAAAGCGAACAGGCGCGGCAGCCTTTGGGGCCTCGCGCCTGTTCTGATGTGGTCACTGTCCTCACCCCAGCAACCACTATGGGCGGAAGGATTCACCGACCGCCCGGTTGAAAGCACTATACCCGAAGACCGCCGCCCGCGTCCACCGCGCACAACTCGCTTGGCATAAATCCTCAAATAGTTGTATTGTCACATTAACCCACCCCGGCAGAATCAGAAGGGGACTGGGCGGGTCGGTTACTCCGCCCACTTCCACCTCACTTAAATAAGCTACTGATATTTTTAGACCTCGCCCTGACCTCGGCGGGGATTTTAATTTAGGGGGAAGAGAAAAATGCCTGAACTGCGGGGCGGACAAGCCACAGCCGAGATTAAGGAAGAATGGAAGCGCGCTTACGACTTCTACAGGGAAGCTCCCGGCGACAGATACGACAAGAAGAAAGACCGCACCGACCGGATCACCTACGTCGCCGAGAAGATGAATCTCACGCGCAAGCAGCGCGGCCCCGCCGCGCCGTGTGCTACTATCTCGGCTCGCCGAAGATCAGAGAAGAGCAAAAGGGTGTGACCGAAGTGAAAAGCGCAAGGATCATCGTCATCGAAGACCAGGAAGATTTGGCCGCGCTCTACGAGAGCGGCCTCTCGAAAGAGGGCTACCGCGTGTTCAAGGCTTACACCGGCGAGGAGGGCGTCGCGCTGTTTCAGGACGAGGGCGCGGACGCGCTCCTGCTCGACATGACGCTGCCCGAGATGAACGGACTCCAGGCCCTGCAACAGATTCGCGGGCTCAACCCGAACGTTCCAGTCGTCGTCGTGACGGGTGAGACCAGCGACGACATCCGCCGCAGTTGCGAGCGCCTCGGCGTCCACGACTACCTCCCGAAGCCCGTTGATTACGACCGACTGAGCGCGGCGCTGCGGCGCGCCCTCGCCGACCGGAAGACCGCCTCCGAGGAGTATCAGGTCGTCACGCTCCGCCTCCCCACGCGCGTCATCAAATGCCTCTCCGGCCTCGACGACAACATCGAGCGCGCCGTCGAAATGATCTGCGAAGAGAAGTTCAACCGGTAGGGCCGCCGCGTCAATCGAAGAGCTTCTGCTCGATGGCGGTCGCCGCCCTTTTCGTCGCGCCGCCCTTCGGGCCCTTCTGTCCGCCGGGGTGCTGTGCGAGGTGTTCGGCGTTGAAGCCCATTTCGCGGAGCAGGGCGGCGAACTTCTTCGCGCCGTGCATGGTGATGATCCGCTGCGCGCCGGACTCGCGCGCGAGGCGGACGAGGTCGTCGAAGTCGGCGTGGTCGGAGAGCGGGAGCACGAGGTCTACGCCCCTGTACATGTATGGCGCGCTCTTGCTCATCGCCCAGCCCGTGAGCATGACGAGATAGCGGCGCTCGATGTTGAGGAGCATCGGCTGCTTGCGGCAGCCGGGCGGAGCCATCAGGACACGCCCCTTGAGGCGCTCGCGGTCGTAGCGTTCGTACTCGCCCGAGAACTCCACGCCCAGCTCGCGGTAAATCTCCGTCACGTTCCAGATCGCGCCGTGCAGGCTGACGCGGTAGCCGCGCCTGAGCAGGAGTTCCAGAGCCTCCTGACTCTTCCCCAGCGCGTAGGCCAGCACCACGGGGACGCGGTCGTCCGAGAAGGCGCGCTCCATCGCCGCGGAGAGCCGATCCGCGGTCGCCACATCGGGCGGAAAGCGGTACTGCGGGTCGCCGAAGGTGGACTCCATGACGAGCGTGTCGCAGGGGACGACGACGGCGTCGCGGGCCGCGACGTTGGGACGGAGCTTGATGTCGCCGGTGTAGACGAGCCGCTCGCCGTCGGCCTCGACGAGAATCTGGGCGGAGCCGAGGCAGTGGCCCGCCGGGAACATCGTCAGCGCGTAGCGCCCGTAGTCGCGCCGCTCGCCGTAGTTGAGCGTCTCGACCTCGGTCTCGCCGATGCGGTGGCGGAAGATGCGCGCCGTCTCGGGCGTGGCGACGATTGAGCGGTGCTCCGCGATGTGGTCTGAGTGCGCGTGCGAGATGACGCAGCGTTCGCGCGGCCCGTCCGCGTCGAGCCACAAATCGAGGTCGGGCAGGTACAGTCCTTCGTTGTATTCGACTCTTAACAAACCCTCACGCCTCCCTTCCTTCACCCGCGCCGGCGCCGCCGTCGGCTTGCCGAGCGCGCCCCTCATCATTTATTTTCGGGAGTAATTAAGATGATTATAAGCCACGCCGGTTGCATGCGCCATCGCGAGAGAAGCGGGGGCAAGCCCCCGCTTCTCTCGCATTTTCGTTTCGCGATGTGATTCGAGATGAACTCAGCCCCGCACGACAAGAGCGAGTTGACGCCGGACGAACCCACCCACGTCCCGCCCGTTCCGAGGCGCGTCGCCGTGCGCCGCCTACGGCGCGCGCAGGTCCTCTACGCGGCCGGGCTCGCGGCCTTCGCCGTGCTCGCGCTGTTCGCCTACTTCAACGCTTACTTCGGTTGGGATTTGCGCGCGGCGCTCGTCGTCCAGAGTCTGGACGCGCCGTGGTTCGCGGCGCTGATGCGCTGGGCATCGGCCTTCGGCAACAGCTGGACGCCGCACTTGTTGACAATCGCCACGGCGCTCGTCTTCGCCGTCTGCGGGCGTCGGAGCGAGGCGGCGGGCGTGACCTTGAGCGCGGGGGGCGGGGCGCTCATCGCCAATCTGCTCAAAGTGCTCGTCGGTCGCCCGCGCCCGGCAGCCGAGTTGGTTGGCTTCGCCTACGACGGCAGCGGCATGAGCTTCCCTTCGGGACACGTCACCTTCTACGTCTGTTACTTCGGCTTCCTCTTCTTCGCCGCCTACGCGCTGCTGCCGCGCGGCGCGCTCGTGCGCCGCGCCGCGCTCGTCGCGACCGTCCTGCCCGTCCTCGTCGTCGGATTCTCGCGCGTCTACCTGCACGCGCACTGGCCGAGCGACACGCTCGGCGCTTACCTCGTGTCCGGGCTCTGGCTCGCCTTCTCGCTCGCCGCCTACCGGCGCTGGAAGCAGCGCGCGACGTTCCATCATCGCACCGCACCCGTTGCGGAGTGAGAATGCCGGTCGCCTTGCTCGTCCCGCGCCGGTCGAAATATTCGCTGACCTCGGGGCCGCCTTGTAATAGAACTGCCGTGTCTTCTAACTCTCCGTCAGACGCTTTGAAGGAGAGCCTACGATGAAGAGCAGGAACAGTCGCGTCGCGCACGTAGACTTTCGACCGCGCCGCGTTAGATTTCAGACCCCGGACTCCAGACTGTCTCGAGAGTCTTCCGTGGCGTCGCGCTGTGCGCGGGCCGCCTCGTCGGTGACGGCGCGCAGCGAGAGGCCGCGCCCGACCAGAAGCGCGACGCCGACGGCCATCCAGAAGAGCATCCGCGCCTTGCGCACGATGGCGAGCGTCACGCCCGCCGCGACGCCGAAGGCCAGCACGCGCGCGAGCTGCCCCGTGCCCAGTTCGTCCACTCCGGCGCGCAGCGGCACGAACTTGAAGACCATCGTGATGACGCGGTTGACCGACTCGAAGAGGAAGGCCGCGAGAGCCGTCGGCGGCACGTCGCTGATGAGATAGATCGTGAGGTACGCTTCCATCACGCCGAGCAGGTGGAAGCCGCCTTCGAGCAGGAGAATGGGCAGGAAGCGCGAGCGGTTGCGCGAGTAGAATCCGTAGATGCGCTCTTCGATGGCGACCACCTTCTCGCGCTTCGACTCGAGGAGCCGACGCCCCACGCCGCGCGCGGCCAGAGCCTCCAGCGTCCCGCTCAGGAATCTCCACTGCCGCCGCGCCGCGACGACGCCGAACGTGACGAAGACCGCGACCCCCGCGAGCACGCCCTCGCTTGACCAGCGCAGCGAGCGTGGCAGCGGGAAGCTCAGGAGCAGCGCCGCCGCGCCGCCGAAGACGAAAAGCGCGACCGAAAGCATGTAGAAGAGGTTCTCGACCGCGATGGCCGAGAGCGCCACGACGAGCGGCACGCGCTCGCGCACGAGCGCCGCCTTCGCCGGCTCGCTCACGACGATGCCGAGCGGCACGACGTTGCCCGCCGTGTCGCCGATGAGATACGCCTTGAAGGCTTCGACGAAGCCGAGGCGGTGCGGCGCTTCAAAGCAGAGCGTCCAGGCGCGGGCGCGCACGCCGAACCGCGCGCCCGCGAGCGCGAGGATGAGCAGGAACCCGGCCCCGATCTTCGAGATGTTGTTCCCCTTGACGGCGAACTCAATCTTCGTCCCCGCGGCGTGTGAACATCAGCAAGATACGCCAACCACTCCCCCGCCTCAAACCCCGTCCGGCGTCCCGGCGCGCCCGCCTCAACTGACTCTCGCCGCGCCGAAACTCTCCGCCGGGGCGCGCTTCGCTTACGAACCGCGTGCCACAATTGTTGGGACGCCCGGCGACATTCTCCGCCGTCGCGCTTTTTCGGGCCTGCCGCGGACCGCTCTTCCCCAAACCGATGCCGCCCTCCGCGAATTATTATTGCTGAAGTAAGGTTATTGCTGCGCGAAGCCCGCGGCGACGGGCGAAAAGATACCGGAACCCGTGTCGGCACGCCGCGTGCAGTTCGTGGACGGAGGATGCAGGTTCGGAGACGTTCTGACGGGGGCAAAGATGGATGAGAGGCGGAGGCAAAGGGCGAAATCGTTCCGGCGTCGAGTAATAACGTCGGTTCGACTTCAAGCCGTGAGCGCGGGAGACCCTGATGCCGATTTGACGCAGTTTTAAGCGTTCTCGGCGGCAAGGTCGGCGCGGTGGAGCGTTTTCGACGTGCCGGATTCGAGATTTTATCCAAAATCCCAAAAACTATTTCCCCACAAAGCACGTCTAAAAATGTTAGCTTAGCGGTACGTCCTCTTCCATCGTGCGGCGGACGAGGCGTTCAAAGGATTTGACAGACCTGAAATGAGAGCGCCTCACCCAAGGAGCCTTCATCAAATGCGGCGGGGATGCTTATTCGCCTCGCCGATTCCTGTACGATATTTCTCTTCTCGCGATGTGCTCGCCTCATATGGCTTCTCTTGAAGTCGGGCCGCGTCGCTGTTCATCGCCGGGAAAATGACAAGCTTGCGCAGTAAAGTTTTATTCAGACTCTTTCTGGCAGCCGCGTGGGCTGCCCTTCTCCTGTCGTCTGGTTTCGAGACCACGGCGGGGGCGAAGGGGCGCCCCCCCGGTAAGTCCTCCGCGCGCGTGGCCTCATCCCCCGGTGTGCCCGCCGCCGCCTTCAACCTCATGGACTTTGGCGCGGTCGGCGACGGCGTGGAGGACGACGGCCCGGCCCTCCAGAGGGCGCTGGACGCATTGGCCGAAGCGGGCGGCGGGGAGTTGTTCGTGCCCGAGGGCCGCTATGCCATCGCCTCTTCGGTCAGCAAAGATTTCGCGGGGCTCGCCTCTTCCGTCACGATTTATGGCGTCGGGTCGTCGGCGCAGGTCCCCCCGCCAACCTCAAGTGGAGATCAGTTGACCCGCGGGCTCAATCTGGTGTCGGAGTTCATCCCGCGAACCGGGGCCGGGCAGGTCGCGATCAGAATCAGCGGGCTTCAGAGCTTTCTGTTGAAAGACATCTCGTTCATGGGCACGCCCGACATCACGGACGACGCGCTGGTCACGCTCTACTTCTACGGGATCGGGGACGCCGTCATCAGGCACTGCGAGTTCTACGGTCTGAGCAATCTCGCGGAGGGCGGGTCGATTGTGACGGCTGTGCGGAGCCGCCTGAGCATCGAGCAGACCGAGTTTCTCGGGTGCGCCGTCAACAGCGCCGTCTACAGCTCGGTCATCCAGAATGTGGAGTGGGAGGGCCTCTCGGTCTCGAACACGGTCTTCGTGGACTACGGCCAGCGCCCGGAACTGTTCGGCAAGCTGGGCTACGCCGCCCCCTTCTCGTGGATCAACCTCGGCGAAGCGGCGGCCACCGGGCCTGATTCCCCGCGCCGGGAAGTCTCTCTCCGCGAAGTCTTCTTCGACGAAGGCGGGCTCTCCGGCATCTCGAGCGTACCGACCCTCTCCGGGGAACCGACCGCGCCGTTTGACCTGCTCTATGTCACCGGCCTCCTTATGAACGTCTCGAACCTCAACACCTCGGGACACTTCCTTCAGGAGGTGCAGGGAGTCCTCATCGAGAAATCGCTTTACGGCTGGAGCCACAGCGCAGACACGGCCATCAACCTGCTCGGGGTCGGCAACGCGATTCTCGACGAAGTCGAGTGCATCGCCGACGCCGACACGATTCGCGCCGACGCCGCGACCACGCGCCTGAGCGTCGTCAACTCGACCTACGGCGTCCTCGACTCGCAGGCGCAGACAACCGAGGTCGTCAAGGTCGCGCCGGAAAACGACCGCGTCCAACACGTCCGCCGCCGGTTCGAGGAGGTCGTCGGACGCGCGCCCGACGCCGCGGCCCACTTCTACTGGTCGGATCGACTGCTGCGGTGCGGCGAGGACTCGCAGTGTCTCGCCGACGGGCGGGCGGCGCTCGACATCTATCTGAAGAACGCGCCGCAGACTGAGTTCGCCGTCACGGGGCGCGTGGTTGACGAGGGCGGCGCGGGGAGGCCGGGTGTGACGGTGGCGCTCGGCGGCTCGCAGCAGGTCGCCGCCGTGACCGACGCCGACGGGCGCTACCGCTTCTCCAAGCTGCCGACGAGCGGCGTCTACACCGTCACGCCCGCGCTCAGGCACTACACGCTGAGCCCACAGAGCCTGACGATAACCACGACCGCAGGCGACCGTGTGGCCGACTTCGGCGCGGCCCTCAACCGCCACGACATCAGTGGCCGCGTGACGAACGGCGCGGGCTCCGCGCTCGCGGGCGTCGCCGTGCTGCTCTCAGGCTCGCAGACGGGCAAAGCCACCACGGACGCCGACGGCAACTACTCTTTCCAGAACCTCCCGGCGGGCGGCAACTACACCATCACGCCCTCGAAGACGGCTTACGCGTTCATCCCCGCAGCGGAGACCTTCGACGACCTCTCAACCGACCAGACACTCGATTTCAGCGGCACCTTCGTCACCTACACCATCGCCGGCATCGTCGTGGCGGGCAACAACACCGGGGTGGCGGGCGTCAAGCTCACGCTCTCCGGCTCGCAGAACCGCACCACGACGACCGATGCGGGCGGCAACTTCTCTTTCGCGGACGTCCCCTCGGAGGGGAGCTACACCGTCACGCCGACCTTCGCCGGCTACGCATTCAGCCCGTCGTCGAAGACTTACAACGTCCTCGCCTCGAACCAGTACGATGCCTACTTCGCGTCGTTCACCACTCATTCCATCGGCGGGCGCGTGACCGCCGCGGGCGGCGCGGGCGTGGCG
>JAIVJM010000096.1 GCA_020199995.1 Acidobacteriota bacterium | reverse complement strand
ACGTAATAGACCGTGCGCTCGAAGATGTGCGAGAGCGGGAGCACCGAGAGGCTCACGTCCGTCGTGTAGATGGGGAGCGAGCTGGAAATCGCCAGCACGTTCGAGACGAAGTTGGCGTGCGTGAGCATGACGCCTTTGGGCTCGCCAGTCGTCCCCGAAGTGTAGATGATCGTCGCGAGGTCTTCCGACTCGACCGTGCCGAGCACTCTGTCAAACATTTCCGGTTCGAGGCGATCCAGTTCCGCGCCCTGCTGTTCCAACTCAAGCAGCGTCAGCGCGCCCTCGTGCGACGCAGCCGCGTCGGTGTCGAAGAAAATTATTTTCTCGACGCCGGACGCCGCCGCGATGCCGGGGCGCGCGTGGCGGTAGACCTTGCGCCCCGAGACGAAGAGCACGCGCGCGCCTGAGTCTTCGAGGATGTAGCCGACCTGTTCGGGGGCCTGCGTCGTGTAGATGGGGACATTGACCGCGCCGAGGCTCAGGATGGCGAGGTCTGTGACCGACCAGTCGGGCCGATTCTCCGAAAGCAGCGCCACGCGGTCGCCCTTCCCGACGCCCAGCGCCGAGAGCCCCAGCGCCACGGCGCGCACGCGCTTGATAATCGCCTCGCCCGAAATGTGCAGCCACTGCCCGGCAGACTTGAGGTTGACGGCGTCCGCCTTGCCGTGCGTACCGAGAGCCCGCAGGCACATCTCCGGGACGGTGGACGGAGGCGGGAGCGCCTTTGTGCTTGACGAATCAGTCATAATGTTAGAAAGACCGTGGATCAATAAAGGCCGTCAATCGTGAATCGTCAATCGTGAATAGAAAATCCATGTTCTTTCTTGTCACGATTGATGATTCACGATTGACGGCCTTTATTTCTGTCCGCGAAGTAGGCGACGGTGCGTTCGAGACCGTCGCGCAGGGGGATGGTGGGAGACCAGCCGAGCAGCGCCTGTGCGCGCGTGATGTCGGGGCGGCGCTGTTTGGGGTCGTCCTGCGGGAGGGGGCAGAAGCGCGTCCTGACCTCGACGCCCGCGACTCGGCCCACCTCCTCGGCCAGCTCCTTCATCGTGAACTCGCCGGGGTTACCGATGTTAACGGGGTCGTGCACGTCGTAGTTGGCGTTTGCGACGGCTTCAACATTCATTAGGCGGATGAGCCCCTCGACCAGATCGTCCACGTAGCAGAAGGAGCGCGTCTGGCTGCCGTCGCCGTAGATGGTCAGCTCCTCGCCCCTCAGCGCCTGCACGATGAAGTTCGAGACGACGCGCCCGTCGTTTTCAAGCATCCGCGGGCCGTAGGTGTTGAAGATGCGCACGATGCGCGTGTCCACGCGGTTCTGCCGGTGGTAGTCCATCATCAGCGTCTCGGCGAGCCGCTTCCCTTCGTCGTAGCAGTTACCGCAAAAAGCTGCCCGCCCGTTGCGTCGCACACAGATCACGTGGTTGCGGACATTCACGCAATAGACATAGCCGGCATAACGGACTCGCTCAGGGGACACAAGGCTCGCTTCTATGCGAGGTCGGATGTTGACGCGGTACAAATCGCGCCCGACTGCGTGCGAGACGACCGAAGCTGCGTATCCGCAACGCAGCGCCAGTTCCTGTACATCATCGGCCAATTGCTTTGACTTCGAGTAGTAGGCATAGCAGTTACCGCGATGTGAGCCATCACCGAGTATCAGAGCGTCGAACAGGATTTTTGATTGCCGGCGCGACAGGTGTAGAAACTCTCTGGGGATGTACTTGTCACCAGACTTGCCGAGCAGCGAGAGAATAGCGGCAAGTTGCTTACTGCAAATCCTAAATTGGTGGTCATCAGACTGGAAGAACTTAAAGCCGAGTTTGCCGAGGCACGAGGCAATTTTTGCGCGGCCCGCCGGATTCTCTTGAGCGATTAGCACGTTGTAGTCGGCAACGTCATAATCATGCCCCCCCACAGCCTTAACCCGCCGCCGGATATGCACACAACCTTCTGAGATGTAATAGCCAAGAAACTCTAGCCACTCGTCCATCCGGATGCGCTCGACGCTCACCTTTGCATTTACGGGAGGAGCGCCTAGCTCAAACCACTCTTGCTCCTCTCCAGCAAAGTCGCCACCCGTAGCAACATCGTAATGGTGCCAATCCTTCTCCTCATCAGCCCGAATGAATCTAGTCTTACCTGACCGGTCGCGCACATACATCTTGTGATTCATAGTCACGCAAAAATCGAACTTGGAGTTGGCGAACCTCAGCAACTCTCCGACGTAAGGCTGTACTATGTATTCGTCCGGGAGGTGATACTCAATTTCGCCGTTGACGTTCAGCGTAGCAACGCGCGCGCCCGGCCTTAACTCGGGGAAAGGTGTCCATCCCTCTTCCGTCAGAATCTCCGTCGCAGCGTCGTAGCACGCGCGCGGGCCGTTGCAGTTGACGCGGCCCCAGTAGTCCTCGGTCTGCGGGTGGACTTCGGGGTCGCCGTAGACTTCCGAAGTCGAGGCTTGCAGAATGCGCGCTTTGACGCGCTTGGCGAGGCCGAGCATGTTGATCATGCCCATCACGCTGGTCTTGACGGTCTTGACCGGGTTGTACTGGTAATGCACGGGCGAGGCGGGGCAGGCCAGATTATAAATCTGGTCAACTTCGAGCAGCAACGGCTCGATGACGTCGTGGCGCACAAGCTCGAACCGCTTGTCGTCGAGCAGGTGAAAGACGTTCTCGCGTCGGCCCGTGAAGAAGTTATCGAGGCAGATGACCTCGTGCCCTTCCCTGATGAGCCTTTCGCACAGGTGCGAGCCGATGAAGCCCGCGCCGCCGGTGACAAGTATCCGCATCTTTTCTCCGAGTGAATTAGTCTTCCCGCTCCGACTTCGACCTTAAACCGGTCCCGTCTGCTTCATGCCGCGAGCTGCTCCGTCTCGTGGCCTGCCGCCGGGGGCGCTTCGTCAGCTCCCGTGCTGCGCCGCCGCCGCCGCCGCCGCTTCTGCTTCACGTCGGGCTCTTCGACGCGCCCGTTGACGGTGGCGAGCGCGGCGAGCAGGAGGAAGAGAAGCGCGTTCGCCATCGCGTGAAGCGTGAAGTCGAAGAAGCTGTGGACGAGCACGCCCGCGCAGCCCGCGAGCGCGCCTAAGGCGACGCCGCGCCGGAAGCGGTCGTGCGACTGCATGCGCGCAAGCGCCATCCGAAAGAGCGCCACGAGGAAGAGGAGGCCGAGGAGCCCGCCGATTATACCTGCGTCCGAAAGAATCTGGAGGTAGTCGTTGTGCGCCTGCTCAAGGCGGTAAGCGCCGCTCCCCGTGTCGTAGCGCGGATAGACGGCGCTGAACGCGCCGAGCCCGGTCCCCACGAGCGGGTGGTCTTTGATGATTTCGGCGGTGCCCTTCCAGAAGTGCGCGCGGCCCGTCGTCGGGTCGGCGGCGTTGACGGTTCCGACCAGACGGCTGAGGGACTCTTCGCCGCCGAAATAGAGCGCGCCGAAGACGACCATGACGACCATCCCGAAGGCGAGCGCCACGCGCAATCCGAGAGCGCGCATCCGCGAACCCTTCTGCTCCTCGCCGTCCTCCGCGCTTCCGCTTTTGCGCCCGACGCGCACCGAGACGAGGACGAGGAAGACGATCTCGGCCACCATGCTGAGCATCCCGCCGCGCGAGTTGGTCATCACGAGCGCGATGCACATCAGCGCCGCGGCGAAGCCATAGAGCGGCATGCGCTCGCGCTCGACCGCGCCCGCGAAGAGCAGCCCGAGCGGCAGCGCCAGCGTCAGCTCCATGTAGCCCGCGAAGTGGTGGCGGTTGATGTAGGGGCCGAACGGGAGCGACTGCTTTGACTCGCGCAGCCAGTAGATCATGCTCGGGTTGACGAAGTGCTGCATGAGCCCGAACATCGCGAGCGCGAAGCCGAAGATGATGACGAGTCGGACGACGAGGCGCAGACGGCGCGGGCTGTCGATGAAGGCGAGCGCGGCGGCGAAATAGACGAGGAGCGCGACGAGCTGCAGGACCACGAAGCGCGTCGCGTAAGGATCGAACGAGAGCGTGAGCGACGCCCCCGCGACGCCCCCGCCGCCGCCGCCGCCGCCGCCGAGCGGGAGGAGCTGCGCGAGGCCGACGAGGATGAGTCCGGCTAAGGGGAGCTGCAAAAAATTCCGGCTCAGGCGGAGCGCGCGCGAGCGCCACGCGTCCAGCATCGCGAGCGTCGAGAGGACGACCGCGAGGCACAAAATGAGAATAATGAAGCGGCTCCAAAGCGTCCGCGACACCTCGGCGACGGCGGGGCGCGGGGGGGGCGCGCCCGGCGGCGCGGAGGGCGGCCCCGCGGCGGCGGCGGTCGTCGTTGCCGCCGCGACCGGCGCGTCAGTGCGCACTGCCGGCAGCTCTTTGGAGGTCGAAGTCGTCATACCAGATTTTCCCGAAGATCGGGCACACCCCGTCGGCACACCCCGCTCGAGCGAGTCGCACCAGCACGCTCTGCGTGCGCGGCCCCGTCGTGAATTCGATTGTCGCCGGCTGCCAATCGCGCGTCCCCGAGGCGACGGGAGCGGAGCCGCCGAGCGCGACGCCCCCAGCCGACCCGTCGAGCACTGCCGTGTAGAGCGTGGCCGCGCTCTTCAGCTCCTCCGACCGTGCGAAGAAGGTCAGGCGGTAGCGCGTCGAGGGCTCGACGACGACGAGCTGCGAGAGGCTGTTGAAGTCAATCTGCGACGGCGCGTTGAAGGAGACGCGCAGTGAGCGCTGCCCCGCGTGCGCCGTGCGCGAATCAATCGCGACGCCCGCGCCCGCCGGGAGGCCCGCGACCTGCCACTGGAAGAGCTGCGTGCCCGCCGGGCCGATGTCCGACTCGAAGCCGCCGTTCGCCATCTTTTCGGCGGTCACGCCGGTCACGCCCTGCTGGCCGAGCACTTGCAATGCGCGCTTGTGCTGTCCCTGCTCGTAGAGCGCGCGGATCAGGATTTCGCCAGCCGCCGGGTGCAGATGCCTCTCCTCGACGCTCAGGCTCGACCAGACGGCGAGCGCGTCGTCGAGCTGCTTGCGCCCGACGAGCACGAGCGTCAGTTGCGCGCGCGCCAGCGGAGTGCTGCCGATGGCTCCGACGACCTGCTGGATGTTCTGGTCGTAGACCTGCCATGCGAGGTTGAAGACCTGCGCGAGCAGCGCCGGGTCGGCCTCAGCCGCGCGTCTCAACTCGGCGAAGGCCTCGTCCGCCCGACCGGCGCGCAGGAGCGCGTTGCCGAGGTGCCAGCGCGGCTGCGCGTAGCTGGGCGCCAGCTCCGCCGCGCGCCGCAGCGCCTCGACGCCGCCCTCCGCCTGAGCGCCTCGGGCAGCTCCGCTGGCTCGAAGCTCACGCGCCTGAGCCGCGCCACCCTGAGGTGCGACTGCGGGTCGGCGGGCGCGAGCCGCGTGGCCGATTCGGCGGTCTCCAAATCCTGCGCCCACTCCGCCATCGTGCTGCCCACACACCAGCGCACGCCGTACCACGCCCCGCAGAGCGCCGCCGCCGCCAGCACCACCAGCGGCAGGCGCAGCCACACCGCGCGCACGTTGAAATAAGTTACCTGATCAGCCATTCATCAGTTTTCAGTTTTCAGTTTTCAGTTCCGAGCAGCAGAGAGTGTCCGTCCGACTCTTCCTGCTGAAAACTGAAAACTGAAAACTGTTTCAGTATTCGTGCCCCACCAGCTCGATCTCGATGCGCATGCGCTTGAGAGTGATGCTGGCCTCTTCGCAGTCGCGGAGGATTTCGCGGACGCGCTCGTCTTCTATTTGTGAAGATGAAATGAGCACCTCCTCGACCGACTGCTCTTCGCAGATGCGGCGCAGGTTCCCGTTGCCGCCGAAGACGCGCAGGCCGTGGATGACCTTGCCCTTCTTGAAGGGGTCGTCGTCAACGAAGCCGACGGGCGTGTACTGGAGCCGCATGTTGTTGCGCATCTCGCGCAGGAGAAGTTCGCCGCCGTCGCCCGCGCCGTAGATGAGCACGCGGCGTCCGCCCGCGGTCGGGGCGGGCAGCAGCCGCCGGAAGAGACGGAAGGCCGTCCGGCTCCCGGCCAGCATGAGGAAGAGAATCATCGCGTCGAGCGCGACGACGGCGCGCGAGAAGCCCTCAAAGCGGAAGGCGAAGAGCAGCACCAGCACGCTCGCCACCGACCCCGCCACGACCGCCTTCGCGTAGACGATGAGGTTGTCCACGCTGACGTAGCGCCAGAGGCCGCGGTAGACGCCCATCACCAGAAGCGCGGTCATCTTCACGAAGATGAGCACCGGAATCGTGCGCAGGAAGAGCTGCCACGTCTCGGGCGGCAGGCTCGACCCGAAGAGCAGCACGTAGGCGCTGTAGTAGGCGAGGATGATGAGCACCACGTCGAGCAGCACCTCGAAGATGCGCCGCTTGTACGAGAGATCGACGAGGAACGCGACGAGCACGTGCTCGCGCCCCGCCGCGACCTCCGACTCGTCGTAGACCTTGACGCCCGCCAGATAAACGCCGACGAGCGTGAGCACCACCGTGAAGCCGAGCACGAGCGCCAGCCCCGAGTGATACTCGAACTCGCGCACCAAAAGCGCCAGCACGCCCGAGGCCCCCGCCAACCCGTAGAGCAGCCACACCGCGCGCCGCTCCGAGAGCCCCAACGCGACGAGCCGGTGCGAGGCGTGGTCGCGCCCCCCTTGCGAGGCCGCGCGCCCCGAGAGCTTGCGCACGACCGTCACGAGCGTCGTGTCGAAGATCGGGATGAAGAGGATGAGGACGGGGACGGCGATGACGACGAGGAAGCTGCGGCCCCGCCCGCCAGACGCGCTCAAAAGCGCCGTGCTCGCCAGAAAGAAGCCGACGAACATCGAGCCGCAGTCGCCCATGAAGATCGAGGCCGGGTTCGAGTTGTAGGCGAGGAAGCCGAGGAGCGCGGCGGCGAAGGTGGCGAGCATCAGCGCCTCGGTCGTCTGCCCGTTGATGGCGAGGCTCGCGGCGATGAAGCAGGCCGCGATGGCCGAGATGCCCGCCGCCAGTCCGTCCATGTTGTCGAGCAGGTTGATGGCGTTCGTGATGCCGATGAGCCAGAAGATCGTCACCGCCATGTTGAGCGAGGCCGCCCAGCCCCACGGCAGCGTGAGCCCGAAGTAGAGGACGACGCTCGCACCCATCACCTGCCCGATTAGTTTCTGGTACGGCTTGATATGCAGCAGATCGTCCACCAGCCCGATGACGAAGAGGAAGGTACTCGCCGCGAGCACGACCCAGCCCTGACGCGTGTGCGGCACAAACAGCAGGTAGCTCGCGGCGACCGCGAGGTAAATCGCCACGCCGCCCATCATCGCCGTCGGGCTGCGGTGCCAGCGGTCGGCCTTCGGCTTCGCCACCACGCCGAGCCTCCGCGCCAAAGCGCGCACCAGCGGCGTGAGCCCGAGCGCGAGCGCGAGCGCGAGGAGGACAGGCACAAGATAGGTGCTGTTGAAAGGCATAACTCGAAAGCGAAAAATCGTCCGAAGCGCGCGTTAGAAGCTATTAAAAGTGCGCGGAGAAATCAAGCGCGCGGAGGAGGTGGCATCCTCAGACGTGGCCTCGGCCCGAGCCTCCAAAGAAATGATGAATGCCGAAATGATGAGTGATGAATGAAAGACAAAAGACAGCTTGCCTTCTATTCATCATTCATCATTTCGGCATTCATCATTTGTCTTTTAGTCCCTGCCGTCCGACTGCCGCCCGCTGTAATACTCGATGACCGATTGGAGGATGCCGTCCAGAGCCATCGTCGGCTTGAAGCCGACGATGGCTCCGATTTTCGAGATGTCGGGGACGCGGCGCGGCATGTCCTCGAAGCCCTCCTCGTAGGCCTCGTCGTAAGGCACGCGCACGATCTCGGACTTCGACCCCGTGAGTTCCTTGACGCGCTCGGCCAGCTCCGTGATCGAGACCTCCTCGTTCGACCCGATGTTGAAGACCTGCCCGACCGCCTCTTCGCTGTCCATCAGCTTGACGAGCGCGCCCACGATGTCTTTGACGTAGCCGAAGCAGCGCGTCTGGCTGCCGTCGCCGTAGACGGTGATGGGGCGGCCTGCGAGCGCCTGACGGACGAAGGTCGGGATGACCATCCCGTACTGGCCGGTCTGGCGCGGCCCCACCGTGTTGAAGAGCCGCACGACGATGGTCGGCAGCTTCTTCTCGCGCCAGTAGGCGAGAGCCAGAAATTCGTCAATCGCTTTGGAGCAGGCGTAAGACCAGCGCCCCTTCGTCGTCGCGCCCATCACGAGGTTGCCGTCCTCGCGGAACGGGACGTCGTTCGAGAGTCCGTAGACCTCCGAGGTCGAGGCGACGAGCACCTTCTTCTTCTTTTTATTGGCCTGCTTGAGCACTACCTCAGTGCCGCGCACGTTGGTCTCGATGGTCCGCACCGGGCTCTCGACGATGAGCTTGACGCCGACCGCCGCCGCGAGGTGAAAGACCACGTCGCACTGGTCTATCAGCTCGGCCACGACCGGCTGGTTGTGGACGCTGTCAATGGTGTAGTGGAAGCGCGCGTGGCCCTTGAGGTGCGCGACATTGTCGATGCTCCCCGTCGAGAGGTCGTCAATGATAAAGACCTCGTCGCCGCGCTCAAGATATGCGTCCGAGAGGTGCGACCCGATAAACCCCGCACCGCCTGTGATCAAAACTCGCAAATATCAGTCCCCCTTCAGGCGCGCCTCGGCGCGCTCCAAGTCTTCAAGTGTATCCGCCGCCCCCGCGCGCGCTTTCGTCAACTCTTCGTACAGCCGGCCCACGTCCGCGAGCAGGCGGGCGATTGAGTAGCGGCCCTCGACGAAACGCCGCCCGCGCTCGCCCAGCGCCCCGCGCAGCGCGCTGTCCGAGGCGAGCAGGGCCAGCCCCTCGCAGAGAGCCTCCGCGTCGCTCGGCCTGACCATCACGCCGCGCTCGCAGACTCGCCACCCGCGCGTGTTGTCGCCATCGCCGCCGGACGCCGTCGCCGCAGCAGCGGTCGCGCCGAGGAGGTCAACGACGCCGCCGACGTCGGTCGCCAGCACCGCGCGCGCGTTGGCCATCGCCTCGATCAGCGTGAGCGGCGTGCCCTCGTTCAGAGACGTGAGCGCCACCACGTCGAGCGCCGGGTAAAAATTCTCCGGGTCGTTGCGCAGACCCGTGAATTCTACATCATCTGCGAGCCCGAGCGCCCGCGCCCGCGCCTCCAACTCCCCCCGCAGCTCGCCCTCGCCGATGACGACGAAGCGGACGCGCCCCACTGAAAGCGCCCCCGGGCCGCCCGCGCCGCCCTCCACGCCGCGCCGCCCGAACCTTTCTTTGTAGAGCGCCGCTGCTTCCAGAAACAGCGCGTGGTTCTTGACCCCGGTCAAGCGCCCGACGATGCCGACGAGCGTGTCCGACTCACGCGCGCCCCACTCGCGCCGCGCCCGCTCGCGCCGCGCCGCCCAGCCGGCGAAGACCTCGGTGTCGAGCCCGAGCGGGATGACGGCGAACTGGCGGGGGCGGCCCACCCCGAACTCCTCGTGAATCTCGCGGTACTGCTGCGCGCTGATGACGACGATGCGGTCGGTCACAAGAAGCGCGAGCGTCTTCTCGATGAAGAGGAAAAGGCCCGTCCTCAAACGCCCGTAGTAACTGTGAAAGACGTGACCGTGGTAGGTGTGGACGAAGCGGCAGGGGCGCGGGCGGCCCCACAGCGCCGAAGGCGTGAGCCAGCGGTAGAAGAGCCCCGCGACGCGGCCCACCGTTCCCGCCTTCGCCGTGTGCGTGTGGACGATGTCGGGCCGCTCGCGCCTCAAGAGGCGGTAGAGCTTCCAGACCGTCACGGCGTCCTTCACTGAAATCTCGCGGCTCATCTGCGGGATGATCTCGGGCGTCACGCCGAGCGAGGCGGCGAAGTAGCTCATGTCGGCCTCGCCGGGCGGCACCGTGCCCGCGACCAGCACCGACTTTACCCCCGCGCGCCTGAGGCCCGCTTCGAGCCACGCCACGTGCCGCGCCGGCCCCCCGACGTTGAGCCGCGCGATGATGCGAACAACTTTCATCAGTGAGCAGTGAGCAGTAAGCAGTGAGCAGTAAGCAGTGAGCAGTAAGCAACTTTTGTTATTCAGTCTTGAGCGCCCGGCTTTGGGATTTGAAATCTCAGACTTGAAATTTCAAATCCTGACTGCTCACTGCTTACTGCTTACTTTCCTACCGTGGCCTCCGCGGTGCGCGCGGCGCTGTCGGCCACGGCGTCCATCTTGTTGGCGCCCGTCCGGGCGACGAGCGTCGAGGCGTGGAGCAGGCTCTCGAACGTCCCGGCGTCTGTCCACCAGCCATCGAGCTCGTCCCACGTCATCTCGTCGCGCTCGATGTAGGCGTTGTTGACATCAGTGATCTCCAGCTCGCCGCGCGCCGAGGGCCTGAGCGTCTTGACGATCTCGAAGACGTCCGAGCCGTACATGTAGACGCCGATCACGGCGTACTCCGATTTCGGCTGGCGCGGCTTCTCCTCGATGCGGACGACGCGGCGGCCCTCCAACTCGGGGACGCCGAAGCGCTGCGGGTCGCTGACTTGCTTGAGGAGGATTTTCGCGCCGCCGCCCTGATGCCGGTAGGCGCGCACGGCGCGACAGATGTTGTTCTCGATGATGTTGTCGCCTAAGACGACGCAGACGGGCGAGCCCGCGGCGAAGTGCTCGGCCAGAGAGAGCGCGTCGGCGATGCCGCCCTCGCCCTCCTGATAGGTGTAGTTGAGGTGCTTGAGGCCGAAGTCCCTGCCGTTCTTGAGGAGCTTCAGAAAGTCGCCCGCCGAGCTTCCGCCCGTGACGATCATGATGTCGGTGATGCCGGCGTTGACGAGCGTCTGAATCGGGTAGTAGATCATCGGCTTGTCATAGACCGGCAGCAGGTGCTTGTTCGTCACCGACGTGAGCGGCCTGAGGCGCGTCCCCAAGCCCCCCGCCAAAACTATTCCTTTCACTTCAACCGTCCTCCTCTTAAACTATTTGATCGCTTTAATTTTAATCGAATCGCCGCCGCGCGCCGCGCCGAGCACGCCGTTGAGCGCCGCCTTCAGGAAGCGCGTCGCGGGGTTCCTCATCAGCGCGCGGTTCAGCCTGTACGATGACGCGACGCGCTCGTAGCCGCCGCCGGCATATCGGGCCTCGCTCCCGTTCGGGACGCCCGCCGCCGCCGCCTTCATCACGTCGCCGCGCCGCCAGCCGCGGTAGAGCTCGAAAGGGTTACACCCTTCGGAGGTCACGCGGGCGTTGTGGAAGCCGGTCTCGCGGAGCATCCGCCGCACGCCTTCGAGCGAGAAGAGGTGAAGGTGCTCGGGCGGGCTGATCGAGCTCCAGCGGAGGCCGAGCACGCGCGCCGAGAGCCCGCGCCCGTGCGGCGTCGTCGCCCAGAACAGACCGCCGGGGCGGAGGATACGCGCCACCTCCGCAAGCAACGCGCGCGGATCGGGGACATGCTCTAAGATTTCGCTCGCCGTGACCACGTCGAAATGTTCCGCGGGGTATGCGGCTGCGGCCAGCTCGCCATGGAAAACCCTGAGCCCCGCGCCCCGCACGTGTTCGACCGCGCGGATCGAGATTTCCACCCCTTCGGCGTCCCACCC
>JAIVJM010000095.1 GCA_020199995.1 Acidobacteriota bacterium | reverse complement strand
CTCGAAGAGGGGCGCTTCCGCCGCGTCGGCTCGACGCGCGACCGCACGGCGGACGTGCGCGTCATCGCCGCCACCAACCGCAACCTCGCCGACGATGTCAGCGCTGGCCGCTTTCGCGCCGACCTCTTCTACCGGCTCAACGTCATCTCCCTGCACGTCCCCCCTCTGCGCCAGCGCCGCGAGGACATTCCCGTCCTCGTCGAACACTTCCTCGCGATCTACCGCGAGCGCTTCAGCCGCCCCGCGCTTGACCTCTCAATGGAAGCACGCCGCCGCCTCGACGAATACGACTGGCCCGGCAACGTCCGCGAGCTGCGCAACACACTGGAACGCTCCGTCGCGCTCTCGGCCGCAGACCTCATCGAGGCCGAACAGGTGCTCCCCACCCACGCCGCGCACGCGGGCGTCTCCGAGTCCGGCACGACCGACACCCCCGCGGCGCCCTCCACGCTCGAAGAGCTTGAGCGCCGTCACATCCTCCACGTCCTCGAAGAGACCGACGGTAACCGCGAGCGCGCCGCCGCCCTCCTCGGTATCTCCTCCCGCACGCTCTACCGCAAGCTGCGCGAGTACGAGACGGGCGCTGAGCACTGAGCGGGCGCCGGAAGAAATTTTTTGGGCCCCCGAAAGCGAGCGCGAGGCGAGTGTTTCAGTGAGGCTCTCAATTCCGGGCTCCCAAACTTTTCCACCTGTGGAAAACCGCCTGTGCGAATCCCGCCCAAAGCCCTTCGGGCGATCTCCCATATCCTGACAAAAAGTCAGCGGGGCTGACAAAATAGCAGCCCGGCCTGTCAGCGGGCGTCTCCCACCCGCGCCTCGCGCCCCCTCCGGGGCGAACCTAAATGACAAAATAACAGGACTTAGCCGTGAGATCGCGTCGCCTTGGGACGCGGCACGGGCCTTGTAAGGTATGCCTGTAGCCGGTTGTATGTGCCGGCATGGTTTCTAGCACGAAGTCCAGGGAACAAAGGAAATTGCCTGCATGGCCCGCGTGATGATTTGCGACGATGATTGTGTGATGTCGGAAGAACTGGTGGCGGCGCTGCGTGCCGCGGGGCACGAGGCCGAGACGTGTAAGCACACGATGGACGTGCTGAGGGCGGCGGCGGACGGTCGTTTCGACCTCATCGCCGTCGGGCTCGACATGGCCGGCTTCGGTCGCGGCGGGGCCGTCGAAGCCTTCCGCGAGATAGCGCCCGGAACTTCGCTCATCGCCATCCACGACCGCCCGTCCGAGATCATGCGCTCGGCTACTCATGCGCGTCTCGCGGCGGTCATCCCACGCCCCGTGAGCCTCAAACACTTCATGTACGCCGTCGCCTGTGCGCTCAAAGAGCAGGCGATACCTGAACCCGCCTGATGTCGGGGGGAGACTGGCTCCCGCCTTCCGCCCGCACGGCGCGACTGCCGCCCGCTGCCGAGGCCAAGTTTCACATCGCAACAAATTTTTTGGAGGAGAAGATTATGACTAAGTTGAAAAAGAATCTGGGCCTCGTTCCGCTGCTGGCGCTTTGCCTCGTCGTGCTCGGAGGGGCCGCCACTTTCGCGCAGAGGCAACTGCTCGGCGCGGAGACGGGCCGTCCCGAGATCAAAGTGTTTTTGTCCGGCGCGGTCGAGCGCGAGGGCAAGCATCTCTCGCTCGACAAGGTTGCCGACGTGCAGCCGGGAGAGATTTTGCAGTGGCAGATTATCTCGCTTAACGAGGGCACGGCCTCGGCGAGCGACTACAAGGCTGTCGGCCACATCCCCGCCGGGACGTCTTTCGTCTCGGGCAGCGCCGCCGCCGTCGAGTCCGGCTCGTCCGTCACCTACAGCATTGACGGCGGTAAGACATTTGCCACACAGCCCATCATCGAGCAGAAGCAGCCGGACGGCACGGTGAAGAAAGTCCCGGCCCCCGTCTCGATGTACACAGAAGTGCGCTACGAGTGGTCGGACGCGCTCGCCGCCGGCGGCAAGCTCTCCGCTTCTTACAAGGTGCGCGTCAAGTAACAAGGGGCCACAGGCGCGGCGCAAGGAACGCTCGCCGGGCCGCTCTTCGGCCCCGGACGTTTAAAACCACGCCGCCGAAAGCGCCGCCCCGACACCACCGACCACTTGAGTAGAGGAAACAATAAATGACTAAGAGAACTTTTACCCCCCACACTTTTCGTCCGCTCTCGGGCGCACTGCTGCTGGCCGTCGCCCTCCTCTTGTGGGGCGCGACGCCCGCGCTCGCGCAGACCGCCGGCGGCACGAGCATCTCCAATACGGCCTCTGCTACCTACACGGACGGCACCGGCAACAACTACGACGCCACCTCGAACACCGTCACGGTGACGGTGGCGAACGTCGCGGGCCTCGCCATCACGCCCGACGACGTCTCGGGCAGCGGCAGCAGCGGCAACGTCGTCGCGGGCAACCCGAGCGGCTCGGCCTCCTTCGTCGTCTCGAACACGGGTAACTTCGCCGACACCGTGACCTTCAAGGCGCTCGGCGCGAGCCTGAGCGTCAGCGGCGCGATCACCGCGGCCAACGTCACGGCGACCTTCTTCGACGCCAACGGCAACGGCATCTTCGACGCCGGCGACACCAACATCTGGACCAACGCGGCGGACGTCGCCTCGGCCTCGATTCCGGCGGGCCAGAGCCGCAATGTCGTCGTGCAGTTCAGCGTTCCGGCGGGCGCGAGCGGGTTCGTCAACATCCAGCTCGGCGACGCGGGCGGCGCTTCGCCCTTCGACAACCAGACACTGGTCGTCTCAGCCGCCGACGTGGCGAACACCACCGCCGGCGTCAACGGTCGTTCCGAGGCGCGCGGCCTGCGCAGTCTCACCGTGCTCCGCGACGCGGCGATCCAGACCACTCTGACCGGCCCCGCCGGGCCGATCAACCCCGGCAGCGACGTTGCTTACGCGCTGCACACCTGCAACGTCTCGACGACGCAGGCCGCCTCCGCGATGACGCTCACGAACGCCCCCGCGGGCTCCAACAGCGGCATCTTTGAAATCTTCCCCATCCCCTCGCAGACCTCTCTGAAGGCGGGGCAGACCTTCCCGGCGGGCACGCTCTACTCGATCAGTGCGCTCACCGCCAACCCCTTGACGACCGCCGTCTGGACGACGAGCGCGCCCGCCGATCTGACGACGGTGCGCCGCATCGCCTTCAACCGCGGCGCGTCGCTCGCGGCCAACAACACCTGCACGTCCGACGTCAACGTGCTCGTCACGATTGATGCCGCGGCCAACGCCGACCTCCCCGTCCTCGCCATCGCCGACTCGTTCGCCAACAACACGTTCGGCAGCAGCATCACCGACCAGTCGGGCGACTCGGACGCCAACTTCGGTAACGGTCGCGCCGACCTCTCGCCGGCGGGCAGCAACCCGAACGGCTCGAGCCTTTCGGCGGCGGGCAGCGTGGACGGCGACGGCGTCCTTCTCCTGACGCTCATCGGCAAGCTCGGCGCGGTCTTGAACGGGCCGAACGGCGCGCCGGGGGCGACGGGGCCGACCAACAACAACGACGACTACACGAACCGCAGTGTGACGACCGGCATCGCGGGCGTCGCGCCCGGCGGCTCGACCACGGCTGCGGGCTCTTCGACCTTCACCAACACCGTCCAGAACACGGGCAACAGCAACGACGTGTTCACGCTCTCGGTGGCGAACTTCGCGTCGCTCCCGGCGGGCACTTCGCTCGTCATCACGACGCCGAGCGGCTCGGTCACGGTTGACTCGTCTAACCCCACGGGCAGCGTCACGATCAGCGTCGCGCGCGGCGCGTCGGCCAACTACACGGTGGCCTTCTCGCTCGCCTCCGGGCGGACGGTTCTGACGCCCTTCGCGGCCATCCTCCGCGCTACTTCGGCCAATACCCCGGCCTCCTCGAACGACACCATTGACCGCCTCTACACCGGATTCCTCCGGCTCGTGAAGACGGTCACGGTGGACAATCAGACGGGCGTCGGGGGCTTGACCGACGCGGTGCCGGGCGCGCACATCGTCTACCAGATCGCCTACGACAACGTCTCCTCCGGAGGCGGCGTCGGAAGCGTCTCGCTGACGGCGACCAACATCGTCATCAGCGAAGACGGCGACGCGGGGTCGAACAACTGGGCCGCGAACACCACGCAGATCATCGGCGCACAGGGGCCGAGTGACAGCGGGAGCGGGGTCATCACCGACGGCGACACCGCCGGCGCGGTCACCGCCGTGACCACTTTCCTGAAAGACAGCATCGCGTCACTCGCCCCCGGCGCGTCGGGCACGTTCACCTTCAGGCGTCGGATCAACTAACCACCAGAGACTAGAGGCTCGAGGCTGGAGGATGGTGAAAGACAAAAACCGCCCTTCAGCCTCGAGCCTCTAGTCTTCAGCCTCTCTTCCATACAGTCTTCTCCAAAATGTTTGAAGCCCGCCCCCACAGACTCGTCCGCGCGCTCGCGCTCGTCCTCCTCGCCACGCTCGTGGCGGGGACGACGGGCGCGAGAGCGCGCGACGGGAACGTGGAGGCGGGCTCCATCATTTCCAACCGCGCCGAGGCGACCTACACGGACGCCGATGGGACGGGCTTCGCTACCGTCTCGCCGACCATCACCGTCACGGTGCGCACCGTCGCCGCCCTCACCGTCTCGCCCGACGAGACCGAGCCCTCTGAGACCGTCTCGCCCGGCGAGCGCGTGACGCGCCTCTTCCGCGTCTGCAATACCGGCAACACCCCCGACTTCTACACCATCGTCGCGGCTGAAGCGAGCGCCCCCGCCACCATCTTCTCGCTCCACTTCGACAGCGACGCGAGCGGCACGCTCGGCGACACGGACCGCCCCATCACCCTCGGCGAGACGATGGGCCCGCGCCTCGCGCGCGGCGCGTGCGTCGGCGTCCTCGCCTTAGTAGACACGAATCAGGCGCAGCAGAATCAGCAGTTTTCCGTCCGCCTCACGGCGCGCTCGAACGTCCTCGAATCCCTGACCGGCACGCCGCGGGACTTGGGCACCATCATCAACATCGTCGGCAGCGGCGCGCGTCTTTCATCGCCCGCAGACTCCGCCCTGCCGCCCGTCAAGCTCGTCGAGGGCCGCGAGCGCGTCACCGCGTCGCGCGGGCAGGCGCTCGAATACAGCATCTCTTTCCGCAATAGCGGCGACATCCCGGCGCGACGCGTCATCGTCCGCGACGACCTGCCCGAAGGGCTCGACTACGTCGTCGCCGCCGAGAATGCGCCCGCCGCCGCGAGCACCAGCGCCACGGCGGTCGTCAACCCCTTCGGCCTCGTCTATCAGGGCCGCAGCGGCGGCACGCCCGTCCCCGGCGCGCTCGTCTCGCTCGTCTCCGACGCCGCCACGGGCGCGCCGCTGCCGCTCACGCCCGGCATTGGCTCCGAGCCGAACGACGACAATAAGAACCCCTTCACTTCCGACGCGCAGGGCCGCTGGAGCTTCGCGCTCGCGCCCGCGCAGCTTGGCAGCACGCAGTTGCCCGCGCGCTACGCCCTCAACGTCACCGCGCCCGGCTACCGCTCGCGCCTCATCGAAGTAACCATTACGCCCGACGCTTCGCCCAACGGACTCTTCGCGCTCACGGTGCGCGCGCTCGACGGCCAGCCCGTCGCGCTCGGCGGGAGCTTCGAGCTGACCGAAGGCGCGGTCGAGATTCCGGGCCTCGCGGCCTTCGCCTTGAACGTCCCGATGTTCGAGACGACGACGCTCGAAATCACGAAGTCCTCAGACCGCCCCTCGGTCGAGATCGGCGATGTCCTGACCTACCGCGTCGAGGTGCGCAACGCGACTGTCTCGGCGGTCGAAGACCTTTCGGTGCGCGACACGCTCCCGCCCTCTTTCCACTACGCCGAAGGGACTGGCCGCGTTGACGCGCCGCCCGCGGCCTCGCGCTCGTTGGAGCCCGAGGCCACAGCCCAAGGCGTGCTCGTCTTCCAGCTGGGACGGCTCGCGGCGGGCGCGCGCGCGACCCTCACGTACCGCGTGCGTGTCGGCGCGAACGCGCGCGAGGGCGAACAGTTCAACACGGCGCAGGGCACGGGCACGCTCAGCCTCGGCGAAGTCGTTTCGACGCCCGTGGCGCGCGCCGGCGTCCGCGTCCGGCGCGGCGTCTTCTCGTCGCAGCAACTTATACTGGGCCGCGTCTTCGAGGATGCGAACGCGAACGGACTCTTCGACAAGGACGAGCGCGGCGTGCCGGGCGTGCGCCTCTATCTCAACAACGGCCAGTCGGTCATCACCGATTCGGCGGGCCTCTACAACTTTCCGGTCGTCAACGAGGGCGCGCAGGTGCTCTCGCTCGACCCCATCACGCTCCCGCGCGGCTTCGCGCTCGCGCGCAGCGAAAGACGCGACGAGCAGAGCTGGACGCGACTGCTGCGCACGCCGCTCGGCGGCGGCGCGCTGCTCAGACAGAACTTCGCGCTCCGCTCCACAGACGACGACGCCGCCGCGAACGGCGCGGGCGACTCCGCCGCACTGAAAAATAATTTCTCGTCGGACGCCGCCGCCGCGCAGGCCGAAGCGTCGCGACAGACAAAGCTCGACGGCAATCTTTTCGGCGCGAGCGAGTCGGAGACAAAGAGGGGAGTCGAATCTAAGAAGAGTGTCGCGGCGGGGAAGAGCGACGAGTCGAAGACCGAAGGGCCGCGCGCTTCCGGCACGTATGAAGTGACGACCAACGAGACGCTTGAGCCGGTCGCGCCCGGCGTGGTGCGCGTCATCTCGCCGCGCCCCGAAGCGACCGTGACGGGCGCGGCGCTCCAGATCGAGGCGCGCACGAACGTCGCGTGGACGGTGGCGGTCGAGGTCGGCGGAGAGCGCGTCGCGGACACCAAGATCGGCGAGCGGCGCATTGACAACAGGAACGCGCTGGCGACTTTCACCTTCGTCGGCATCAACGTCGTGCCGGGGCCGAACCGCATCCGGGTCACGCCCATCGGCCCCGAAGGACAGACGGGCGCGACCGTCGAGCTGACGGCCTACGGTCGCGGCCCCGCGAAGCGTCTGGAAATCCTGACGGACAAGCAGGAACTCTCCGCGGGCGGGCGCGACGAGGCTCTCTTGCGCGTGCGCGCCTTCGACCAGTGGGGACACCCGGCGGCTGACGGCTCGGTCGCGGTCGAAGTCACCCAAGGGCGTCTGCTCCGCGTTGACGATGTGGGCGACGCCGAAAAGAATCAGTCGGGTGCGGATAAAAATTCCGGCGACGCGGGCGCCCGAGACGCCGAGACGCCGAACCAGCAGATCATCCCGCTCGTGGGCGGCGAAGGCGCGCTGCGCTTCGTCGCCGACAACGCGCCGGGCGCGGCTGAGATTCGCGCGACAACCGGGTCGGTCGAGACACACAGAAGCGTCCGCATCACTCCGGAAGTGCGCCCCTCGATTCTCGTCGGCCTCGCCGAGCTGACCGTCGGCAGCGCGCAGCCCGAACTCACCGCCGACTCCGGCGAGCGAGTCCGCCGCCGCCTCGCCTTCTTCTACCGCGGGCAGGTGCTCGGGCAGAACCTCCTCACGCTGGCCTACGACAGCAACCGCCCCATCAACCGCACCAACGGGCGCGACCGCCTCTTCCAGTTCGACCCGCTCAATCGCGCCTACCCGCTCTTCGGCGATTCCTCGACGCGCTACGAAGACGCGCAGTCCAACTCGAAGCTCTACGTCAGGGTTGACCGCGGGCGCTCCTACTTCCTCTTCGGCGACTTCGACACGGACAACCGCGAGGCGGGCTTAGCGAGCTACACGCGCCGCTTGACGGGCGCCAAGCTCCACCTCGAAAACTCGCGCGGCGACTACGTCTCGGTGACGGGCGCGCGCCCCGACACGGCCTTTGCGCGCGACGTCTTCGCGGGCGGCGAGCTGGCGTTTGCGCGTCTCTCGCACACGGAAGTGCTGCCCGGCTCCGAAACGCTCGTCCTCGAAGTCCGAGACCGCCGCAACCCCGAACTCATCCTCTCGCGCGAGACGCTCATCCGCTCGGTTGACTACAACCTCGACGCGGCGTCGGGCGAGCTCTTCTTCCTCCGCCACATCTCGACCTTCGACTTCTCGTTCAACCTCGTGCAGGTCGTCGCGACCTACGAGTTCCGCGCCGACGGGATGTCTTCGGCGGTCTACACGGCGCGCGCCTTCAAGACGTTCGAGCGCGCGGGGCTCAAGCTCGGCCTCTCCTTCACCAACCAGCGGCAGGGCGAGTTCGGCTCGTTCGTCGTGGGCGGGCTCGACGTCGAGAAGAGCCTGCCGCGCGGCGGACGCCTCCGCGCCGAATACGCGACCTCGCGCGGGCGCGTCGCCGTGGGCGGCAACCTCTTCTCGACCGGCTTCGACGAGCGCCACGACGGCAACGCCTACCGCGTCGAGTTCGAGCAGCCTCTGGCCTTCAAAGAGACCATCCTGCGCGCGGGCTTCGTGCGCGCCGACGAGGGCTTCCTCAATCCCTTCGGCGCGACCGTCACGCCGGGCTCGCAGCGCGCCGACGCCTCCGTCGAGATGCGCGTGCGCCCGTCATCGCGCGTCCGCTTTAGTCTGATGGACGAGCGGAACAAGACGGCGAACGTGGACAACAGCCGCCTCACGGGCTCGCTCTTCTGGTCAGAGAGTATCGGCGAACGCCTGCGCGCCACGGTCGGCTACGACTTCCGCCACCTCAAAGATAATCTGAGTGGGCGCGAGACCGACTCGAACCTCATCACCGTGGGCGCGGAGTGGCAGGCGACCGATAAGCTCCAACTCTCGGTCAAGCGCGAGCAGAATTTGACGGAGGCCGACCCGACCTACCCGAACCAGACGACGCTCGCCGCCAACTACCAGTGGAACCAGTACACGAAGCTCTTCTTCACGCAGCGCCTCGCCTCCGCGCCCATCACGCCCATCAGCGACGCCTCGGCCACCGGGTTTGTCGCCACCGGCGCGCGCCGCGAGACGGCCATCGGCATCGAGACGCGCATCGGTCGCTTCGCCAGCCTCAACTCGCGCTATCAGCTTGAGAACGGCATCAACGGCACCGACAGCTTCGCCGTCATCGGACTCTCGAACCGCCTCAACCTGAATAAAGAGTTCGCGCTCGACCTCGGCTACGAGCGCGGCTTCCACCTCGCGGGCGAGGGCGAGAGCTTCAACACCGCGCACTTCGGACTTTCATGGCAGCCCACCGAGGACTTCCGCACGACGGGCCGCTACGAGCTGCGCGACCGCGGGGGCCTCGGCTCCGTGCTGACGCTCGGCGCCGCCGGGCGACTCTTCGACAATCTCACTTCGCTCGGGCGCATCCAGCTCTCGCGCACGAACTTCGGCGGGCGCGAGAGCTCTTCGATGAGCGCGACCGCCGCCGTCGCGTGGCGACCGCTCGAATCGGATCGCGCGGGCCTGCTCCTCAGCTACACACGGCGCGACATCATGCAGGAGGGCGCGGACGGGCGCGGCGAGACGCGCGACCGCTCCGACCTGCTCTCTTCGGACGCCTACTATCAGGCGACCAAAAACCTCGAGCTCTACGGTCGCCTCGCCTTCAAGTTCGGCGACACGGCCTCGCCGGAGCTGGCGCACGTCTCGACGTTTACCTACCTCACGCAGGGGCGCGCCATCTACCGCGCCGGTCGTTACTTCGACGTCGCGGGCGAGGCGCGCTGGCTCGCGCAGCCCTCGACGCGCACGCACCGCGCCTCCTTCGGAACCGAGCTGGGCTTCTGGGTGCTCCCCGACCTGCGCTTCGGCGGCGGCTACAACTGGACGGGCGAGGGAGAGCCCGCCTCCTCGGGCGCGCTCGTCTCAGGGCGGCGCGGCTTCTACTTCACCATTTCGTCGAAGCTCTCGAACCTCTTCGACCTCTTCGGCACGTCGAGAGACGGAGCAGCGGCCCCTGCCGCCGGGGAAGAGAAGAAGAAGAAGAAGGATGAGGAGGACTAAGGTGGTCAGCGCCGCGAAGAGGGTCTTCCGCCTGCTCCTGCTCGGCGCACTGGTTTTGTGCGGCGCGGCGTCGGCGAGCGCCTTCACCATTACCCGCACCTCGTCGCCCATCTTCTACTTCGACACGGGCGTCAACCCGCAGTTGCGCGGCATGTACGTCTCCTACCAGATCACGAACACCGGCGCGGCGCAGCCGGACGTCTGGGTGAGGCTCGACACTTCGGGCGGGAACGTCACGCTCGCGGCGAACGAGGACGGCCTCTTCCAGTTCGGTCCGATGGCCACGGGCGAGACGCGCACCGCCTTCTTCTACATTCAGGCCACGACCCAGACCGCGACGCCCCAGAGCCAGACCGTGCGCGTCTTCCCGACCCGTCCCCCCGCCACCGAGCTCGCCAGCGCCAGCTTCACCATGACCGTCGCGGAGACGATTCAGGCGAACGCCAACAAGGTCGTGACGACCGTCGCCGGCCCCGACCCGCCCGGCCTCGGCGGCATCGTCACCATGACCGTGACGGGCGCGACCGGCTCCATCGGCGCCGCCAAAATCCTCTCGTTCACCCCCGCCTCCTTCGCCGCATGGCGCGCCGACGTCTTCGAGCTCACTTCGAGCTCGTTCGTCCTCTCCGGCGGGAACAACGGCACCTTCGTCAACCAGTTGCTGATCCCGGCCAGCGCCATCACTTCGACCTCGAACACCAACTACACGCTGACCTACACCTTCCGCGCCACCGGCTCGGCCTCGGCGCCCATCGCCGTTGACCCCTTCGGCTTCCTCAGCAGCGGCACGCAGGTCAAGCACACGACCGTTGACACGGTCTACATCCAGCCGCCCGTCAACTCGCTCACGATGTCCAAGAGCGCCAGCGCGGCGCAGGTCTATGTGGGCGGCATCGTCACCTACACGCTGCGCCTCACCAACTCGGGGGCCTACGACTCGACCATCGCCGAATTCACCGACACCCTGCCGAGTTCGCCCGCGACGCCGACTTACGTCACCGGCTCGTCGGCGTACAACGGGGTCGCCATCGCCAACCCTGCCGTGAGCGGCGCGGTGCTGACGTGGGTGGGAAGCTTCATCATCCCGGCTGGGCAGAGCCGCGACCTCACGTTTCGGGTGACCATCCCCGCGACCGAGGGCACATACACGAACTCGGCGGTGGCGCGCATCGGCTCCACGCAGATTGACGGCACGCTCAACACCTCGGACAACTCGCCCGCCAGCGTCAACGTGCAGGCGGTGCGACCGCCCACCATCACGCTCGTCAAGTCGGCTGCCGCCTCCGGCGCGTTCGTCCCCGGCACCGACATTGTCTACACCATCACCTTCTCCAACACGGGCGGCGTGGCGGCGCAGAGCCTGACCATCGTGGATATCATCCCGGTCAGCGACTCCGGCACGGGCGTCGTCCGGACGACCCTGGAACCCTTCGACGAGCTACACCCCGCCGGGCGCCGCCGGCACCTACGACCCGAACGTGACTTACGCCGCATGGCAGCTGACGGGTAACATGCCCGCGGGCAGCTCCGGCAGCGTCACCTTCACCGTCCGCATCAAGTGAGCCGCCGCGCGCGGAGCTTAACAAAAACAGTGCGTCGCGCGTCTCCGTCCCTTGGGGGCGAGCGAAACGGGGGCGGCCTTGTCTTCCGTCGAACTCGCGTTGTGCTAGAGTTGGCGGCACGCATGCCACTTGACGACGAGAGACTGCTGAGCGACCTGACGCTGGCCGAGGCGCGGAGCATTGTGATCTACGGCGCGGCCACGCTGCTCGCGCTCATCCTCTTCTTCCTGCTCGTCGGGAAGGTGCTGGTGGCGCTTTTGCTCGGGGCGGTCGCGGGGGCGTACCTCGTGCCGGTGCAGGAGTGGCTGGAGCGCCACCTGCGCGCGCGCGCGGGGAGCGCCGTCATCACCATCCTGCTCATCATCATCCCGCTCGCGGCGCTCGTCGGCTACGGCTGGTATGAGATGTCCGACTACTCGAAAGCCGTCTTCGACCGCCAGCAGGAGATCACCGACTCAATCAGCCGCTCGCTCTCGCGCTATCTCGGCGTCCGCTACGAGGACACGCGCGCGGGGCTCCAAGCGGCCTTCTCCGAAGCGCTCGTGCGCTCGGCGGAGGCGCTCCGTGAGTTTCGCGAAGGGGCGGCGCTGCTTTTGGCGTCGGCGACCGTCTTCTTCTTTACGGTCTTCTACGTCCTGACGCACCGGGCGCGCCTCACGGCCTACATCAAGCTGCGTGTGCCGGGCGAGTTCCTGCCGCTCTACGAGAAGCTCTCGGAAAATGTCGGCGGCGCGCTCAGCGGCGCGCTGTGGGCTGTCTTCGTAGACCAGAGCGTGAAGGCGCTCATCATCCTCGCGTGCAACCTCGTCTTCGACGTGCCGCTCGCCGTGGCGCTCGCGCTCGCGGCCTTCCTCGTCGGTTTCTTCCCGCTCCTCGGCGTGTGGGTCGTCTACGTTCCCGTGAGTCTCTACCTGCTCGTCTTCCGCGACGCGCCGACGGCTGCCGGGCTCTACTTCGGCATCGGCGTTTTGATGACCATCGGCTCGTCGCTCGTCCTGCGACCGATGCTGGCGTCGAAGCAGTCAGGGGGGTTCAACTTCTACTGGATGCTGATCGGGCTCGTGGCGGGCGTCTTCGTCTTCGGCATCCCCGGCATCGTCCTCGGCCCCGCCATCCTCGGCTTCGCCAAGGCCGTGCTCGATACGCTCGTCGGCGACGTTAAATACGGAACCTCCCTACTCAGGGAAGAGAAGGTGCAAGAGAAATTGGTGAATGATGAATGATGAATGAAAGGCATCTTGATTTTTATTCATCATTCATCATTCCGCATTCATCATTTATCAATTCATTATGCTTGATCGTGACTTTTTAACACTGGGTGAAGAAGTCGAAGCGGCGTTGCGCGCGGGGAGCGCGTTGGTCGCGCTGGAATCAACGGTCATCGCGCACGGGCTGCCGCGCCCTCTGAATTTCGAGACGGCGCAAAGGCTCGAACTGCTCGTGCGCGAGCGCGGCGCGACGCCCGCGACCGTCGCCATCCTCGGCGGTCGTCTGTGCGTGGGGCTCGACGAAGCACAGCTCGCGCGGCTCGCCGAGAGCGACGACGTGCGCAAGGTCAGCCGCCGCGATCTGGCCGTCGCCGTGGCGCGCGGCTGGGACGGCGCGACCACCGTCGCCACGACGCTCTGGGTGGCCGCGAGGGCGGGACTCCGCGTCTTCGCCACCGGCGGCATCGGCGGCGTCCACCGCGGAACTCTGCCCGACGTGTCGGCTGATTTGCCGGAGTTGGCGCGCACGCCGCTGACGGTCGTCTGCTCGGGCGCGAAATCCGTCCTCGACCTGCCCGCGACGCGCGAGTGGCTCGAAACGCACGGCGTCACCATCGTCGGCTATGGCTGCGACGAGCTGCCCGCCTTCTACGAGCGCCGCAGCGGTTTGCCCGTGGACGCGCGCGCCGACTCGCCCGCCGAGGTGGCCGACCTCGCACGCGCCCGCGACGCGCTCGGGCTCGAAGGCGCGCTGCTCGTCGCCGTGCCCGTGCCGGAGGATTCGGAGGTCGAAGAGGGACTGATGCGAGAGAGCCTCTCCGACGCGCTCTCGGAGGCCGCGAGGCGCGGCGTCTCGGGGCGAGAGCTGACGCCCTTCCTGCTCGCGCACATGAGCACCGCAGGCACAGAGATTTATGAAGGAGGAAGACAAGGAAGCCTGTTAGAGGGAGAGTCGGATGGTTCCTTCCGCCTCGCCGCTTCGACAAGTTCGGCCTTGTTCTCTCAACCCTCCCTCAAAATCTTCCCTCCTCTTTTTCTCCGTGCCTGCGGTGTCTCTGTGGCTAACCCTCCGTCCGGTTCGTCAGGCGCCCGGAGAAAAAGAGAACCTCAGCGCGCGCCCCGTCGTTCTTCCTTCTGACCAAGGGGCGGGCACAAATAATTCGACATTCTAACTGTGAGGGAGGCGGGTCACGCGGGCGTGCACTGTGGACGACGCCGAAAGGTAGGCCATGAAGTTTCGCATTTTTATCGTCATCCTGCTCGTCGCCGCCGCTGCCGTCGCGGGGCGGCAGGTGAGCCGAATGAGGAACGCCGGGACGAACGCGGACGGCAGCACGCGCGACGAGATACGACGCAGCTTCCGTCTCGCGCGGAGCGCGCGCGTCGAGGTGCGACACATCAACGGCTCGGTCGAGATCGAGACCGCCGAGAGCGAGACCGCGGAAGTCCTCGTCGTCACTACGGCTGATAGCCCCGAAGACCTCGCAAGCCGGAGGGTCATCATCGAAGACTCGCCGGACTCGCTCGTCGTTCGCAGCGAGCGCGGGACGGGCGGCGGCTGGTGGCGTCGGCTCTGGGGCGGCGGCGGACAGGTGCGGCAGCAGTTGAAGCTGACCATCCCGCGCGGCGCGTCGCTCGCGGTCAGGCACGTCAACGGCCCCGTGGCAGTCGGCGAGATGGAAGCCGTGGTCGAAGTGGGTCAGGTCAACGGGCGCGTCGAGGTGGCGCGGGTCTCGGGCCGCACGGAAGTCTCGCACGTCAACGGCGGCGTCAAGCTCGGCCTCGCGCAGCTCGACGAGCAGGGGATGGAAGTAAACCACGTCAACGGCAACGTCGAGATTCGCTTGAAAGAGAGTCTCAACGCGGACATCGCCGTGAGTAGTCATAACGGCGGCTTCGCGCTCAACGCGCCGAACGTCACCACGCAGGAACGCGAGAATCGCTCGACCTTCCGCGCGCGCCTCGGCTCGGGCGGCCCCGAAATCAACCTCAGGGGCGTCAACGGCAACGTCCGTTTCGAGTCGAGCGAGACCCGGAGCGCTCCTCCCAAACCGGACGCGCCCGACGCGGGAAATCTCGAACCGCCGCCGCTGCCCCCGCCGCCTCCCACGTTCAGATAATCCCCGCCGCACGGATTTCCCCGCCTGACCCGCAAAAGTGGTCCGCGTCGTCAAACGACACGGGCCACTTTTTTTTGTCGCCGGTCTTTATCGTCGCTCAGTCTGACTTGATGCCGCGCCAGACCTCACGGATCGTGCGCGCTTCGGGCGCGATGTAGTTGAGGAGGTATCCGGCGGCGACGAAGCAGACCAGCGTCAGCAGCACCGGCGCCAGCGTCCGCCGCACCGCGCCGAGCAGCCAGTTGCCCGGCACGGGCTCTTTCACGCGCCGGTAGAGACCTGAGACGAGCAGCCCATCCACCAGAATCTCCGCCAGCAGCGCGGGCGCGAGATAGACGACGTAGAGCGAGGCCAGCAGCCCGCCGACGATGAGCAGCAGCAGTGCGACGAAGAAGAAGCATCCCTCGTCCGCATCAATCCCGACATCGAGGCCGTCGAGCAGCCCACTCCCGCCGCCGCTGCTGTCGCTACTACTGCTTCCGCCGAGGCTCTGTGGCGCGGCTCTGCCGACGACGCCCGCGTCCGGCCCTCCCCAACTTCCGCCCGCGCCCGCGCCCGCGAAATCTCCCCCACCCCCGAGCCCCGCGTCGTTGACCGCGCCGCTCGTGTCCGCGCTCCAGTCGAGTGACACGCCGTCAGCGCCGGACAGGTCAAAATCCGCGGAAGACCCTCGGCCCCTCCTCTGTTGGTAGAAGAGCCAGAGCCGCAGCAGGAGCAGGAAGGCCGCGTAGGC
>JAIVJM010000094.1:8025-10179 GCA_020199995.1 Acidobacteriota bacterium | reverse complement strand
CGCTTTTTCCGACAGTCTTCACGAGAAACCAAAATTTCCTTCCACCTATTACAGTTCTTCGGTTCTTTTCCCGCCTTAGTAATTGAAGTGAGATTGTTCTGAATCCGACAGGTTCTGCTGACTATGGTCGGCCGGCAAAGAGAACCTGGAACTGGGTCTCCGCAGCCCAATCCGATTGGAGGTTTATTCGCAGATTTGTTGACGCCGAATGAGCTATCGCTGGATGCGCGTCAACGCTAACTCTGAGAGGAAACAACCGATGAAGAGACTTATTTCTATGTTCGCGGGTGCATTCGCGGTGCTGATTTTGACATGTGCTTCGGCACAAGCTCAGTACCTCGGGTGCTTGGCTTCCGGCCATTACACGCTAGAGGTGCAAACAACGACTAAGGTCGCACTCACAATGTTGTCGGTGACGAGCAAGGGCCGATTAGATTTGGAGATGATCCGCGTATTTGATCCAAACGTGGTTGGAGGTGACTTCGAGTTTCCTCGCAACGCCGACCGTGTCATTTTCATGTTTGCCACTCAAAGAGACCAAGGCGTTATCAGGATCTCACATGGTTCAAGTAGGTTTGAACGCAACGTCACGCAGCACGCCCAGGTGGTCATAGACATGTCTCCCGGACCGAACTGTGGACAGCTAACGAGTACGCGTCAATCGTCACAACCTCTGTCCCGGGAGTCAGCCTCCAATTTGTCTGTCCGGCGCCACGGACGCGCCGTGAGCCTCTCTGCCGCGCCAGAAGCGAGCGGACAGCGGGAAGTGGCAGTTGCAGGCGAAGCCGTAAGTTCCAATTCGAGACGCAAACGAACGTAACTCAAAAAAAGGAAAGGACTCTAAAATGAAAACCAAAACACTCAGCAGCAAAACACTCGCAATCGCAATCAGTCTTGGTGCCATCCTCTTGGGGATTACTGCATATTCAGCAGTTAGCGAAGGCGCCAAAAACCCCACGACCGAAGGCGTGGCCGCGTTCGGCGCCACCGCGCAGGCAACGCCGCCCCCGGTGAGCGTCAGGCCGCTCGCCCCGGTGGGGCAATTCGAGGAGATTCATACCAAAGCCCAGAGCGATGACTGGATGGCCCAGATCAAGACGAAGGGGGAGTCGGACGTCCACGTCGTAGAGGTCACGATTCAACCGGGCGCGACGCTCGGCTGGCACAGCCACAAAGGGCCGAGCTTTGTCATGGTCAAGTCCGGGACCGCGACCTTCTACGATGGTGACGACCCCACTTGTACGCCCAACATGGTCACGGCCGGGATGAGCCTCTTCGAGCCAGGCGGCGACGTGCATATTGTTCGGAACGAAAGCACCACCGAGCCTCTGGTGAACGTCGTGATCCAGCTCCTTCCGGCCGGCGCACGGAGGCTGATCCCCGAGCCGAGCCCCGGCAATTGCCCCTTCTAGGCGCTGGAGCCGGACTACACCAACGAAGTAAAAGGAGATCAAATATGAAAGTCAAAACACGGAGCAGAGGACTCGTAATCGCAATCAGCGTCGGTGTCGCGCTTTTATCCGTCACCGTGTATTCGGCAACCACCAACATTCTTGCCGTGGGCACGATTGGCAACTCTCAACTGTTCGACGGGCCGGCGACCGTCACCGTGCGAACACTTACGATTAAGCCGGGCGAAGAACTGGCTTGGCATTACCATCCCGGCTATGCATTCAACGTGGTGAAGAGCGGCACGTTAACGGTCGAAGACGGCTGCGGCGGCACAGAGACACTAACGCCGCGGCAAGCCTTCGAAGAGATGGATGGCCGCGTGCATCGCGCAAAGAATCTTAGCGCGACCGAAGATGTCGTCGTCTACAACACGTTCATCATGCCCGAGGGAAAGCCGACCACACGAAATATTCCCGGTAACGAACGCCGCTGTGGACCGCCAGAGGATGTTGATGAATGCAAGAACGACGGCTGGCTGAACTTTAATCATCCGCAGAACTTCATCAGTCAGGGGCAATGCATTGACTTCGTTCGTCACCGGCCGCGGAACCTGATACCTGTTCCCGAAGATCCTTTGAACTGAGAGCGTACTGGCCGTCAGAAAACTTCGTCTCGACGCACGCTCTCCGTTTCTGCCGGAGGGGCAGCTCTCGATGCTCTAACTCAGGCCGTGCTTGCCGGCCAATGACGGCGGGCCTGACC
>JAIVJM010000094.1:0-7795 GCA_020199995.1 Acidobacteriota bacterium | reverse complement strand
TTCACAACAACGGCACCGTCGTGTTCGACACCTCCCCAGCCAATCTTGGTGTGCCCGGCAGCGAGACATTCAACAATCTGACCTTCAGCGCCGTCAATCAGACTAAGACCATCACCAATGGCGGCACGCTGATCGTGCTGGGCACTCTCACCTTAGCGGACGGATCCATCAGTGCAGGTACGATCGAGGCTCAGGCCGACGTTATTCACCAGTCCAGCTTCGATGGCGGCAACACCACCATTCGCATCGTGCAACCCACGACCCGTACCATCACGCTGGCTGCTGGCGGCAAATTCCCGAATCTCACACTCAATGCCCCAAACGTCACGATTAATACTACCGGAGCCGGGACCATTAGCTTGGCTAACTTCAACCTTCAAGCGGGCTACGTAGAACAGGGCAGTGTGGCATTTAGCTTTGCTTCCCTTACCAGCTTCACCCAGAGCGGCGGCGCTTACATGTGCGGCAGCGGCTCACTTACTGGTCTCTTTAGATTTACACTCTCGGGTGGCAGCTTTAGCCACTCCTCAGCGTTACTGAGAGTGGATGATCTATTCACGGTCAGCAATGGAACCTTCAGCGGCGGCAGCGGCGACATCGACATCAACCAGAGTTTTACCCTATCCGGCGGCACATTCACATCTACGACCGGAAGGCTATTTTTGGGCAACAACTTTACGCACACGGCGGGCGGCAGCTTCCTTCATAATAACGGCACCGTCATCTTCGACAACTTCTCATTCACTACCATTGATGTAAGCGGCAGCGAGACATTCAACAATGTGACCTTCAATGTGTCTAAGAACATCGCCGCGGGCGACACGTTAATAACGCTGGGCACTCTCACGCTCGCCGACGGATCCGTCGGTGGAGGCACCTTATCACCTCGCGGAAACATGACGGTCGCAAGCACTTTTGATGGTGGAGGTGCACGGGTTACTTTCTCCGGCGCCGAAGCTCAGACCTACACAAATAATGGCGGGGCCAACCCCACGGGCACCTGGACCGTGAACAAGTCAGCCGGAAAAGTGACGCTGGCCAGCAACCTGACGCTTGCGACCAGCCAGGCCTTGAACATCACGTCTGGCACCCTCGACCTCGGCCCTTCCTTTAACTTAACCGCTGGCGCCATCGCGATTAGCGCCGGCGGCATTCTGCGCAACTTCGGCAACGGCAACCTGACGCTCGGCGGCAACCTCGTTAACAACGGCATCTTCAACTTCAATGGTGGCGGCACAGGCTGCGGGGATGCCAACGCTGGCGATCCGCTCTTGATTCGCTCGTCGCAGAGCGGTACGGCGCGCAATTGGTCGGGCACGGGCGCCTTTTCCGTCGTTGATGTAGACGTTAAAGATCAGAATGCGTCAGCAGTTTCCGGTGGAATTACGGCTTTCACGGGTACAAACTCAGGTAATAACACCAACTGGATTTTTGACGCGGGCTGTCCGATCCAGATAATCGCGCAACCAACTGACCGGGGCGGTTGCCCGGACGCACCCACCTCTTTCACGGTCGGCGCAACAGGCGATAGCCTTACTTTCCGGTGGCGCAAGAACGCGGTCGACCTGGTTGATGGCGGCAACATTTCCGGAGCCACGACCGCGACATTAACCATCAACCCGACGACCGCCGGGGATGTCGGCTCATACGACGTGGTGGCCATAAACCGGTTTGGCGTTACCGCAACTTCAAGCGCCGCGAACCTGACGTTGCTGGCGTCGCCGGTGATCATTTCTCAGCCGGTGAGTGCAATCAGCTGTGAGACCCAATCCGTCACTTTCACCGTGGGCGCAACGGGCGACGGACTTACCTACCAATGGCGCAAAGACGGCAACCCAATCTCGGGTGCAAATGGGAGCAGCTTCAGCATTCCTTCTGTCGCTGCCATCGACGCCGGCAATTACGATGTTGTGGTCGGCGGCACTTGCAGTCCCCCAGTGATCTCTTCAGTAGCCACGCTGGACGTGAACACCGCACCGGTGATCACCAGCCAACCAGCCAATCAGGAAGTCCCCGAAGGCTCCTCGGCGAGTTTCTCGGTAACGGCAACAGGTACTGACCTCACCTTCCAATGGCGCAGGAATGGGATGCCGCTTTCTGACGGGGGCAAAATCTCGGGCGCCAACAATGCCACATTAACTATTGATTCGGTTGCCACCGAAGATGCTGGTACTTACGACGTAGTAGTCGGCGGTACTTGCTCTCCCCCGGCAATCTCAGATTCCGTGAGCCTGACGGTAAACGTCTGCTCCAGCGCGGGTCTGGTTACGTTTGAATGCATTCCCAGCGTGACGGCAATGTCTTATTTCAACGATACCCCCGTCCCGCTCAATGCACGGCTCAGTACCCAACTGCAAATGTCTCATGGTGTCAGCTTCGGCTCAATAGCAGGTTACGTCGCTGTAGTGAATCTGGGCAGCGGACGTGCGACGAGCCCGTCAAACGGCATCGGCGGCGTCGATGCCTCGAATCGCCTCAATTACGACTCACCCGTGGTCATCACGTTCAGTATGCCCGGCTCCTCCTCCTCCACCCCGGCGATCACCGATTTCGTTTCCATTCGGGGCGATCAGATACCGGCAGACGGCTCTGCGAAGATGGAGGCCTTCGATATCAGCGGTGCGCTGATCGGGAGCGTCACGGTCCCCGATGTGAGCGGCGGCCTCACGCTCAGCCTCTCGATCCCGAACATCCACTCCGTCCGCCTCACGCAGAAGGAGTCGGACATCGCCTATGACGACTTGAGGTTCAATCCACTCGCGCCCGGCCTCTCGGCCCGCCCGACCGCGAACGCGGGTCCGGATCAGCCCATCCACGTGGGCCAGACCGTCGCGCTGGACGGCAGCGGCTCCTCCGACGACAACACCGCCACGGAGAACCTGGTCTTCGCGTGGACGCTGGTCACCAGGCCTGATGGCAGCGCGGCCACGTTGGCGGGTGCCGATTCAATGAGTCCGTCGTTCGTCGCCGACATGCCGGGCGAGTACGGCGCCAGCCTCACCGTCACGGACGCCGACGGGCTGTCGAGCGACCGGGATACCGTCGCCGTGAGTTCGCTCAACGCCGCACCCGTCGCGAATGCAGGCGTTGACCGGGGAGTGTTCGTCGGCCAGGCGTTCACGCTCGACGGCTCTGCGAGCTACGACCCCGACTCGGATCCGCTCGAGTTCTCGTGGACGCTGACCGCCCCGGATGGTAGCGCGTCCGCCCTGTCGGGGGAGACCACGGCCTTCCCGACCTTCACCCCGGACATCCCTGGCTCCTACACCGCGACGCTGACCGTCAACGATCCCTTCGGCGGAGTCTCGGCGGACAGCGTGGTCGTGTCGGTAATCTCAGCCCAACAGTTCGCCGCCAATCAGATCGCGAGTGCCCTCAACATCATCGGCGCGCTGACGTCGCAGCAGGTGACGACCCGCGGAAACCGCCAGGCGTTGCAGAACTATCTCACTCAGGCGCTCGCCGCGCTGCAAGCCGGTGACTTGGTGGAGGCCCGCAGCAAACTGATGCAGGCGATCGAGCGAACCGACGGCTGCATTCTACGCGGTAGCCCCGATGGTAATGGCTCCGGCCGCGATTGGGTCATTGATTGCGCTGTTCAGGCGACTTTGCATGACCTTCTGACATCGGCGCTGGACGCGCTAACGTAGTAGCTTTCGGCGTCCTTAAGGGCTATCGCGCAGAAGTGAGTTCGAGGCGATAGCCCATCATGTCAGGTATGTGGTCGAGGGACTCACCGCCAGCATGTAAAGCAGGTTGTGTTTGCTTCTCCCTTCGGGAGGGGCGAGCCAGAGCGCGGGCACGATCCCGAACTCAAAACTGTTCGACGGGCCGGCTAACGCCAGGGACATCCGAGTAGGGATGAGCGGATGGACGAGCTGGGCAGCCTGAAATCGCAAAACCACCAGCATCGAACGCGTACCAGCGACGAAGAACGCCCAGAGCCGAGAGGCAATGTGATTGAGTTCAAAAGAAAGGCTGGCTAGAAATGTCACCATCTTAGCCCCATCTGGCATTTTTGGGCTGAGATGTTTTGCAGGGCTAAGTTGATGGAAGTCGTGAAAACCCCGAGATTATTGATGGTGCCGAGGGCGGGAGTCGAACCCGCACGACCTTACGGTCAACGGATTTTAAGTCCGCTTCGGGGGTACTTACCTCATGCTACTACGCATTACCAAGTCGTATTTACCGACGTTTCAGCCGTCAAAGCAAGCTAACGTCTGGCTTGGTATCGGCACGTAACCCCCTCATCTTCCCCTCATCTCGAAATTCAAGACGTAAAAGCTTCGGAGGTGTCGATGGATGAGTTCATCCTGGCCGGGCTACCTGACCTCGCAGCAAGGTGGTTGCTTGCGATAAGCCAGGTTTCAACAGCTATCGAAACTGACTTGGACCGATCTCCATGCCGATCTGGATGACATCATCCACAGGCAACCTCGCAAGCCTGGCATGCTCGCGGCAAGTCTCGGCACAGGGCGCCCATTTTAGTACGCGGCGGATGTTGAGCATTAAAACGTGCAGGAGGGAACAAGATAATAAGAGAAAACATCCACCGCTGATTCGACAGCTTGTTCCACTCCTTAGGCAGCATCTAGTGGTTGGCATAAGACCTTTACTCGCGGCCAGACTTGATATAAGAAACGCGTGGCTTTATCCAATATCCATTCGGAGTGCACCGATGAAAATGATCCTTACGGCCGTGTTGCTAAGTTGCTTAGCCGCGGTTGCCTACGGGGCAAAAAGCAGGCAAGAGTGATGATGCTGAATTTAAAGCGCTTTCCGACCGTTACTTCGCAGCCTGGAGTTCGCTCAACCCGGATAACGCCGCGCCCCTGCGAAGGATGCCAATCTGGTCTTTTATGATATCGCGCCTCTGAAGTACACGGGCTGGGCCGAGTACGACAAGGGTGTGCGCGGACTGCTCGGCGGGTTCGACACTCTCAAATTGACGCCGAACAGCGACCTGAAGGTGACGCGTCGCGGCAAGATCGCTTGGACAACGGTAACGTTCCACCTCTCGGCAAAACAGAAGAGCGAGGGGCAAATGGAAACCGACGGTCGGCACACCGCCATCTGGGAGAAACGTGGCGGCAAGTGGCTAATCGTCCATGAACATTTCTCCGCGCCGCTGACGGGCTAAGACACTCAGGTTGCGCTGGCAAGGATGGCGACGATTATGCACGGCACCACTGCCTTACGGCGGCATGCCTTAGCAGTTCGTTGAAAGTGTCCGAGAAACTTCAGGAAGCTCTGTAAACGTTGGTGAGCCGTGAATGCACAACCGATACGTTACTGGGTACGGATTCCGCACTCAATGAAAAACAGAATTGCCAATAACCTGATCGCGCATGCGATCACTTAAATACACAAAGAAAGAGGAGGAGAGTATATGAAGAAATCGTTCCAGTTAATTTGCGCATCTCAAGTTTTGTTCGCTATCGGCGTCGCGCTGGCTCTGGGTGCTCCAACCTGTAAGCCGGTAGTAGGCCATTTCGAAGCGGTGGTGGTGCCGCCGGGCCAGGGACATTGCCCATCAGACCCCGGCGCTTTTTGTACGTCCGGTCGCGTCTGGGGCGGCATTCAGGGCAATTACCAGTTCGTCATGACGGGCGCGATTCCGTCCGCGACGATTGGCGGTGTCCCGACGATTCTTTTCTTTACGGGTAAGAGCACGATTTTCCTGAAGAGTGGCGACCAGTTGCTCGGCACCGATACCGGCAGCATCGACCTGCCGCCTGGGCAGGGCGGATTCGCGTCGTTGATTACGTTCACCGGCGGTACCGGTGACATGAGTAGTGCCACGGGACAGATCAGATTACGTGGCGAGTTCGACGCGGCGGAAGCCACTACGAACGGCGACTACATCGGGACGCTGTGCACTCAATAATGACGTATCGAGAGCAACTGGTTGAAGCTCGCCGTCATTCATAGTCGCCGACGCAGGGAGTTGTTCCACGTTGTCAGCATCGACACCTGCTACGACTGGGTTATAACTCGGCGCTGAGCCGATTGCGTTCAAGTGGTAACGCACTGCGTCTTCCAGTCTGGTGAAGCAACCGTTATGAAAGAAGGTGGGTTGCAACGCCAGGTTCCGCAGCGGCGAGGTTCTGAAGGCATAGCGGTCATTTGGGTTCCCTGTGACCTGCTCCAGACCAAAGTCCTCATTCGCACCGGGCCCATCGAAGACCACATTGCCCACGGAAGGATTGATTTGAGGTATACCAGCGACATGCATCTGAAAGTCGCTGAACATCTCGTTAGACTTACCAGATACGGCGTGACAGCTAACACAATTTGCTGATCCAAAGAAAAGCAGCGCACCGCGCTTTTCGTCGTCGGTCATCGCGTTCTTTAGACCACGGGCAAATTTGTCGATTGGGGCATCAGCGAATACGAGCGTGAACTCGAATTCTGCAATAGCCCTTCCGAGCATTTCGTAAGTGATCGGAGCACCAGCTTTCACCTCAGAGAAGATTCTCCCAAATAGTTTCCGATATTCGGTGCTGGCGTTCAGCCGCTGTACCACGACATCCCGGATTCCATCATGAGTATCTGGAACCGCCGCACTGAACCCTGCCATCTCCACACTTTCGGTAACAGGAATAAACGCTTGCGCAGTAAGCAAGTGGGGTAAGAACGACAAGGTGAAACTTTCCGGGGCGGGAAATTGAAATCCAGCAGTGTTGTCAAATGGATCGCCAGAGACTGCCGCAAACCGGGAGTTCCACATTAAGCTGTGAAAGAAAACATTGTTCAGAATCATTGGCGCACGCCGCTGGTTACGGGGGCCGGTTCGATCCGGTCCGACAATATTATTGTTTTCGATCCCAATGGCGATTGATTGCGAGTCACCGAAGCCATTTGGTGCGGCGTGACACCCCGAGCAGGAGTTGTCGTCATTCAAACCAAGCAGGCTGTCATGAAATGCCAGCCTGCCCAGGTCCGCTAATCGGTTATCGATCTTTCGGCCCAGCCTCTGTTCAAGGGTTGAGCCGATTCTGCCCGTGAACTCGTGCTGATTGAGAACCGCGATTAACTGATCATTGAGAACGCGGTCGCCGCTACTCGCAGAAGTTCTCGGGGTTAGAACGACTACTCCGACAGATATCAGCGCGAGAAGTACTATTGTTAGCTTCATGAAACTATCCCCTTAAGGAGCGAGACCGCTAGAGCGAGCGCGCGGAAAAGTATTGACTCAATTTTCATCATGTCGCGATACGTTGTGTTCAAATAGACCAACTCTTTTCCCACGCTGTCATGAATTTATGGGCAGGGAGGGATCCGTGGGTTGTGCTCGGCGAACATACCCTCCGGGTTATGCAGCCAGATCGCGGCTCTGACGGCCCAGATGGGCAAACCCTCTGCCTCAAATTCCCATTCGTCGTCGTCACCAGTGAACCCTTCTGGCGCCATGGCCGTGCAAGCCACCGGAACCACATACTCCACGCCCACGAGTCGCAGCCGGTTTCCTTCCTCGATGTAGTGAAGTGCTTCCGGATGCTCGATATCGAAAGTGCAGTCAACCAAGGACCAATTTACGTACTCAAGGCCCTCGCCCGGCACACACTGTAGGAAGTCATAACCATCGTCGTCAGCGCGGTCGAAGTCGTGATACTTGGCAGTCGCAGCGCGAGCTCGGGCGAGTTCGCGGTTCGTGGCCGGAGAGAAAGCATCGACTGTCGCACTTGCTGCGGCAGAAGTGCTGCTAGTTGTGATCAGCGAGCTGCCAATGATTAGACAGCAGATCGCGAGAAAGATTGGCAATGGCAGAAAACTTTTCATAGTTACCTCCAGG
>JAIVJM010000093.1 GCA_020199995.1 Acidobacteriota bacterium | reverse complement strand
GACAACCACCTCGCGGAGCGTCATACGCGCCCCGCCTCAACATCAAGATTAAAAACCGTGAACCAGACTGCGCGTCCGGTTAGATGCGCGCAAGGCAGGCGCGCGCACCTTCGGACTCGCTTCATTATACGCGCGCCGGGGTGCGCACGGTTTCGCCCCGGCGCGACGGGCGATACTTCGAGTGCGTTGCAAAACCGCGGGAGGATTTTAGCTCGCAAACGCAGTCCTTCCGGCAAATTTCCTGTGGACGCACTTTGCCCCGCGCGAGTAGAGTACCCGGACTTTGAGGAGGTTAGAACTGACGTGATACGACTTATTGGCCTGATCCTCGCCTCGCTGATCTGCGCCGGCGCCGTCTCGGCTCAGGCTGCCCCGCAGGAGTCCCAGGATTGCGCGGAGGCGAAGTCCAGAATCAGGAGGCTTGAATCTCAACTTAACGACTGGCCCGCGCTGGCGCGTTACGGCGCCGACGACGCCAGGACGCCCGCGCCCGACAGGCGGGAGCGGCGCGTCGTTTTCATGGGCGACTCGATTACCGATTCGTGGGACGACCCCAAGTATGGCGGCTTCTTCCCCGGCAAGCCTTACGTCGACCGGGGCATCAGCGGGCAGACCACGCCGCAGATGCTCATCCGGTTTCGCCCCGACGTGATCGCCCTCAAACCCGCGGTCGTCGTAATTCTCGCCGGCACAAACGACATCGCCGGCAACACGGGTCCGACGACGCTGGGGGCTATCGAAGACAACTTCACCTCCATGGCTGAGCTAGCCCGCGCCAACGGCATCCGCGTCGTGCTGGCTTCGCTGCTCCCGGTCAGTGATTACGAGAGGCGCCCGGACGGGACCCCCATCGTCCGCACGACGACGAGACCGCCGGCTCAGATCGAAGCGCTCAACGCGTGGATGAAAAAATACGCGGCGGGGAACAAGCTCGGCTACCTCGATTACTACTCGGCGATGGCAGACGCGAGGGGGTTCTTGAAAGACGAGTTGAGCGATGACGGTCTTCACCCGAACGCTAAAGGTTATGCGGTGATGGCTCCGCTCGCGGAGCGGGCGATAGCCGCGGCGCTCAAGGGTAAGAAGAGGTGACGGAACCTTGTGAGGATTTCGCCAAACAGGCTGACGGCGCCTGCCCGTGCTCGGTGGGGGCAGCTCTGCTGACAGGCTGGGACGTGTAGTAACACCGCGCGCGACGGCAGAACGCTACTGTTCGCCTGCGCCGAGCGAGATGACTTGTCGGTTTGTTCGGCGCCGCGCCCCGCTACCGGGACGCGCTCGCCAGGCCCAACGTGAGGATGATGACGCCGGCCACCCCGCCGAGCACCAGCGCGCGGTCTCTCCCTCTCGGCGGTAGGAGCAAGCGAGCCATGGTAGTCGATGCGTTCGAGGTAAGCCTTGATATTCAAGCGACTCCTTACTCGACCATGCAAATCTCGTCGGCGTCGGCGAAACCTAGCTCCGAGCCTCCCTGGCGCGCTTCGACCATTGCCAGAGACCACCCGTGATCTCAGCGGGCAAACGACAGCCCAGTTGGCGGGCGACGAGGACAATCTGCCCGCGGTGGTGACCTTCATGCGCGACGAAATAGGTGAGGACGTGCCCGACGTCGAGGGGAAGGTTGCGCCAGGTGTACGACGAGGAGGCGGGGACGACGCCCCCCCGTTCACAACCGAGCGTCAGCAAACTGACGATGCCGCGGCTACTCTTGCCCAGCGCCGAAACCAGCTCCTTCGGTTCAACCTTGTGCCGGTTGACGGCTCGCGGCACCGCGATGCCGTGCTCCTTTCCCAGCGTCTTGATCCACATACACCGCGCATTGTGGAGGTGGCCGGCGATCATCCGAACGGTTCGTCGTGGAGCCCCCGGCACCGTGGCTCCCCATAGCTCGTGGGGCAGGTTCTCGACGAGGAAGACCGTAACGCGGTTGTTGGTTCTCCACGCGGCAAGCAGGGCATCTCGCTGGTCAAGTGCGGAGTGCATCACCAAGGCTTCACAGGATGATTAAGCCGACGCCGAACGCCCGACTTAACCGGCGAGCAATTAAGATTGAGTTTGAGAATCAACGCTATTCGCGCTCCGGTTGAATGAGTTGTTAGGCCGCTCCAGATTCAGCCTTACTCAACCCACTGGGTCAACCAAGTCGCGAACGAGAGCCAAGCTTGCGTGTTCCCGATCACCAGCCGTAGCGGGTGCGATACAACGATTAGCAAACCGCCCCAGACAGTGGCACGGTGGAGGCGCCCGCGCGCCATCAGGTCGTAGAGGAGACAAGCTACGATAAAAAGATCGGCTAGACCAAAGGAAGCCAGCAGCCCTACTTGCTGAATGAAGGCGAATGGCAGCCGGGCGGTGGCCGCCGGCAGGATCGCTAGCGTCGCCAGGAGCATCAGCCTTTTGTGCACGTCCCCCCGACGACGGAAATAGAAGCCCGCCGCGACCAAGCTTGCAAACACCAGCATGTCGCCTAGAGGGATTGTCAGAAAGACGAGCGGAGAAGGTGCGCCCGGCGGAACATCCGCTATCTTCGCCCTGACGAGGGCTGTAGTACAGCCAACCAAGACCAGGAGCACGGCAATCACTGCGCCTGCCATTCCTAAACGACGATGAATGCCTGTCCGGTTTGCCGCGACCAACACAGTTTGCGTGACTAAGAGGATGAGCCACGACGTGAAGACGATCCCGTGCAGGTGGAGCAGGGGTGTCAGAGGCGGCGTGCCGAAGTAGGGTCTAAGGTAATATGTCCGCGCGAAGCCAGCGAAGACAGTAATCACAATCGCGACCGCCATGCCGGTATAGAACAGACGCTCACGTCGCTTCTCAATGATTACCACCTTCGGGGGCAGGCTATCCTTCCCGACCGTCAATGATTTCATCAAAGTAGTCCTCGGGATATAATTCCACCGACCATCGCCGATCGGTTGCGGCCTAACGCCCGGCATCACCCGCGCCCACATTCAACTATCATGAGAGGCAGCGTGATGGGTCGTCGGGTGCGTGCCGTTGTCAGGCGAGGGACGTTTATGCAACTATACCGAGTAAGTCACTGAAAGAGTTAATCGGCAAACAGGACGATCCATAGTCCTCGACCTTCTTTAGGATCGCCTCTCAGCCTGCTCGCTCTCCAATGCCCGCTCGGCTTCTTTGACACTAATCACCGCAGTCGGCTTGTGCGTAGCCATGTAAACTGCTGACGCAAGAGCCGCGCCGATCAGAGGGGCAATGATAAATAACCAGAGCTGGGTTAGTGCCCACCCCCCCACGAAGATGGCTGGACCAATGCTGCGCGCCGGGTTGACCGAGGTGTTGGTCACCGGAATACCAACCAGGTGTATGAGGGTGAGTACGAGCCCGATGGCGATCCCCGCAAAGCCGACGGGCGCTTTGATGTCGGTGGCTCCCAAGACGGTAAACACCAGAAAGAAGGTCAGCACTATTTCAACCAGGAAGGCGGAGAGCAGGTTGTAATGCCCCGGAGAGTGTTCACCATAACCGTTGGCGGCGAAACCAGCCACCGATGGGTCGTAGCCGCCCGGCGCGCCTTTGACGATAAGCAATAGCAGAGCAGAAGCCAGCATGGCCCCCAGAATCTGTGCCACTATATAACCGGGTGCATACTTGGCATCTATCTTCTTGCTCATGACCACTCCGACAGTCACGGCAGGATTGATATGGCAGCCAGAAATAGGCCCGATGGCATAAACCATGGCGAGCAAAGACAGACCAAAAGCCAGAGAGACACCGAGGAAGCCGATCTTATCTCCCGCCAGAACAGCGCTGCCACAACTGGCAAAAACCAGCACGAATGTGCCCACGAGTTCAGCCAGGTATCTGTTCATGTCTTTGTCTCCGTTTAGAATCTGTCCTGATTCTTCAAAGTTAAGTTGCCCTTACTGTACTCTTTATATCTCGCCTCTTTGTTGCGCTAACGCCCCGCTTCACCTGCCGCCCGCGAACAGGCTTCAATCTGAGCGCGAGGAAGCAACTTGAGAGCCGTGCTATCGGGCGGTCAGGTGCAAGTGGTTGTTATGTCGCGTGCATCTTTAGGGAATTTGCTAAGATTTCTTCCCCGTTCTTATCGTCTCCCTTTCGGTTACTCAAGATTCATGCGTTTGTGCCGTCGTTAGTGTGAATTCGGGAGGGGAGTCCGATTCGACGCGCATCTGATGGCGCAATCTTGAAGCGGCGTGCCAGGTCTTCGAAGCGTGGGTCGTCGTGCAAAGAATCGAACCGCGGGTCAACTTTGAGCAGGCCAAGAATGCCTTCGCGGTTTTGATAAGCCTTGTTCAGTTCGGCAAATGCCTTGTCCTTCTCACCGAGCGCCGCGTGAAATGTGGCCACATTGTACGGCGTTAAATTAGCCGGTCGGCGTTCGTCGGTCATCGCTCGTAAGAATCCTTGCCACACGCCTTCGGCAAAACTCTCACGCATCAACGCCGCAGTTTCTGCTCGGCCGACTAGTTCTTGAAATCTGGCAAGTTCTTCGACGCTTTCTGCATAGTTGCCTTTCATCCGGTAAGCCACACTGAGTGTGCTATGACCCACCGCGAAATTAGCATCCAGTTCGACCGTCTTTTTCATCTGCTCGATGGCCGCGTCGTATTGCCGTGCGAAGAGCAGACTCGCGCCGTATTGACGGTTGAGGATGAGCGAGAGCGGTTCGATCTCCAGTGCCCGTCGAATTTCGGCTAACGCCTCTTGATGTCTACCGAGACCCATGAGCAGTTCGCTGTACCAGTGATGCGCCGTCGCGTAGTACGGGTTCAATTCGATGGCACGCTTTTCTTCGCGTTCTGCTCCGACGAAATCATAGAGGTAGTAGATGAATATGTTCCCGAGCGCGGCATGAGCCTCGGCCAGATCTTCATCGAGCGAGACGGCCTTCTGCGCGGCTTCGAGCGCTTTCGGCATTATTTCCTGCGCCGGGCTTCCGGCATTCGCCAGCAGCGTATAGGCATCGGCCAGCCCGGCGTGGGCCAGCGCGTAGGAAGGGTCGAGCGCGATGGCCTGCTTAAAGTGTTCGATGGCTTTCTGTAAATCCTGCGGCCCGCGCTTGTTCCAGTGGAAACGCCCCTTGAGGTAAGACTGATAGGCTTCGACGTTTTCCGTGTGGCGTTTGGTCAAATGTTTCTGTTCCTCGACGCCCAGTTGCAACTCCAAGGCCGCCGCCACTTTGTTGGCAATCGCGTCCTGAACGACAAAAATATCGGTGAGCTGTTCGTCAAAAGTCCCCGCCCAGAGCGAAGTGCCGTCCGCCGTTTTGTCCAGCCGCACCGTAATTCTGAGCGAGTCACCCCTCCTTTGAATACTACCCTCCAAGACCAGCTCGACGTCTAATTCACGCCCGACAACCAGAGGGTCCTGATCCAACTCCACGTACTTCCGCACCGAGTTTACGGGGCGCACGATAATTTCCCTGCCGCTGAGTCTGGCGATCAGAGTGTCTGCCATCCCTAGCTCCAACGCGGGGTCGCGGTACTCCGCGACTAAAGGCTGAAACGGCAGCACCGCCATGGTTCTCAACGTCGGCGCGGCTAAAGTTTCCGAATGAGGCTGGCGAGTTCTCACGTCGGCGACAAAACAATAGCCGCGACCCGAGACCGTCATAATGTAGCGGTGCTCCGCGCGGCTTTCGCCGAGCGCGCGCCTCAGCGCGGAGATAGCCTGAGTGAGATTGTTCTCCTCGACTATCGCATTCGGCCAGATCGCCCCGAGCAGCTCATCCTTGTCGAGCACCGTCCCGCTGCGCGCCACCAGATAAAGCAGCGTCTCGAACGCCTTGGTCGCGAGCGGCACCGCCACCCCGCCGCGCCCGCGCAGTTGCCGCCTGGCCGCATCGACGCTGAAGTCGCCGAATTCATAAATGAGAGCGGGCTGATGGGTCATGTAGCCTTCAGAACGTTTCAGAAACTTTCAGAACATTCTAAGGAGTTTTCGGGCGGTTTGGAAGAGTATCGCTGCGCAGGAGATAAGGAGAGCCCAAAAGAAACGAGCTTTTTCTTTTTCTTCGGAATTCCGCTCCTGACACGCTGAACAAACCACCGAAGGAGATAAAACAATGAAAAGGACAACGCTTAGAAATATGAAGTGCGGGATCATCATGACAGTCGTCATGTTGATGATCTCGGTAGTTCCAGTTACAGCACAAGACAAGGCGCCGGAACGCGGTCTCGCGGGCGTGTGGTTGGTGAAGACCACACCGCGCAATTGCACTACAGGCGCTCCTACACCGACAGCGGCGTTTGAGTCTCTATATACGTTTCACCGAGACGGAACAATGCTCGTCTCGTTCCGAAACAACACCTTTGTGCTTGAGCGTACGGCAGCTCACGGTCTGTGGAGGCGCGACCGCGGTTGGAGCGCCCGGCTGTTCCAACTCTGTCGGAACGCGGTTTAAGTTGGAGCCATAGCGTTGTAGAGGGTGACGCGAGCCGTCGCGCCTTTGGCGACGGCTTCCTGAAATAGCTTTGCTGCGAGCGCATATTCCCTTTTGTCGTAAGACGCGATGGCCTCTTTTACAAGTTGCGAGGCAGTCTTTGGCGAGTTCTCCTGATTTGTCAGGATACCTGGCGACGCCACCGCGTTTGAGACAGCAAGAGGATCGTTAGTTAACCCTCGGAGTAGACATTCATCATAGGAGGCTCCTATGAAAAGCTCAAGAAATACTGCTCGACAGCAATTCGGACTGACACTCACGCCGGTCGGCTTGATGTGTTGGAACACTCTGCCCGCGACGGAATATCAACTGCGTTTCAGCAACATCGTGACGCGCAGCAACAACGATTGTGCGCTGTAAGCTAGGCAATGGCCGGAGCGCGTCGACTGCTTAGAGGAGAAAGATCATGAAATACTCACAAAAATCACATTCCGGCGATAGCAACCACAATATGACAGTCGTGCTTTTCACGTTGTTATGCGTCTTAATCTGCGGCTCTCTTGCTCTGTCGCCGAAGGCGCAGACGAAAACATCCGACGAGCATGTGACGCCAAAGACTGCGCCGGGTCGCAACGGCAAGATCGCCTTCACGAGTACTCGTGACGGCGATGTTGAAATCTATACGATCGAGGCGGACGGTAGTAACCAGACGCGACTCACCAATAACCCGGGATTCGATGGATCGCCGAAGTGGTCGCCCGACGGCACGAAGATCGCTTTCGTCAGAGTCAACGGCTTCCAAATTGACCGCTACGTGATGAACGCCGACGGTAGTAACCAGACGCGACTGATCAATAATGTCGGGCTCGGAGGACCTCCTGATTGGTCGCCCGACGGCACGCGCATCGTGTTCGAGTTCGAGAGTGGTGGTGTGAGTAATTCTTTCACCCGTGAAATCTTCGTGGTGAATGCCGACGGCACGAACCTAACTCAGTTGACAAACTCGGGCCGCAAACCTAACTCAGTTGACAAACTCGGGCCGCAACTCCGCTCCGCAGTGGTCGCCTGACGGCACGCGCATCGTGTTCTACAGGTTTGGGAGTACCTTTGGAATCTATGTGATGAACGCCGACGGCAGCAATCTGGTCCGGCTCACTAACACCGCAGCCGGCGCAGACGAAGGGTCTCCATCGTGGCAGGCCCTTCCACTAACCCTGCCGAATCCCATCGACGACGCGCAGTTTTTCGTCCGCCAGCACTACCTCGACTTCCTCGACCGCGAGCCCGAGCCTGCCGGCTTCAATGACTGGGTCAACACGCTCAACGCCTGCCCCGCCGGCGACACCGCCTGCGACCGCGTCCGGGTCTCGTCCGCCTTCTTCCGCTCCGACGAGTTCCACCTGAAGGGCTACTACGTCTTCCGCTTCTACAAGGCGGCCTTCGGCACCCTCCCCTTCTACGAGCAGGTGATGCCCGACATGCGCGCCGTCACCGCCCCCTCCACGCAGGAGGTGCGGCAGAAGAAGGCGGCTTACGCCGCGGGCTTCGTCCAGCGCGCCGAGTTCCAAGCACTCTACGGGTCGCTCTCGAACGAGGCTTACGTCTCGGCGCTGCTCGGTCGCTACAACCTCCAGTCGATCACGACCATCGATCCGCAGAACCCGGACGCGGGCTCGCAGATCACGCTCACCGCCGCCGAGCTGACCAGCCAGCTCAACGCGGGCACGCTCGACCGCGCGAAGGTCTTGAGAGCCGTCGTCGACAGCACGGCGGTCTCGCAGGCTGAGTTCAACAGCGGCTTCGTCGCGATGCAGTACTACGGCTACCTGCGCCGCACGCCCGAGTCGGGCGGCTACTCAGACTGGCTGCGCACCATCGAGGCCAACCCCGCGGATATCCGCTCGATGGTCAACGGCTTCGTCAACTCGACGGAGTACCGCCGCAGGTTCGGGCAGCCGTGATGCGCGCCGACTCTAGTCGGCGCGCATCACGGCGCCCCAAACGCGGGGGGCACCTAACTTTATGAAGCCCGACGTGTAAGGCGGACTCCGTAAAGAGCGGCCGCAGTCCCGTACCATCCACCCAGTGAAATAGTTCAACCGCGCCTTCGTCCTGATGCAGTACTAAGGGCATCTCAGGCGCGACCCTGACGCGGCCCCGGACACGAACTTCGGCGGGTGGCAGTTCCGGCTCTCGAAACTCAATGACCACGGAGGCAACTTCGTCAACGCCGAGATGGTCAAGTCCTTCCTCACCTCGGGCGAGTTCAGGAAAGGTTCGGGCAGTAACCGACAACGAACTTAGCCCGCGTGTAAGTGTTCAGTCCCCGCTGTATTTGTTGCAAACAAAATCCGGCGGGGAACTGCTCAACCGGCCGGCGGCCCTGCCTGAACCAGGGACAGGCATCACAGACAGAATCAATAGCACCGCGCGTCATCGGGGTAGACGACTTCGCTTTCAGGCGCGGCCACCGATACGGGACACTGCTCGTCGATCTCGAGCGGCGTCACACGATCCGCCGCCCCAGTCTCACGATCTCGGGCTCGTCAGGATCGCGCCCGACGACCTCACCTCACCACGGCGCGAGTGGCGCGCGTGACGGATCAAATGAAAGAAGAGGGGCAGTGGGTTAACCCACTGCCCCCCTCTCGGTTTCTACGCCTGAAGCGGCGACGCCCTCTCTACGGCAGCGCCTCGACGACGACGAAGAAGCGGAAGTTGCCGCTTCGCTGCACGCCGGACGGGAAGTTGACGTTGACGCCGCCCGTCACAACTGGAACTGCCCGGCTTCGAGAGGACGTTAGCAATTACGCACTGACGCGTGAGTTCGTTATGTAAGTGCCCGCTATAAATTTAAATACTTAACGGACATGCGATCACCCATGAGTTCAGCCGGAATTATCAACAAGCGCGGTAAAGTCCAAACGCTTGTTGACAAGGGTCAGGTCAATCGGCTGAAGATGATTAAGAGGCAGATGTACGGGCGGGCTAACTTCGATCTACTGCGCGCCCGCGTCCTGCACGCCGTCTGACTTGATAATAGGCGGTGTTCAAGCTCGGAGCAGACTATCTTCGCTTCATCAAATGATCGGGAGAACCACTCTAGCGCGCTTGGTGACAGTTGATGCGCCCGGCCGCCCCGCGGCAGTCCCACGGCATGCCGTCCAGAATGCACCCGCCCGAGTAGTCCCACGTGTCGCCGTCATCTCAACACAGAGTTCAGCGCCTTGGTTAAACTTTAGCTGGCCTAACTCTTTCTCTTTATATTTTTGGTTGGAGGATGTTTAATCGGCAGGTAATTGTTCTTGGTTCTGGCCTTCTCTGGGAGAAGCTTCAGATATGCATCGTTCAGCATAATCTTGAATGTTAGTAGCCATAAATCGTCGTAACTACACAGGCTATTCTTTTAATTCTCTACGGCGCTCTTCCTTCAAATTGAAATAAGCCCTCTTTGGATACCGACCAACCATACTCTTTGTTAAGAAAAAACAGATCGTCGTATCGAATGCTGGTATCTACATTAACCCATGTTACTCCTCCATTTTCTGTGCCGAATAGTGATCCATTTGCCTTTAGCCCCCAACCATTTAACGTATCGGTGAAGTATAGCTTTTGAAAAAACGCGTTTTGTTCATCCGGCGCCCATACCTCTTGCGGCTGCAATAAATCACACCAAGAATGTCCGCCATCGGTGCTCTTTGCGAGCCTCCCGTCCTTATAACTTAACCAGCCACCATGGCGGTCTAAGAAAGAGAGCGCGATAGGACCATACTCATAAATGTTTTCTCTGTTCTGGTCGTTACACTCCTTGGGAAAAATAGAAAGACGCCAGTTTTTACCTCCATCTTCCGTTGACATAACATCCTCGTCGCCGACGATCACCCCATGATCAGAATCTGAAAAATTGATAAGTATGATTCGATAGCTCACGGATGGTATTGAACATTCATGCCATGTTTCGCCCCCATCGTAAGTACGAAAAATGCTGGCTTGAAGGACTGCGCGAGAATTATCTTGGCGAGTGATAACAGCCTCGTTCGGATGGCTCTCACGTAAAAAGTCTTTCAGGGACTTAGGATGGTACAAGCCGCCAACAATCCATCCGTCTTTATCATTAGAAAAATAAAATGAGACCAAACTTCCTTTCGGATAGTCCAATGGGGTGGTTACGGCAGCCCAAGTGATACCTTGATCGATGGTTCGGTAGAAGCCGCTGGGCCGTAGCATCCAGCCCTTACAAGAATTTACAAAAAAAACTTTATCGATTCGCTCCACGAATTCATGTTCATCTACTTTGTAAATTACGTTCCAGTTTCTTCCTCCATCTGTGGTCCGCCACAGATTTAGGCCATTAGCAAGCCAACCTCGTTGCTTATCTTCAAACTGAATAGAGAACCAGCCATTTTTCTCTGGCAAGTCACCTATCTTCCGAAGAGTTACGAAACCTGCCCCTCTGATTGAAGCCCCATCTGCTGTTGGCTGTAATTTACGTGAAACTTGATTGCACGCAGTTGATGTGGCAACCAGAAGAACCACGTAATAAAGAGCTCTTGATGTTGTTTTCTTGCTCACTTCCAAACCCACCGCCCTTCAGTTGTTAATAGAGAAGTCAGTGTGTGCAAATCTAATACGGTCCCCCTCTTCCCAAGGGCGAATGAAAGCTGGTTTTCTACCTTGTCTCACTGCTTTCCAATACAATATTGAACTATCAGTAACACCAAATTGCGTAATTGCTTGTATAGCCTCTAACGCCATGCGTAGCTTTTCGCAGTTTTCACTACCTTTGGCACCTAACTTATTAAGCATACCTAGCCCCCTATTGTAGGCGAATTGACCTGATTGGGTAGCCACTTCTTGCCAGGAAGAGCCAAAACGCCCTTGAGGATCTCGAAATCTATTGACGAGAGTACTTACCATCGAATACATCTCGCCCCTCAAGTGGTTCATTGTTATTACCTCTCCTTGGGGATTACTAAACGCGGCAACCCGACCGCTATAATCCTGCTGACTTTGTGCAATTGTATACTGATTTGTCCCCAGAAAAGCTCTGTCAGTTGCCTCACCTAGTAATACGGCTGCTACGGCATTATCGTTAGGATCAGTAGGGGCTTGGACATCGCACGGCTCTGGCGTAGGCGTCGGCACTGAATTCTGTGGCTGTTTCTGCCTAGCGGCGTGAGCGAAGCTCATCCCCCCCCTCGCCCGGTAGGAGTGCGAGACGCTCACTAGCCCCATCCCACCACCCTCATTCACTTGTCTCATCTCGTACTGATCCACCCGCTCGTACTGCATGCTGCCGCCCGGCATGTTCGCCTGCATCCGCTCCAAGCCGAAGAGGAACTGTGCGCCCATCGCCTGCTGCTGCCGCAGCCTGTCCTCCACCTGCCTGTAGCTCTCCCCCGGACCCGCACCCTTGCCGAACTTCTTGTTGAGATAGAAATCCTCGTATGCTTGCATCCCCAACTCCATCTCGCCCGTCTGCCCGCCCTCGATCTGGATGTAGGAGGGCGAGCGCAGCACGAACTGCGAGGGCGGCGGCTCCGTCCCCAACGGGTGCGCCGGCGGAGCGGCCCCCACCTCCGCGCCCCTCGCGTCCATCTCGCGGCGCGCGGCGTACCCGCCCGGCGAAGTCTCCACCCAGCTCCCCGTCACCGGGTTCTGAGTCTGCCACTTGATTGATCGCACCGCCTGGCTGGTGATGAGCGAGTAGTTGAACGTCTGCTCGGCTAAGCGCCTGCCCCCGGCGTAGACGTAAGCCTTTGTCCGCCGCCCCTCGCCGTCCATCTCAGCCACGACGTAGCCGCCCAGAGCCGATGAGCGCAGGTAGTAAACGGACGACTGCTCCTCGGTCACCGAGGTCGGCTGGTCCGGCTGCGTCGTACTCTCGTAGTGCTCCGTGCGAAGGGTCGTGAGGGTCTTCACGGGCTGGGCGTCCCCGTCGAAAGTGTTCGCCTCCTCAGCCGCCGGGTACTGCGGGATGAAGGGCCCGCCCCCGACGATGCCCGTCGAGACCCACACGCGCTCGCCCGCCGCGTCGTACCTGTTCTCGCCGCGCGAGTCCGTCACCACCTGGCCCGCCGCGTCGTAACTCCAACCCCCGACGCGATCATTCGAGTAGGAGTACGTGTGCCCAGAAAGATTCCGCCACCACACCCGTCCCGTCTGCTGCAACTGGTGCCCCAGCGCGTCATAGCTGTAACTCATGCGGTAGGGGCTGTCCGGCTCCGTCCCCTGCGGGATCGCCTCGCCCCGCGCCTCCCGCCCCGAGTAAGCTTCTTTGAGCTTGCCCACGTGGTCGTAGTCGTAGGCGCGGTCAAAGCGGTTGTCCGCGAGGTCGTAGGCGTGACGGACATTCCCATCCGCGTAGTAATCATAGTTCCAGGTCAGGCTCGTGATCTGTGTGAAGGGCGACTGCGTGAGGCTACTCGTGATGTTACTCAGGGCGAAACTCGACGCCTGCAACCGCGCGTCGTAGCTCATGTGGTGGTGCGCGCCACTGCCGTAGTCCAAGTCCCTTAGCCCGCCCCAAGCGCGGTACTGAACGCTCGACGCGAACGTAGGCACGTTGTGCTCCACCCACGCGTTGTTGACGAACTCGCTGTAGCTGTAGCCTGTCCCCGTCACGCCCGTCAGTTGTCCAGCCCCGTTATAAGCGTAGCTGACGCTCGCGCCCCCCGACTGGTCGGTGATCTTCTCCAGGATGTCCGTCTTCGCGTACTGGTACGAGAGCGTGTAGGTTCCCGGCAGGCCGGCGAACTGCCGCCCTTCCGACGTGAGCCGCGACAGCGCGTCGTATTCGTAAGTGTGTGTGCCCGACCCGTCCGTCATCGACTTGCGGTTGCCCGCCGCATCGTATGCGTAGGAGACCGGCGGGGGCGTGGGGATCGGCGAGGGCGCGGCGTACGCGACGCCGGTCACCAGGTGGCGGTTGTCATCATAGGTGTACGTGGCGGCGGCACCCCGCGCGTCCGTCACGCCCTTCGCGGCGTCGTCCGCGTAGTAGGTGTAGAGAGTGGGTCCCGTCTGGGCGGGGGCTTTACTCGAAGCCAGGCGCCCGTGCCCGTCGTAAGACATCAACGTCTCTTGCCCCGCCCCGCTTGAGCCCGCCTGCTCGAAGACGCGCGTCGCCTGATCCAACGCGTTATAAGTGGTCGTCGCCGTCGAGTAGACACTGGCCCCGCCCGGGTTCAACACCTCCGCCTTGACCGTGCGCCCCAGAGTAGGTCGGCCGTCCCTTCCAGTCGTAGTCCTGAGTCGAGTAGTACCACCCCGCCGGGAGGTTGTCTGCCGTGTCCTCGTCAACCGGCTCCCAGCCGGTCGTCACCTGCGTCGGGGTAGACGCTCTTACCGCCCGACCCATCACATCATAGACCGTGTGCTGCGCGCGGTAGTTCCCGCCCGTGCCGGGGAAGTCGGCAGCCGAGGCGTAAGTCCGCCCCACCCCGTCCATCACCTGGATCGAGTAGACTTCGGTCTGCTCGTCCCTGATCGTCGTGAACGACTGCGCCCACGTCTGCCCCGGAGAGTAGACGTAGCGCGTGTGCGGGCGGTTCGCCTGTGACAGCGTCGCGCCGTCCCCGTCGGTCTCGCGCTCGACCCTGGAGATGCGCCCGACCTCGTCGTAACTCATCGTCTGCACGGGACCCGTCGGGTAGAGGCTCAAGTTGGGCGAGAGCCCCTGCGTGCGCGTCACCGCGCCCGTCGAGAACTCGTAGCGCGTGAGGGCGCGCTGCGGGCTCTGTTGCCCTACCTGATCGGGATCGGTCGCGGAGGTCGGGTAGGCGAACGTGTTGCGGATGTTGCCGTCCGCGAACGAGTCGGAGTAGCCGACCTCCGCCCTGTGCCCCAGGGGGTCGATCGAGAAGACGACGGAGCCGTCCGTGTCGTAGCCGATCTTGCCCTCGACGTACGCCGGGTTGTCGGCATCCACGGTCTTCACATTCCACCGGCGCGCGCCCGTCAGGTTGCCGCGCGCGGTGAAGGTCGTCCCGAAGCTCGCGTCGTGCTGCGTCGGGTTGACCGCCGTCCCGTTCGCGTCCTTGGTCGCGACGAGCCTCTCGCCCGTCGTCTCGTCGTAAGCGTAAGTGGTCTTCGAGTATAGCTCTTCATTGCCCGTCGCCGGGTTCTTCCCGTAAACGTAGCGGGCGCTCGCGAGACCGATGACGCGCGACGCGGTGAAGGCCGGGCCGAAGTCGTAGTCGGTATGCGAGCGCCGCAGCACCTTCGTCTGTTCGAGTGCGCTCGTCGCGTCCGCCTCGTACTCTTTGACCTCCTTCACCAGCCCGAAGTTTGAGTTGAGCCCCAGTTCCGCCGCCGTGTAGTACTCGACGCTCGTGCGCCGGTGGTTGCCGTCCGCGTCGCCCACGTGAGAGGCCGTCGCCCGCGGGTTGAGCCGGTACGCGAGGTTCGTGTCGTCCTGCGTCCAGCCCGTGTCGGTGTACTTCTGCTTCACCCCGCCGACCCACACCTCCGTGCCAGTCGTCAGCCCCGCCTGCCAGCCCGCGGTCGCGAACACCTCCTTATAGAGCGTCTGGTCGGGCGCGGTCGCGGCGCCCCACGAGTAGTCGCCCGCGTAGGCGTATGCCGTCACCGCCTCCGCCCCGTTGTTCCAGTCGAGCGCCCAGTCCCTGCGCCCCGAGACGCGCGGGCAGTCGTTCGCGCCCGCCCCGTAGTCGTATGCCGTGTATGAGAGCTGATTGCCGTCCGCCGAGAGGCGCGTGATCTTCGCGACCTGCCCGTAGGCGTTGTAGTCGAACTGGTAGCGCGAGCCGTCGGGGAGACCCACCTGCGTGAGGACGTTGATGGCCTGGCCGCTGGCCGGCCCGCGCACGCTTAGCCCCGAGAAGCCGTGCTGCACCGTCACGGCCCCGTAGCCGAACGTCGCCCAGGTGTGCGTCTGCGCGCCCCAGCTTTGCGTGATCGAGAGCGGGTTGTGGTTGTCGTCGTAGGTGAACGTGACGACGCG
>JAIVJM010000092.1 GCA_020199995.1 Acidobacteriota bacterium | reverse complement strand
CTTCTCATCTTCGAGGCGCGGCTCGCGCTCTCGACCATCAACGCCGAGATGGACTTCATCTGGCGGCTCGGGCAGGCGCTCGCGCCCCGCGACCTGACCGATAAGCGCAGCCCGCACTTCAACCGCCTCACGCTGAGGCGTCCGCGCGTATGAACCCGATGGCCTCATACCTCGCGCTTTGCGAGACGGGCGAACTCCAGCGCCGCGTCGAGGCGCTTGAGCGACTGCTCGAAAGCTGCACGGTCTGCCCTCTCGACTGCGGCAACAATCGTCTCCGGAACGAACTGGCGCGCTGCTTCTCCGGACGCCTCCCCGTCGTCTCCTCCTACACGCCTCACTTCGGCGAGGAGCCCGCGCTCTCCGGCACGCGCGGCGCGGGCAACATCTTCTTCGGCAACTGCAACCTGCGCTGCGTCTACTGTCAGAACTACCAGATTTCGCAGACGCACAAAGAGCAGCTCAAAAACGAAGTGACGCACGAGCGCCTCGCCGCGATGATGCTGGAGTTGCAGGCGCGCGGCTGCCACAACATCAACTTCGTGAGCCCCACGCACTTCGCGCCCCAGTTGGCCCGCGCCGTCCTCCTCGCCGCCGAAGCGGGACTCACGCTCCCCATCGTCTACAACACGAACGCCTACGACTCGGTGGAAGTCCTCGGCCTGCTCGAAGGGATTGTTGATGTCTACCTGCCCGACTTGAAGTACGCGGACTCCGAAGAAGGCTACACCTACTCGAAGGTCAAAGATTACACCGAGCACGCGCGCGCCGCGCTGCGTGAGATGTACCGGCAGACCGGCGACGAGTTGGTCTTCGACGAGCGCGGGCTGCTCCGCCGCGGCCTCGTCGTCCGCCTCCTCGTGCTCCCGAACGACCTCGCCGGGATTCGTGAATCGCTCGAATGGATTCGCGACGCCTTAAGCCCGCGCGTCGCCATCTCTTTGATGGCGCAATACTACGCGACGAACAAGGCCGCCACCGACGACGAACGCTACACGCTGCTCTCGCGCCGCATCAACGAAGGCGAGTGGCTGCGCGCCGTCTCGCTGCTCGGCGAGCTGGGGATGGAGGAAGGCTGGATGCAGGAGTACGATACTGCTTCGCACTACTACCGCCCCGACTTCGACGACCCCGCGACGCCCTTCAAGGACATCAGGGATTTCCCACATGGAGCAGACCGAACATGAGTAATGATGGCAAGTCGAGCACCGGCCATGCGGCCCCGGACTTCTCGCTGAAGGACGGCGAAGGCAAAGACTGGCGTCTCTCAGACCACTTGGGCAAGGTCGTCGTGCTGCTCTTCTACCCCGGCGACGAGACGCCGGTCTGCACGCGGCAGATGTGCTCGGTGCGCGACCGCTGGGAGGACTACACGGCGACGGGCGCGGAGGTCGTCGGCGTCTCGACCGACTCGCCCGAGTCGCACCGGAAATTCGCCGAGCACCACGGGCTGCCCCTGCGCCTGCTCTCCGACCAAGACGGCGCGGTGGCGCGGATGTTCGGCGCGACCTCGTGGCTCCCGGGCCGCGCGGCGCGCGCCGTCGTCGTCATTGACGCCGGGGGCGTCGTCCGCCACAACAAGGCGCAGCCGCTCTCGCTCTTCCGCCCGAAGGACGACGACGTGCTCAAAGCCATCCGCGCCGCGCAGGGCTAGTCAGTCCATCTGTGCCGATGGCCGCGCCGCCGCCCTCTGTGTGTGTATAATGCGCGCACCCGCCTTCATACAATGGAGGAGTCAAATGAGCACAGACCGTTTCACCGAGATACTCAATTACCTCGCGGCGATGAGCCGCGACGTGGGCGAGTTCAGGCAAGAGTTTAAGCAGCACCGAGAGGAATTTTTAGATTCCCGGCAGGAGGCCCAGCAACACCGGCAGGAATTTTTAGATTCCCGGCAGGAGTTTCAGCAGCACCGGCAGGAATTCGTAGAGTTCCGGCAGGAGTTTCAGCAGCACCGGCAGGAATTTTTAGATTCCCGGCAGGAGTTTCAGCAGCACCGGCAGGAATTCGTAGAGTTCCGGCAGGAGTCTAGTCAAGAGTCACGGCTGCTCAGGCAGGAGTTCGGACAGTTCCGTTTGGAGTTCGGACAATTTCGCATCGAGACCGGCGAGCGCTTCACGAAACTCGAACGCGAGGTCAAGCAGACGACGCGACGGCTCGACCGCATCGAGTCCGTGTTGCTGGTGGGGCGCGCTGACATAGACGAGTTGCAGGAGCGCGTGACGGCATTGGAAGAAAAACAGGCGTAGGGCTACGGCGACCTCGCCGCCCGAAAGGGCAGGTTGTCAAAGGAGTGTTTAGAGAGATGGCCGAACAGACGAAATGCGCGCGGTGCGGGCAGCAGCGCCCGGCGCTCGGATACGCGCCTTTCCCGAACGAGATGGGGCAGCGCATCGGTGCCGAAATCTGCCAGCCGTGCTGGGACGAGTGGCTCAAGAAGCAGAACATGATCATCAACCACTACGGCCTCGACCTGATGAACGAGGATGCGCAAACCTTCCTCTTCGACAATATGAAGGCCTTCTTCTTCGACGGCGGCGCGGCCAACGTGGCCGAGATCGACACGTCGAAGGAAGGCACCGTCAAGTGGTGAAGACGGGTGTCGGGTGACGGGTGTCAGGCGTCGGTTCGGGCTTTGATGTTTCGACCGTCACCCGTCACCCGACACCCGTCACCCTCTTTCCCTCTTGCCCTCCCCCGCATCCGGCGCTAAGATGTGCGCCAGTCATTACCCCAAGCGCACGCATCGAGTTTCAGGCAGAGGGGCCGCCGACCGCGCGGTCGGCGCTTCCGAGTTTCGCGCGGGATGACATATCCAGCGGGCATTTCAACTTCACAGGAGAATTAACGGACATGAGGATTAAACTTTCGGCGATTGTCGCGGCCACCGCGCTTCTCGCACTGGCCGCGGGCTGCAGCAGCGAAGTGGCTAACAACGCGAACGTCAACGTTGCCAACCGCAACACGGCTGTTGTCGTCAACAACAACGCCAATATGGCGGTCAACGCCAACACCAACGCGGCGGCCAGAAACGACAACTGGAACTACAACACCAAACGCGAGGACTTCGACAAGAACGCCAACGGCTGGCGCTCGAGCGCCACCGGCCTCGGCGACAAGATCAGCACCGAAGCCAGCGACGCCTGGATTCACTTCAAGGCGCGCGGGGCGCTGGCCGGGGTTGACGATCTCCGCGACTCGACCATCAACGTTGATGTCGAGAAGGGCGTCGTGACGCTGCGCGGCAGCGTCGACAACGCCGCGCACAAGGCCGCCGCCGAGAAGGCCGCGAAGGTCGATGGCGCGACGAAGGTCGTCAACAGCCTGACCATCAAGCCCAGCGGCGACGCGAACAAGAACGCCAACGCGAACGCGAAGAAGGGCTAAGGCCCGTGGCCGCCCGCGCGCGAAGCCGGAAGGCTTAACGGACGCGCGGGCGGCCACTCGACGCGAACCTCGAGCCCCGCTTCGTGGGCGCGTGCGTCTAGAAGCGGCGTGTGTGCTACGAAGCGCGTGCGTCCTGCCGCGGACGCACGCGCCCACGAGGCGGGGCCGAAACTTTTTCCCGCGCCGCGTAAACGGCTGGCGCGACGGACGACCACAGGCATTTCCCTCATTCGACCGAACCGGCGCTCTTCCGTGTGAGGTTGATTCGCAGGCGCGGCGTCCGGGCTCTTCGTTTTTACCGTCCAAAATTTTAGACGCGTGTCGCCCGCTCGGCCCCCGCCGTGGGTTCCGGAGGGTGCGCGCCGGTTTGCGGACTCTTCGGTCGAGAAGCACAAACTCATATGCGAATGCGAAACACTCAAGCAAGACTGCTCGCGGCCCTCTGCGTCGCGCTGGCCGCTTCCGTCATCTGGGTCGCCGCGCCGCGCCGCGCCGACGCGCAGCGCCCGACGGGCATTGACACCTATGCCATCACGGGCGCGCGCATCGTCACCGTCTCCGGCCCCACGATCGAGCGCGGGACGGTGGTCGTCCGCAACGGGCTCATCGCGGCGGTCGGTCAGGGCGTGGCCGCGCCGCCCGACGCGCGCACGATTGACGGCGCGGGACTCACGGTCTACCCCGGCCTCTTTGACGCCAGCACCACGCTCGGCATCCCGCGCCCGACGCCCACGCCCGGCGCGAGCCCCGCCGCCGGCGGCGGCGGCGGCTTAGCCGGACTCTTCGGCCAGTCCGCGCCCTCAGCCGTCTCGCCCAACTCGACGCAGCTGCCCGGCCTCCAGCCGGAGATTTCCGCCGCCGACATCATCCGTCCCGGCGGCAACGAGATTGAGGCGGCGCGCAACGCCGGCGTGACGGCGGCGCAGACCGCCCCACGCGGCAACGTCTTCCTCGGCCAGTCGGCGGTCATCAACCTCTCGGGCGAGACGCCGCAGCAGATGATCGTGCGCGCGCCCGTCGCCCTCCATGTCGGCACTACCCCCATCGGCGGCGGGCAGTACCCCGGCTCGCTGATGGGTGTCTTCTCCGCCGTCCGCCAACTCCTTCTCGACGCGCAACGCTACCGCGAGGCCAACGCCGTCTACGAGCGCAGCCCGCGCGGGCTGCGTCGGCCCGAGCAGGACAAGTCGCTTGAAGCGCTGCTGCCCGTGCTCGCGCGCCAGATGCCGGTCGTGATGCAGGCGGAGCGCGAGCGCGAGATTGCGCGCGCCCTCGACTTAGCCCGTGAATTCAACTTCCAGCTCATCATCGCGGGCGGCACGGAGGCACACAAAGTCGCCGAGCGTCTGAAGTCGGCGAACGTGCCCGTCCTGCTCTCGCTGAACTTCCCGAAGCGTACCGCCGCGCAGTCGCCGGACGCCGACCCCGAGCCTCTGCGGACCTTGCGTGAACGCGTCGAAGCGCCGAAGACCGCCGGGCGACTCGCGGCGGCTGGAGTCCGCTTCGCGTTCCAGTCGGGCGGGATGACGCAGATGAACGACTATCTCGCCAACGCCGCGCGCGCCGTCGAACAGGGGCTCGCGCGCGACGAGGCGGTGCGCGCCCTGACCATCCGCCCGGCTGAGATACTCGGCGTCTCGCAGCAGCTCGGGACCATCGAGGTCGGCAAGATCGCCAACCTCACCGTCACGCGCGGCGACCTCTTCGCCAAGGATCGCCGCATCGCGCATGTCCTTATTGACGGGCGGCCCGTCGAACTGAAGCCCGCCGCGACCTCCACGGGAGCGCCCACGGCCACGGGCAACTGGACTTTGAACGTCAACCTCGCCGGCTCCGGCGAGGCGCAGTCCGAGTTCACCATCACGCTCAACCTGCAACAGCAGGGCGAGACTTTGACCGGCTCGATTCAAGGGCCGCTCGGCTCGGGCCAGATCGGCGCGGGCTCGATTACGGGCACCGAGCTGCGCTTCAACGTCGCCGTTACTCTCCCCGGCCCCGCCAGCCAAACCACCGACGCGATCTTCACCGGCACCATCACCGGCAACGAGATGCGCGGGCAGGTGCAGCTCGTCGGGCGCGGCTCCGGCACGTTTACGGGGACGCGTCCCGCGCCCGTCGAAGGTACTCCCGGCCCGCGCGGCCCGCGTCAGCCCGGAGGGCCGGGTCGCACGCCCGCCGACATCTCGGGCACGTACAATGTCGAGTTCAGCACCGGCCCGCGCACCATTCCCGCTACGCTGACTCTGAGGCAGCAGGGCGCGACGCTCACGGGCTCGTTGTCGAGCGAGTTCGGCACGACCGAGATCGCGAACGGCACGGTCGGCCCCGAGGGCTTTCGCTTCGACACCACGGTCACGCTCGCGCAGACCATCAACGTCAGCGTCAGCGGCACCGTCAACGGCAACCAGATCAGCGGCACGCTCACTTTGCCGAACGGCCCGGCGGCCTTCACCGGGACACGCGTCCCTTAATAAAGCCGTGAATCGTGAATCGTCAGATCAGGTTTTTCTATTCACGATTTACGATTTATGGCCTTTACTACGATTCACGGCCTTTACTTGGAGAGCAATGATGAAAAGATTATTCACGCTCCTGTTGACACTCTCGCTGCTCGGCGGCGCGGGCGGCGCGGGCGCCGGGCAGCAGCAGCAGCAGCAGCAGGCGCGCGGCACGGGCGCAGGCGCGAGCACGGAGACGCTCATCCGCAACGCGACTATTTTGACCGTCATGCGCGGGCGGCTGGAGAACTCCGACCTGCTCGTCCGAAACGGCAAGATCGCCGCCGTCGGCCAGAACCTCAAGGCCGGGACGAACGCGCGCATCATTGACGGCACGGGCAAGTTCATCCTGCCCGGCATCATTGACGCGCACTCGCACTCGATGATGGACGGCTCGGTCAACGAATGCACGCAGTCCGTCACCTCGATGGAGCACAACCGTTAAGATCAAGTACGGTCGCCCGGCGGAAGAATTCATCTTCCCCGGCGCGCCTCCGGGCATCAAGTTTGCGCTCGGCGAGAACCCGAAGCGGTCGAACTTCAACGTCCCCGGCCTCCAGCGACGCTACCCGGCGACGCGCATGGGCGTCGAAGAGGTCATCCGCGAAGCCTTCACGCGCGCCCGCGACTACCGCGCCGCGTGGGCCGACTACCGCGAGCAGTCGAAGACGGATAAGAACCTTATCCCGCCGCGCCGCGACATCACGCTCGAACCCCTCGTCGAGATTCTCGAAGGCAAACGCTTCGTCCACTCGCACTGCTACCGCGCCGACGAAATCCTCATGCTCATCAATCTCGCCGACGAGTTCGGCTTCAAGGTTCGCACGTTCCAGCACGTTCTCGAAGGCTATAAGGTCGCCAGCGAGATCGCGCGTCACGGCGCGGGCGCTTCGGCCTTCGCCGACTTCTGGGGCTACAAGCTCGAGGCCTACGACGCCATCCCCTACAACGCGGCGATCATGACGCGCAAAGGCGTCGTCGTCTCGATCAACTCCGACTCGGAGGAGCGCGCGCGCCGCCTTAACATCGACGCCGCGAAGATGATGAAGTATGGCGGACTCACGGAAGAAGAGGCCCTCAAGCTCATCACGTGGAACCCCGCGTGGCAGCTCGGCATACAGGATCGCGTGGGCTCCATCGAGGCCGGCAAGGACGCCGACTTCGCCGTCTGGAACGCGCACCCCTTAAGCGTCTACGCGCGCGTGGAGATGACCTTCATTGACGGCGACGTCTTCTTCGACCGGCAGGCCGACCTCGCGCGCCGCCCGCAGCTCGAACAGGAACGCAAAACGCTCGAACAGGCCGAGTCTAACCGCCCGCCCGGTCGCGGCGAGGGCTCGACGCCGCCCCGCGCGCCGGGCGCGATTCGCCGGGCCTACGCGCACGACGACGACGTTCAAGACGAGGAGGACAACCAGCGATGAAGAGGATTCAAAACATCGCCGCGTCGAAGACGATTCGACGTGCCCGCGCGATGCCGGGGGGCCTTAAACGCGTCGCCGTCGAAGCATGCGCGCTCGCCGCGTGCCTCGCGCTCCTCGCCGCGCTGCCCTCAGGCTTCTTCGCCCGCACGGCCTCGGCGCAGGACATCGTGAGCCCCGTGGCTCAGGAGACGAGCGCGCCCGGCACTTACGTCATCCGCAACGCGCGCATCATGACCGTCTCGGGCCCCGATATCGAGAACGGCACGCTCGTCATCAGCGGCGGCAAGATCACGGGCGTCGGCGCGAATGCTTCCGCCCCGGCGGGCGCGACCGAGATTGACGCGCGCGGTCTCTTTGTCTATCCCGGCATGATTGATGCCGGGACCAGCATGGCCCTCGTCGAGATCGGTTCGGGCGCGCCCGGCACCGTGGACACCAGCGAACTCGGCGACATGAACCCGAACGCGATGGCGTGGGTGGCTTTGAACCCGCACAGCGCGCACCTCGACGTGACGCGCTTCGCCGGCGTCACCAATGCCGTCAGCCTGCCGCAGGGCGGAATCATCTCGGGTCAGGCCGCGTTCATCAATCTCAACGGCACCACGCAGCGCGAGCTGGCCCTGATTCCGACCATCGCCCTCGTCGTCAACTTCCCGACGCTCGGCGGCGGCGGCGGTGGCGGCGGCTTCGCCGCGCAGCAGGGCATCACGCCCGACGCCGTCTCAGCGCGCGAGCGGCGCGTGGACGAACTGCGGCGGATGCTGCGCGACGCCGAAGCCTATGGGCGCGCGCAGGACGCCTACGCGCGCGATGAGAAGTCGGTCCCGCGCCCCACGACGGATGTGAAACTCGCGGCGCTCGCGCCTTACGCGCGCGGCGAACGCCCCGTCATCTTCCGCGCCGACCGCGAGCGCGACATCCGCGCCTCGCTCCGCTTCGCCGAAGAGATGAAGCTCAAGCCGATCATCCTCGGCGGCAGCGAGGCGTGGAAGGTGACGTCGCTCCTCAAGGAGAAGAACGTGGCGGTCGTCCTCGACGGCGTCCTTAATCTGCCGCTGCGCGAAGACGACGCTTACGACACGCTCTACGAGAACGCCTCGAAGCTGCAAGCGGCGGGGGTGCGCTTCGCCATCTCGACGGGCGACTCGGGCGCGCACGTCCGCGACCTGCCGTTTCATGCCGGGATGGCCGCCGCCTACGGGCTCCCGCGCAACGAGGCGCTCAAGGCCGTAACGCTCTACCCGGCGCAGATCATGGGCGTCGCCGACCGGCTCGGCTCGCTTGAAGCGGGCAAGATCGCCAACGTCGTCGTCACCGACGGCGACATCCTCGAAGCCCGCACCAATGTCCGCCACCTCTTCATCGCCGGACGGCAGATTCCCCTCGTCAGCCGCCACACGCTGCTCTACGACCAGTTCAAGGACAGAAAGTGAGCGGTGAGCAGTAAGCAGTTTAAAAGCCCCGTCAGGCGCGGAATAATTTAGCCCACGGCGCGCGCCGTGGGCTAAATTATTCCGCGCCTCCGGCGCTCACCTCTGCTCACTGCTCACTGCTCACTGCTCACTGTTTACTGCTTACTCTTTTTGCAATCTGCTTACAAGCTAATCGCAACCTCCGCCGCCGCGTTTCGTCGTATGGTCGAACCAAAATTACTGTCTGGAAATTCAGCACCTCGCTTTCGGACGTTCGCGTATCCGTCCTCAGACGGCAGTTGATTACGAATCAAATTTTAGAGGGAGAGAAACGATGAGATTCGAGAAGACTACTGTTCAGACCTTCGCCGCCGCCTGCGCTCTGGCGCTCGGGCTCGCGGTGACCGCGGCGGCGCAGACCAACGACACTTCAGCGTCGAACCGTTCGAGCGTCGCGGCGGGGCAGAAGATCAAGCTCAAGGGCTTCGTCGTGCGCCGCGACTCCGACACCTTCGTCGTGCAGGACGCCCTGAGCGGCGCGCAGACCATCGTCCTGCTTTCCGACCGCACGAGCGTCAAGACGAAGGGCGGCGCCTTCGGCGGCGGCTCCACGCTCGGCCAGACGGCCATCATGCGCGGCCTCAATCTCGAGGTCGAAGGGCGCGGCGACTCGTCGGGGCAGCTCCTTGCCGAGAAGATTCGTTTCAACGACCGTGACCTGAGGACGGCGCGCACCGTCGAGGCCAACGTCACTCCGGTTGAGAACCGCGTGGGCAGCGCCGAATCGCGCATCAGTCAGACCGAGCAGAACGCCGAGCGGATGTCGGGGCAGGTGGACGAACTCGCCGCCATCTCGAACGCCGCGAACGGGGGGGCGACCGCGGCACAGGAGACCGCCGACCGCGCCGTCGAGGGCGTCCGCGTCGCCAACGACCGCATCTCTTCCATTGACGACTACACGCCCGAGCGGAGCATCGCCATCGGCTTCAAGCTGCGCAGCGCCGCGCTCACGCCCGAGGCCAAGAAGACGCTCGACGAGATCGCGCGCTACGCGCAAGGGGCGAAGGGCTATCTGCTCGAAGTCACGGGCTACGCCTACGAGTCGCGCAACAAGGACGCGAACCGCCGCCTGAGCGAGCAGCGCGCCGAAACAATCGTCCGCTATCTGGTCGAGAACCACAGCATCCCCATTCGCCGCATCGTGACGCCGTTCGGCTTCGGCCTCCGGAATAGACGTTTAGAAAGATTGGTGAGTTAGGAAGCGGGGGCAAGCCCCCTTCCTAACTTGCGAGTTTAGCGACCTCTCAAGCTCCGGCGAAAGCCGAAGCCTGCGCAGCCTCGCAGGTCAGGAAGGGGGCTTGCCCCCGCCGCTCTACGTATCTCTCAATCTTCTTTCATCATGCGCTTCGACGTTGGATTGTGCCGCGCCCGCTACAACCCGAGCGCGTCCATCCTCGCCTTCTCAAACTCGCTGTCTTCACCCGGATACCGCAAAACCTTTTCGTACTTTCCCGCCTCCTTTGCCAGCGCCCAGATGAGGCTTTCGCCCGCGGGAACGATCTGCGGGGCTGAGTTGAAGAGGGGGTCGGTGTAGGCCTTCTCCGCATCCACGAGCTTCCAGCCCTTACGCTTGAACATCCGCAGGAGGTCGCCGAGAAAGAGCCCGTTCAAGACGTTGTGGTGCAGCAGCAGCGTGTGCTTGACGCCGCGCCCCAGCACTTTCCGCGCGAGGTCGTCGTAGAACGTGGCGCGCTCCCAGATGTGGTCGAGGTAGTAATCACGATAAGGCGCGAGGTCGGCCTGCGGGCTCGTCTTCAGACGCTCGCGCAACCTCTGATCCACGTACCAGTCGGAGGCGTCAATCGTGACGTGGCCGTTGCGGTAGCCGTGCTCGCGCATGAAGGCGCGCATCCGGTCCCTCTGCTCGGCGGTCTTACCTTCCTTCAGGAACGGGAAGCGGAGGAACTTTCTAAAATGCGAGAACTGCTTGAGCAGCGCCTCGTTGCGGAGGATGTCCTGCGCGTACTCCTGAAAATCCGCGTTGTGGTAAAACTTGTGCGAGTAGGTGTGGTTGGCGATCATGTGCCCGCGCTCGTCCCACAGCCGCACCAGCGGCAGGTTCTTCTCGTTATCCACGTTTTTGCCCGCGACGAACATCGCCGCCTTGAGCTTGTGCCCGTCGAGCGCGTCGAGGATGGCGCGGTTGCGCGCCGCCGCCGAGAGCGCCGGCGTGTCGAAGAGTACGAAGTCGTCGAGCGTGACGGCGACCTCCGACTGTTTACCGGCGGACGCGAGCGCGGACGCTCTGCCCATCCCCAGAGCCGCCGCACAGAGGCCGACGTTTTTGGTGAACTGTCTACGCTTCATAGCTTCTTCCCTCAATCGGTCACGGTCGGGCTTGTGGCCTTACTTCTTGCCATCCCCGGAGCCCGCTTTGTTCGCCTGCTGCTTCTTCTGGAACTCCGTGAAGTAATCCTGCATCAACGGCGGGAGGTTCTCCTCCGAGTCCTTGTATTCCATCCCCTTCGTGACCGCCCAGCGCGCGATCCACGAGTCGCCGCGCTGGCCCGTGTAGTTGTCCGGCAGGCGATAGGCTTCGTCGCGAGTCGCCTGCTCCATCGTCACGAACGAGTATCCGCGCCGCCTTATCATCCGCGCGAGGTCGTCGAAACAGTCGGCGTTCAAAGCGCCCGCCGTGAGCATCAAGACCTGCGGAAACTCGCGCCCGACCACCTCGCGCGAGTAGCCCTCGACGAACTCGAACATCCGCTCCATGTAGGGAACATACTCGGCGCGGATGCGCGTCGCGGCCTGCTCGTCCTCGCGCCGCAGCGCCTCGATGTATGCTTGCGAGAAGAGCCAGTCCATGTTGTCGATGGTGACGGGGTGAATCTGGTAGCCGCGCTCGCGCAGGAACTTCTCCGCCGCCGTCTTCTCGGCGAGCGTCGAGCCCGTGTTCAGGTACGGGTAGCTGAAGTAGCGCAGTTTCCCGCCGCGGTCGCGCACGAGCTTGGACATGATCTGCTCGCCTTTCAGCACCGCCGTCTGGAACTCCGCGAGCGAGACGCGATAAAGATTCGTGTGCTTGAACGTCTCGTTGCCGAGTTCGTGGCCGGCGTCGAGCCACTCGCCGAGCAGCGCCGTGCGCGCCTCGTCAGGCGTCCCATCCTCTTTGTAGAGCCGCGCCTCGTTGACGAAGGCCACCGCCTTGACATCGTTCGTGGCGAGCGAGCGCATCAGCTTGCGCGTCTTGTTGGCGAGCCGCCCGTTGTCGTAGATGCCGTTGCCGGGGAAGGAGACGAAGGTGACGGCCACCTCGCGTCGAGTGTCGGCGGCGGGAATAGAACCGCCCGCCGCCGCCATCACGCCCGCCGCGCCTTCGCCCCCTAAGGGCAAGAGGGCGCGCGCGCCCGCCAGAGCGCCGCACAGCATCACGAAGAGCAATGCGCCCGCGACGAGCGGCGTGCGCGTGTGTGTGTCCGTCCTGACTTGAATCAAACGTCGAATGCGTCGCATCAGTGAACCTCCGTTGGCTGCCAGGGCCAGGGCCGGCGTCTCGCCGCGCTCGCGGCGCAGTTGTTCCATTTGTGCCAGCGAGCGCGCGTAGAGCAGCACATCGCCTGTCGCCCCCACCGCCGCGTCGTCGCACGCGTGTTCGCGCTCGGCCCTCACGCGGCCCGCGACCCACCACGCCGCCGGGTGGTAGAAGAGAAGCGTCTCGACGACGGTTTGCAGCAGGTTGGCGAGATAGTCGTAGCGGCGCACGTGCGCCAGCTCGTGCGCGAGCACGGCTTCGAGTTGTTCGGGCGAGAGCCCCGTGAACACGCTCGCGGGGATCAGGATGAGGGGCCGCAGGTGGCCCACCACCGTCGGCACTTCGACAAGGGCCGACTGGCAGAGCCGCGCCGCCCGCGTCACCTTCAGACGCCGCGCCAGACATGCGAGCACCTCGCGGTACTCTCCGTGGACGGGCCGCGCGCTCGACTTCAGACGCCGCACCGAAAACCAGCCGACGCCCACGCGGAGCGCGCACAGCGCGACGCCGACCGCCCAGCCCCACACCAGCCACGGGAGCAGCGCGTCGAAACGCTCCTCCGCCCACAGCCGGAAGCCCCCGCCGGTCGCAGCCGCCTCGTCGGATGCCCCACGCGTCGCGCCCTCAGCGGCGGTCTTGCCGTCAGCCTCCGCGCGCCCGCGCGCTTGCAGGCTTTCGGCCCACGCGTCGCCCGCGAGGCTCGCTCCGCGCGCGGATGGGGCTTGCACTCCGCGTAAGTTGAGACAGGCCGTGGCGACGGGCAGCGCGAGCATCAAGACGAGCGCTGCGCACGCGGCGACGTAGCGGACGTTGGCCGCCGACGACTTCGCGAGCGAGGCGAAGCAGGCGTAAACAAGCGCCACCAAAGCCCCCTGCCAGAGCGAGTGGACGAGCGCCCAGCCGATGGCTCGCAGCGGGGCTTCGGCCAGCATCATTTCCAGTGTCGTCACCGCTCACCCCTTTCCAACTCGTCGAGCATCTGTCTGATCTCCACAAGCTCGTCGGCGGAAGCTCTCTCCGTGGAGAGCGCCTGAAGCACGAGCCGCTTGGCCGACCCGTCGAAGGCCCGTCGGAGCAGGTCGCCGATTAGTTGCCGCTGCGTCTCGTCCTCCGCCAGCGCCGCCGCGTAGACGTGCGCCCGCGCCGTCTCGTCGCGTCTCACCAGCCCTTTGTCCGACATGATCTGCATCAGCTTCAGCATCGTCGTGTACCCCGTGGTCTTGACCGCGCTGAGGTCATCAAAGACTTCCCTGACCGTGCTCGGCCCGCGTCGCCAGAGCACCTTCAGGATTTCCAGTTCCGCGTCCGTCGGGCGCGGCAAGTTAAGTTCGGCCATGGCAAATACCTCTCCGGTGACTCAAGTCGCGGGCAAGGTACTACGAACGACTTCGTACTGTCAACGAAAACTTTCGTAGTTAGTCGAAAACAATTTTGAGGCGACAGGAAATATGTAGAATTCCTGCGAAATTAGAAGAAATTGGATGGTTGACTCTGACGGGCCGAATTTCACCAGCGTTAGTAGGCGGGGTTGTTGGCCGGGCTTGAAGGCGAAGAAGGTTTTGCGGCAGGTGGCGCAGGTATCTCCGCCCGCGACGAACTCGGCTTCGACTACTGCTTACTGCCTTCTGGTTTCTCTTTTCAATCAACCGGCGGGTCTTGCGCGGTCGCGGGCTTGCCCTGATGGTCGGCGGCGCGGACAACGCCGCTCTCGTCTACGAAGAAGGAGCGCCGACCCGTTTTGCCATAGTTGAGGGGCGTGGCGGTCGCCTCGAACTTCTCGCCGACGACCGTCAGCTCGATCTTATACTCCTGCCTTTCGAGCAGCCACTTCTCGATGAGGCCCTCGGCGATCAACTCTTCGAGCGTCCCTAACCTCCCCTTCTTCTTCTCGACCTTGAAACGCACCTGCGCGTCGTTGATGGCGCCCAGAGCGTAGCGCGCCATTGACTCGCCGCTCGTGATGGGCGCTTCCTTGACGGCGATCATGGCGCTCGCGACGTAAGCCTTGATGAAGCCGAGCGGGAACCTCACCTCGTGCAGCAGCATGTCGCCCTCGTTCGTCGCGACGTAGGAGGCGGGCTCGGGCGGCATGCTCAGTTGCGAGATGAGCCCGAGCACCAGCGGGTCGCTGCTCACGCTCGCCATTTTCTTCGCCTCATCCTGCGCGGACTTCATGAGCGCCTCCGAGACATAGACCTGCGCGATGCGCTGGCGGGCCTGCCACGCGGTCGCGTCGCGGAAGCTGTTGGTCGCATCCAGCGTCTGCCGTCGTGTGTGGGCGTCGACGACGTGGCGCACGGCCTTCAGGTTCTGCGCGACGGCGAGGTGGTTGTTGATGATGACGTAGGAGAAGCTCCCGAGGGTCTGGATGTCGAAGCC
>JAIVJM010000008.1:40853-53220 GCA_020199995.1 Acidobacteriota bacterium | reverse complement strand
TGTCCATCGTCGCCATCGCGAGCCCCGCGCCGTTGACCATGCAGGCGATGTTGCCGTCGAGCTTGATGTAGTTGAGGTCGTGCTTCGAGGCCTCGATTTCGAGCGGCTCTTCCTCGTCGAAGTCGCGCAGCGCGGCAAAGTCCGCGTGGCGGAACATGGCGTTGTCGTCGAAGTTGACCTTGGCGTCGAGCGCAATCAGACGGTTGTCCTTCGTCAGGAGAAACGGGTTGATCTCAAGGAGAGACGCATCCATCTGCTCGTAAGCCGTGTAGAGCGACTGCATGAACTTCGCCGCCTGATTAACGAGCGCGGCGTCGAGGCCCAGACCGAAGGCGAGCTTGCGCGCCTGAAACGCACGGAAGCCGACCGCGGGGTTGACCGTCTCTTTGAGAATCCTCTCGGGCGTGTGCGCCGCGACCTCTTCGATGTCCATCCCGCCGGCCTGCGAAGCCATGAAGACGGGGCGGCCCGTCGCGCGGTCGAGCACGATGCCGAGGTAAAACTCCCTGTCAATCGGCAGCCCCTCCTCGACGAGGAGCGTGCGCACCTCGGTCCCCTCCGGCCCGGTCTGGTGCGTGACGAGCTTCATGCCGAGAATTTGCCCGGCTACCTCGCGCGCCTCTTCGGGGCTCTTCGCCAGCTTGACGCCGCCGCCCTTGCCGCGCCCGCCCGCGTGTATCTGCGCCTTGACGACGACCACCTCCGTGCCCAGCTCCTGCGCCGCGTTGAAAGCCTCTTCGGGCGTGCGCGCGACGATCCCGCGCGGGACGGCGACGCCGTACTTCTTCAACAGCTCTTTCCCCTGATACTCGTGAATCTTCATTCTCGGCCCCCGGCAACGGTCGGCGCGAACCCGAACCGTGTGATTTGAAATGATGTCTGGAACGCCGTCGAGTGTATCCGCACGCGGCGCGGCTCCGCAAGGGGGGAGACAGTTTTGAGTTTTCAGTTTTCAGTTTCGAGTTTGCGGCGCGCGGACTTTATTTTTTGAGATTTTAAGTCTCAAATTCCTCCAAGCTCAGGGTTTCGACAACCCGGCCTTTTTTGTTTGAACTGAACACTCAAAACTGAAAACTGCTTTTTGGAATCCTGAACTCATTCGTGCTCTGTTACGTGCATCAAGCGGGTGCTCCGGCCCGCCCATTTTTTTTGTGCGCGGCCCCTAAATTGACTTTGCCCGAAACGCGCAAACGAGTTAATTTCGTCCGGCGACGAACTTCATGGCGCAGCGACTTTTTAAAACGGGGAGTTAACTTGCATGAGCGAAGTGACTGTGACCTCTCTCTCCAACCTGCGGAACGAAGTCAGCTACGGCGCTGGGCACACGCTCGTCACCGACGAGCCCTCGGAGTTGGGCGGCGAGGACGCCGGCCCCGACCCCTACACGCTGCTCCTCGCGGCGCTCGGCAGTTGTATCTCGATGACCGTCACGCTCTACGCGCGGCGCAAGGGCTGGCCCGTCGAGCGCGTCACGGTGCGGCTCCGGCAGCGGCGCGTCCATGCCACGGACTGCGCCGAATGTTCGCGCACGTCTGACGGCTTCGTCCAGCGCATCGAGCGCAAGGTGTCAATCGAAGGCGCGCTCGACGAAGAGCAGCACGCGCGCTTGCAGGAGATCGCGCACAAATGCCCCGTGGATAAAACGCTCAGTTCCGAGATCGTCATCACTGAGCTGAAAGACGACCCGCGCTGACCAGGTCCCGCCGGGCGTCCCCGAGAGCCTTCGCGCCCCACACACTCGAACGCCTTTACCCTACCCCCGAAAATTGCCGCGAGCCGCCTTGCATGAATGGGCTGGGTGACGTTTACAATAGAGCGCCTTGTTCATTAATAATCCGACTTCATTAAGAGACGCCCGATGAAACAACTATCCACGGCTCTGTGCGCCGTCGCACTCGCACTGTCTTTGAACGCCTGTCAGTCCGGCGGCAAGACCGACCGGCAGGCCGGCGAGCAGGGGCCGGCGGCGGACGCGAACGCGGCGGCGGTGCCCCCCGGCATGGAAGAGATCACCGAAGAGAAATTGCGCGCCGAGGCGCTCCAAAATCCCGAAGACCCAACCGCACATTACAACCTCGGCACGGCCTTTCTCGTACAGAAGAAATACAAGGAGGCGGTCGAAGAGTACCGGCAGGTCGTCGCCAAAGACCCAAAGGACTTCGACGCTTTGACGCGCCTCGGCGACGCGCACACGGGGCTCGGCCAGTACGCCGAAGCCGCCGAGGCGTACCAGCAGGCCGTCAAGGCCAACCCGAAGCACGCCGAGGCGCACCACCGGCTGGGCGAGACTTACAATAAGCTGGGGCGGGCGGTGGAAGCCGCGAAGGAGCGGCGGGAGGTGGAGAAACTGCTCCCCAACGAGCCGGCCAAAGAACTCGTCAAAGCCGGCAAGTTTCAGGAGGCCGTCGCCGCGCTGAGGAAGGTTCCGAAAAAGGACGCCGAGACCTACTTCATACTCGGCAACGCTCATCTCAAGTTGAACCAGAACCGGGAGGGCGTCGCGGCCCTGCGCGAAGCCGTCCGCCTCAACCCAAAGTTCGCGGACGGCCACTTCCAGCTCGGCAACGCCCACGACCAGCTCGGGCAGAACGAGGAGGCGGCCAAAGCCTTCGCCGAGGCCGTCCGCCTCACCCCGCAGGACGCCGATGCCTACTTCAACCTCGGCAACGCCTACGGCAAGCTCAACCGCTACCAGCAGGCCGCCGACGCCTACGGCAAGGCCATCACCCTCAAACCCGACGACGCCGACGCGCGCTACAGCCTCGCCCTGCTCCACCTCAAGAACGGCAACCGCGACGCGGCCACCGAGCAGTACAACGCGCTCAAGACCCTCAAGCCCGAATCTGCCGCCAACCTTGAGCAGATATTAAATGGCAGGGCCGCGCCCGCTAAATAAGACTGCCGGGTATGGGGGTTAGTGCAGATAAAGGAAATGCCCTCAACCCAAGAGGATTGAAGGCATTAAGTTATCGGGATGACTGGATTCGAACCAGCGACCTCTCGCACCCCAAGCGAGCGCGCTACCAGGCTGCGCCACATCCCGTCCGAGGCGTTTAGTATCTCCGGAAAGATTTGATTGGTCAAATAGGGCGGGCGGAATTCAAAGGTTCCGGGTGCTGGCTAACGTCGCGCTTTTGAACGCGTCTCGTCGGAATCGAGGAGCGACAGTAAATCGCGCATCTGCTGGCGCAGGCGTCGGAGGGCTTCGCGGCGGTCGTCCGTCAATTCGACTTCGGCCTCCGGCGCTGACTCCCTCTCGGCCGGGATGTTGCGAGAACGGACGGCGGGCGCGGGCGGCGCTTCCTCCGCCGAGGACTCCGGCGCGGGCGGGACGAGTTGCGGGGCGGGTGAAGTGCCGGCGGCCTGCGCGCTCATCTCCGGGGTGACGACTTTGAGCTTGCTGGCGCCGCGCAGTTCGTTCGTGAGCTTCTTCTTCGCCCCGGCAATGGTGTACTGGTCTTCGTAGAGCAGCTCTTTGATGTGCAGGACCATCTCGACATCGCGCTTGCGGTAGGTGCGCTGTCCGGCGCGATTCTTCTGCGGCGCGAGCGTCGGGAACTCCGACTCCCAGTAGCGCAGCACGTGCGCCTGTACCCCGCAGATGTCGCACACTTCGCCGATCTTGAAGAAGAGCTTTTCGGGGATTGAGATGGCCGCTCGGTTCATCTTTTTCGGGAGCCTTTCGCGGAGACCGAACCGACGTTACTCGCTGGCTGTACTTGAGTATTGATCGCGCCACTCTCAGAGAAGCGGCAGGGAGCCGAACCGGCCCACATGTTACCCGCGCCCCTAAGCGTTGTCAACACAATCATTAGGCCCGCCTGTGCTGACACCTCACAAGAGGCCGCCGGAGGCGGCAGAGGCTAGAGGTTAGAGGCTAGTGAAAGACGAAACGCTTTTACTAGCCTCTTGCCTCTAACCTCTTGCCTCTGCCTTTTATGGCCGGAGCATGATGAGACGGTTGATTGGATCGAAGGTCAGTTGGAAGGGTCGGAGCGCGTCGCGCCCGAGGAGCACGGGAGCGCCCTTCTCCGTCCTGAGTAGAAGGTCTGTGGGGACGCCGCGCAGGACGAGCGGGCCGAGGCTGACCGTCGAGGGCCGGACGCGGCGCGAGGCTATGCTCCCGCCCGCGAGGTCGCGTGTCGCTCCGCGCTCGCGGCCCCCTTCGGCGATGATGCCGAGGCTGCGGGCCGCCGTCTCGTTGACGGCCAGACCAAAGCCCGAACCCGTGTCGAGCAGCGCGCGCCGGCCTTCCGCGAGCATGACGAAGGGACGTCGGCTACTGCCGTCGCTCAGCCAGCGCACGACCGCGCCGCCGGGCGGCGTGTCGCCCGCGCGCAGCGGCGTCGAGCGCGGGTCGAAGACGCGCAGCTCGCCCCTCGGCATGTCAATCACGTAGCCGAGCGGCGAGAGGAGTTCGGTCGGGTCGAGGATGCCGTCAACCTCTCCCGGAAGCCCCGGCGCGACGATGACGAGCCCGCCCACTGGCAGAAGGTTCCCGCGAAATCCCGCGGCGATGCTGCGCGCGAAGGCTTTGCGCCCGCCCGCGACGCTCGCGCCGCTCAGGCCGCCGATCTCGATGCCGCGCCCGCCGCCCGCCTCGACCTCGACGCGGGCCGCGCCCGCGACGCGCGGCGAAAGGATGCTGGCCCCCGCGCCCGTGTCCAGTGCAAAAGTGAAAGGGCCGGCCCCGTTAACCCACACCTTGACGAGCAGCCCGCGCCCTTCAGACTCGCGGAAGCCGACCGGCGATGGCAGCGCACGCATCTCCCGCCCCGTTCCCGTCTGGAAACCGTCGCCCGCGACCGGGGACGAAGCGAAGCCGCTGCCGTCGCCAGCCGCATCATGCGCGGCAAGTGAAAGGGCGGCCCCAAGGTTCCTTGGGGCCGCCCTTTCACTTAAAACCAGACTGAGGAACAGAGCTGAAGCCACGCCGTAGGCGGATGTCTTCAGACCTCTTTTCATCAGACTCTAACCCCGCTTAGTAGTTGCGATTCCGCTTGCGGAGCTTGTAGGTGTAGAGCGCCGAGCCGCCACCACCCGCGAGCGCGCCGATGGCCGCGCCCTTCTTGCCGCCGGCCAGACCGCCGATCAGTGCGCCGCCGCCCGCGCCCATCGCGACCGTCAGCTTGTCACGGTGCTTCTGCCAGAAGGAGCGTCCCTTCTGCTGGCCGTAGTCGTAGTAGACGCGGCGCGAATTGTTCGCGCGGCGGACGGTGCGGGTGCGGGTCGCCGGCTGATAGACCACGCGGGAGGCCGCGGGAGCCGCCGCGGCGCGCGAACGAGTCGAGGAACGAGTCGAGGTCTGTTCCGTCTCGCGTGCGGCATCAACGCCCACGGAGAAGCCTTCGCGGAAGGCGACTTTCTCGGCTTCCGTCATGTTGCTCGTTTCGGCTGCCAGCTCATTTTCCAGAAGCTCGTTCTGGTTGGCCTGCACGCCCTCGCCGTTCGCTGTCTTGGCGTCGGTCAGGAGGCTGCTCTTGGTCACCTGCGCCGTCTCGGGCGCGTTCGCGCTCTTGCTGGGGCGCATCACGAAGGCGCCGACCGTCCCGCCCAGAAGGGCGGCCACCAGCGCCACGGGCAAAATCTTATTCGTTGTCATGGTTAATGTCTCCTCAGATTCCGTGTGATTCTTTGTTATGACGCACCACAATTCATGGACGCACCGGATATTGGAGCAAGCACCGTTCCTCAAAACGAGATGCATGGCTCGTCACGCGGCACTCTAGCAAATCCCCCGTCGGAGGAATCCTATTCGGGCGAAATGCTATCGTTTCATCTTCAAATCGCAAGAGAGCGGCGGGCGCGCGGCCCGAACCGCGGAGGCTCGTGTATACGATATGGACGAGTTGATAACCGATTTCCTCAGTCGCGCTGGATTGAGGTCTATTTCGTCCACGACTGCGCTGGGCAAAGTAGTTCACCACCAAAGGCCCGGTTGGACGCGAGTTCGTACAGGGGCTATAATCCGCGCTTGCTCACCCTAAAGTTCCGGAGGTTCACCGCGCGCCGTGTCTACGTCCACTTCCGTCTTTCGCCTCGCCAGGCGGCTTGAGCGGGTCGGCTTTTCCGACATCGTTAAAATCCGCAACCGCGTCATGGAGCTGCGCGCCGGCGGGGCCTCCGTCTACCAGTTCGAGGGCGGCGAGCCTTTCCTGACCACGCCCGAGCCGATCAAAGAAGCGATGGCCGAGGCGCTAGGCGAGAACCGGACGCGCTACGCGCCCTCTTCGGGCATCCCCGAATTGCGCGCCGCCATCGCCGGGAAGGTGCGCGAGCGCAACCGCATCAAGGCGCGCGAAGAGGATGTGGTCGTCCTCAACGGCGGTATGCAGGGGCTCTTCGGCGCGTTCCAGTCGGTCGTCAACCCCGAAGATGAGGTGCTCGTCTTTTCGCCCTACTGGACTCCGATCAAAGACCTCATCGCGCACTGTGAAGGCCGCACCGTGCTCGTGCCCACTGACGAGGCGCGCCGCGACGGCTTCGCCGAGACGCTCGCGCGCTACGCCACAAACAAGGCGCGCCTTATCTACTACAACACGCCGCAGAACCCTTCGGGCGTCGTCTTCACGCGCGAGGAGGCCGAGGAGGTCGCGCGCTTTGCGCAGGAGCGCGATCTGGTCGTCATCGCCGACGAGGCTTACGAAGACCTCGTCTACGGGGGCGAGCACGTCTCCATCGCCTCGCTCGAAGGGATGCTGGAGCGGACGATCACCTGCTACACGCTCTCGAAGTCCTACGCGATGACGGGCTGGCGCGTCGGCTACGCCGTGGCGACCGAGCCGTGGATGGCGGGCCTCAAGAAGTGCCTGCTCTACTCGACCAACGGCGTCTCGACGCCCTCGCAGTGGGCCGCGCTCGCGGCCTTCGGCCTCCCCGCAGATTTCTACGAGACCATCCGCGCCGCTTACCGCGAGCGGCGCGACCTGCTGCTCTCCGGTCTCAATGAACTCGGCTTCAACTGCGACGCCCCGGCGGGCGCTTTCTATGCCTTCCCCGATGCCTCGCGCATCGCCGCCGACAGCCGCGACGCCGCCGAAATCCTGCTCGAACGCGCGCAGGTCGCCACCGTCCCCGGCGTCGTCTTCGGCGAGCACGGCGAGGGCCACCTCCGCTTCTCCTTCTCCACTTCGCCCGAAGTCATCCGCGCGGGCCTCGACTCGATGCGCCGCAATCTCTCAAGGGATGAACTAAGGGATGAGGGATGAAGGATGAGCGATGAAAGGAAACCCGCGCGGCGCGGCGAGTTCGATTTCATCGAGCACCTCCGGCGACTGACCCTCAAAAAATCCGGCGCGCACGAAGACTCCACTTCATCCCTCACCCCTCATCGCTCATCGCTTTCAGCGTCTCCCTCATCCCTCATCCTCGGTATCGGCGACGACGCCGCTATCATCCGCCAGCGCCGGGGGCTGGATACCGTCATCACCACAGACCTCCTCGTCGAAGGCATAGACTTCGACCTCGAACGCTTCCGCACTTCCCCGCGCGACCTCGGCCACAAGGCGCTCGCCGTCTCGCTCTCCGACGTGGCCGCGATGGGCGCGCGTCCGCTCGCGTGCCTGCTCTCGGTCGGAGTCCCTCGGGCGCGCTGGGAGAGCGACTTCCTCGAACAGTTCTACAAAGGAGTCTTCGCCCTCGCCGCTCGGCACGCGGTCTCCATCATCGGCGGCGACATCTCGCGTTCGTGACTGGCGAACTCGGCGGTGCTGCCGCCGGGCTCAAGCTCCTTCAGGACGGCGCGCCGACGCTCGGAGCGGACAAACGGGGCCGCGCCCGGCGGAAGTTAATCGCGCGGCAATCACGCCCCACACCGCGCGTCGAGTGGGGCCGCGTGCTCGGAGAGCGGAAGCTCGCCCCGGCGTTGATTGATCTGAGCGACGGCCTCTCGTCCGACCTCGCGCACCTGTGCCGTGCGAGCGGCGTCGGCGCGGGCTTGGACGCCGCGCGCCTCCCCCTCGATAAATCTGTTCTGGCCGCCGGCTTCGGCCACGAAGACGCGCTGCGGCTCGCGCTCGACGGCGGCGAAGATTTCGAGTTGCTCTTCACCGTCCGACCGCGCGATTTGTCGAAGCTGCCCGCAGAGGTCGGCGGCGTCCGCGTCACGCACATCGGCGAAGTGACGGGCGAGCGCGGGCGGCTGCAACTGATCCGCGACGGACAGGCGGAACCACTCGTGCCCGGCGGCTTCCGGCATTTCTAGCGGCGACGAACCGAGACAGCCTTTTCCCGGCCACACATTTCTCCTGCTCACTTGAAGGTGTTTGACTCGCCGCCCGTCGTTGCCTAGACTCTCCGGCAACGGGCGCGGCGGCGCGCCCTTCGGATTTTGAGGGACGAGCCAGAGTCGAAGATGCTTAAATTTTTCAACACGCTTTCCGGCCAGCTCGAAGAGTTCCGACCGATACGCGAGGGCAAGGTGGGGATTTACTTCTGCGGCCCGACCGTCTGGGACTTCGCGCACATCGGCAATTTCCGCTCGCTCGGCGTCTTCGGCGACACGCTCCGGCGCTATCTCAGGTATCGCGGCTACGAGGTCATGCACGTCATGAACATCACGGACGTGGAAGACCGCATCATCAAGTTCTCGAAGGAGCAGGGTCTTTCGATTGACGACTACACGGCGCGCTACATCGAGGCGCTGTGGGAGGACTTCGACGCGCTCGGGTGCGAACGTCCCGAGATCATGCCGCGCGCGACGCGCCACATTGACGAGATGGTCGAGATCATCAAGCGGCTCGAAGCGACGGGCCACGCCTATCGTTCGGAAGGCTCGTACTACTACCGCATCAGCTCGTTCCCCGAATACGGCAAGCTCTCGAAGATCAACTTCGCGGGCAACATCGTCGGGGGAAGCGAGCGCGTGGACACGGACAAGTATGAGAAGGAAGACGCGCGCGACTTCGCGCTGTGGAAGGCCGCGGAGTCGCCGGACGAGCCCGCGTGGGACACCGACCTCGGGCGCGGGCGTCCGGGCTGGCACATCGAGTGCTCCGCGATGTCAATGAAGTACCTCGGCGAGACCTTCGACATCCACGCGGGCGGCATTGACCTCGTCTTCCCGCACCACGAGAACGAGATCGCGCAGTCGGAGGGCGCGACCGGCAAGAAGTTCTCGAACTACTGGCTCCACGCCGAGCACCTCAAGGTCGAGGGCGAGAGCATGTCGAAGACGAAGGGCAACTACTACACCTTCCGCGACCTGCTGGAGAAGGGCTTCGACCCCGTCGCCATCCGCTACCTGCTGCTGAGCGTCCCGTACCGCAAGCAATTGAACTTCACCTTCGAGGGGCTGCGCGGCGCGGCCAAAACGGTCGAATCTCTGCGCGACTTCCGCGCGCGCCTCGCGGCGACGCGCACCGAGGCGGGCTCGAACCCCGAGCTGCGTGCGGCGGCGGCCCGCGCGCTCGAAGAGTTCGAGTCAGGGATGGACGACGACCTCAACACCTCGGTCGCGCTCGCCGCCATCCATAACCTCTCGCGCGAGGTCAACCGCGCGCTCGACACCTGCGGCCTGCGCGCCGACGACCAGCGCGACATCCTTGAGCTGGTCGCGCGCTTCGACTCAGTCTTCAACATCTTCGGCTCCGGCCAGCAGGAGCTGCTCGACGCCGAGATTCAGTCGCTCATTGACGAGCGGCAGGACGCGCGTCACCGCCGCGACTTCGCGCGCGCCGACCAGATTCGCGACCAGCTGGCCGAGCGCGGCATCACCCTCGAAGACACGCGCGACGGCGTCCGCTGGAAGCGGCGCGGCGCGTAATGATAGAATCCGCGCCGTCAGCAAATGCGCTCCCGGCGATAATGACTGATTTTCCGGTAACTATGACTTCCAATTCTTCCCTATTCCATTTCCGCCCGCTCGACAGCCGCGCCGACCTCTTCGCGGATTAGCACGGCCCCCTTCTCCCGTCGCGCCGTCTTCCCCTATCCTCGTTTCCGTTTCCTCGCACCAGCTATAAGGAGAATTGTTTATGTCTACCATTGCGCCGCCGAAGAGACCGGAGATTAAAACCGAGCTGCCCGGCCCGAACGGCAAACAGATCATCGGAGACGACGCGCGCTACGTGACGCCGTCCTACCCGCGCCCCAACTACCAGCTCGTCGTCGAGCGCGCCGAGGGCGTGTGGGTCGAAGATGTGGACGGCAACACGTTCCTCGACTGCAACGCGGGCGTCGCCGTCTGCTCTACGGGGCACTGCCATCCCGAGGTCGTCAAGGCCATTCAGGATCAGGCCGCGCAACTCATCCACATGTGCGGCACTGATTTTTTCTACCGACACATGCCTGAGCTGGGTCGCAAGCTCGAAGAGATCGTCCCCGTTCCCGGCCCCGTCCGCACGCACTTCGCCAACAGCGGCACTGAGGCGGTCGAGACCGCGCTCAAGCTCGCGATGCACTCGACGGGACGCGAGAAGTTCATCGCCTTCTTCAACAGCTTCCACGGGCGCACGCTCGGCTCGCTTTCCCTGACCTCTTCGCGTGTCGCGCAACGCACGGGCTTCAAGCGTCAGATGCTCGACGTGGTGCACGTGCCCTACCCGAACGCCTACCGCCACCCCTTCACGGGCGGGCTGAGCAACGGCGCTGAGGCAGCCGCGGCGTCGCTCGACTGGATCGAGAACCGTCTCTTTAAGACCACCACGCCGCCCTCGGAGGTCGCCGGGATTGTCGTCGAAGCGGTGCAGGGCGAGGGCGGCTACGTCCCCGCGCCGCAGGAGTTTTTGGACGGGCTCAGACGCATCTGCGACCGCGAAGGCATCCTGCTTATTGTGGACGAAGTGCAGTCGGGGATGGGCCGCACCGGCAAGATGTTCGCGTGCGACCACTATGGTCTCAAGCCCGATATCATCACGCTCGCCAAAGGCATCGCCTCAGGGATTCCGATGGGCGTGTGCGTTGCCCGCGCCGACCTCATGGACTGGAAGCCGGGGGCGCACGCCTCGACTTTCGGCGGCAACCCCGTCGCCATCGCCTCCGCCCTGAAGACCATCGAACTGCTGGAGCGCGAGCTGGTCGCCAACAGCGCCGAGGTCGGCGACTACCTCCAAGCGGGCCTGCGCCGGCTGATGTCGAAGCACGACTGCATCGGCGACGTGCGCGGCCTCGGGATGATGCTCGGCGTCGAGTTCGTCGAAGACCGGGAGGGCCGCGTGCCCGCGCCCGAGCTGCGCGACCGCATCGAGGTCGAATGCTACAAACGCGGACTCATCATCCTCGGCGCGGGCCACAACACCATCCGCTGGTCGCCCCCGCTCATCCTCACCAGAGAGAACGCGGACGTGGCGCTGGAGATTTTCGACGAAGCGATCACCGCGCAGAAGCAGTAAGCAGGGAGCAGCAGCAGGGAGCGAGGAGCCCCGTCAGGCGCGGAAGAATTTAGCCCACGGCTCGAGCCGTGGGCTAAATTCTTCCGCGCCTCCGGTGCTTCACGAGTGAGCCGCTTTATGATGTTCAGATGCTTACCGCTCAATGCCTCCCTGCTTGCTTTTCCGTGCGCGTCAATTTAAAGTTTGTGAGTTGCCGGGAATGCCATGCTTGAAGCCGCTCCCGCAAGTCTTCCGCTCAGCCCCGAAACTTTTCCAGAGACCACACACCCGAACCGTCAGAGAGTTTTTCTAAGGAGTTCCCCATGTCAGGTTTTACGAAATGCCGCCGGACGCTCGTCTTCCTCATTTCGCTCTCCATCACGTTCGGCCTCGCTCCCGGCGTCGGCACGCGCCGCGCGAGGGCGCAGTTCGCCTCCTACTCCGTCACCGACCTCGGCTCGCTCGGCGGACTCCAGAGCAAGGCCCGCGCGATTAACAACGCCGGGCGGGTGGTCGGCCTGTCGGCCCCGGCGACGAACGTCAGCACGTTACCTTTCGCCTGGAAGGCCGGGAGCATGTCGAACATTGAGAGCTTCGCCGGCGGCAGCAGCGGCGACGCGCTGGCCGTCAACGAGTTCGGCTACGTGGTGGGCTCCGCCGAGACGAGCGCGGGTACCGTCCACCCCTTCGTCTGGTCCGACATCTTCGGCAAGCTGGACATCGGCACGCTCGGCGGCGACTTCGCGGTGGCCTTCGACCTCAACGAAGCCGTTCAGGTCGTCGGCCAGTCAGAGATCCGCGCGCTCGTTGACCGCGGCTTCGTGTGGAGCTCCACGACCGGGATGCAGACCATCCCGACGCTCGGGGGCGCTTCGAGCGCGGCCTACGGCATCAACAACCTCGGGCAGATCGTCGGCGGGTCTTCGACCTCGAACGGCGCGTTCCACGCCTATCTCCTGAGCGGCGGCACGATGAACGACCTCGGCACGCTCGGCGGCTCGCAGAGCGTCGCCTACGAGATTAACGACGTGGGACAGGCGGTCGGCTATTCGACCCTC
>JAIVJM010000008.1:0-40795 GCA_020199995.1 Acidobacteriota bacterium | reverse complement strand
GCACGGGGACGATCAACCCGCCTCTGCACGCCTTCATCTATACCGTCGCGGGCGGCATGCAGGACATCGGGACGCTCGGCGGCACGCGCAGTATCGCCTACGACATCAACAGCAACGGGTCCGTGGTCGGCGTCTCCGAGATTGCGCCGGGCGTCGATCACGCATTCCTCTACGACCCCCTGAGCGGCATGGAGGACCTCAGCAACTCGGTCGCCGGGTCGGGCTGGATACTCAAGGAGGCGCGCGGCATTAACGACCGCGGCGAAATCGTCGGGACGGGCGTCAACCCGGACGGGCTCACGCACGCCTTCCTGCTCAAGTCTCTCAGGGACGAGATTCCTGACGCCGCGCCGCCGCCCTGCTTCTCCACCACCGCGAGCCCGATCATCCTTCCGGCCCAACCCGCGCTCGCCACGCCGGTCAACACCAAAGACCGCAAGCGGCGTTCCTTCAGCCAGCCGATTCCGGAGCCGACGCTCGCCCCGGTTCCATCGCTAGAACCTCTGCGGAACCCCGTGCACAGAGCGAACCGTGTCCCGCGCAATCAAAAGCTCCTCATCCGTCGGGATGACATAGACGGCCAGCCTTGAGCCGTCGGCGCTGATTAAGCCTTCGCGCCTATCGGTGTGCGCCTCGTTGCGCGCCGGATCGAGTTCGAGCCCCATCCAGCCCTGCCCCTCGCAGACGCGCGCGCGAATCTCCGGCGAGTTCTCGCCGATGCCGCCCGTGAAGACCAGCGCGTCCGCCCCGCCGAGCGCGGCCATGTACGCGCCCACGTACTTGCGCACGCGGTAGCAGAAAATCTCGACGGCGAGCCGCGCCCGCCTGTCGTCCGACTCCCTCGCCTCGTCGAGCAGCTCCCTCATGTCGTTGGTCAGCCCCGAGATGCCCAGCAGTCCCGACTGTTTGTTGAGCACCGAATCAACCTCCTGCGGCGTGAGCCCCTCCTTCGCCCCGATGTAGTCGAAGATGGCCGGGTCCACGTCGCCCGAGCGTGTCCCCATCACCAAGCCTTCGAGCGGCGTCAGTCCCATCGAAGTGTCCACCGAGTCGCCCGCCGAGATGGCCGCCGCCGAACACCCGTTGCCCAGATGAAGCGTGATGACCTTCGTCGCCGCGCGCTCGATCCCCAGCAGCTTGCGGTAGCGGTACGCGACGTAGCGGTGCGACGTGCCGTGGAAACCGTAGCGCCGGATGCGGTGTCGGCGGTACCACTGGTAAGGCAGCGCGTAGAGGTAAGCGTGGGGCGGCAGTGTCTGGTGAAAGGCCGTGTCAAAGACGGCGACCTGCGGCAGCCCCGCGCCGAAGACCTCGCGCGCGGCCTGTATGCCGCGGACGTTCGCGGGGTTGTGCAGCGGCGCGAGGTCAATGCAGTCTTCGATGCCGCGCAGCACCTCGTCGGTGATGAGGACAGAATGTGTGAACCGCTCGCCGCCGTGCACGACGCGGTGGCCGACGGCGTGGATGTCCGCGACGGCTTTCACCGACTCGATGCCCGAACTCTCGGAGGTGGCCCAGCGGATGACCGTCTCGACCGCCGAGCGCGTGTCGCGCACGGGCGCGGTCGTGCGGCGGGGGTCGCGCCCCTCGGCCTCGAAGGTGATGATCGCCTCGCCGCCGACGCGCTCGACAACGCCCCGCGCGAGCCGCACGTCCGTGTCCCCCGCAATGCGTTCGAGGTCGGTCGCAATGATCTGGAACTTGACGGTGGCGCTGCCGCAGTTGAGGACGAGAACATTCATGGGCAAATGGTAAATGGTAAATAGTGAATGGGCAAAAGCCGGTTCGTGCTGACCGCACCTTTCAGGGCTCAGGCGAGCCTGCGTGCAATATCTCGCATCCGGTCGCGCAGTTCGTCTTCGTCCATGCCCTCCACGCGACCGTCGCGGTAGAGTTCCCTGCCCGCGACCACGGTCAGCAGCACGTCGCGGCCAGAGGAGGCGAAGAGCAGCGCGGTCGAGGGGTCATGGACGGGCTGTTGGTGCGCGCCGCCGAGCCCGATGACGGCGATGTCCGCCGCCATGCCTGCGGCGAGCGCGCCGGTCTGGCGTTCGAGGCCGAGGGCGCGCGCGCCGCCCTGCGTGGACGCGCGCAGCGCTTCATCGCAGCTCAGCATACGCCCGCCTTCGAGCGTGTCGCCGGCGGCGCGCGAAAGGAGCGCGGCGAAGCGCGCCTCTTCGAGCAGGTCGCAGGTGTTGTTGCTCGCCACCGAGTCGCTGCCGAGCCCCACGTCGAGGTCGGCGCGGATAAACGACGCGAAGGGCGCGCGCCCGTGACCGAGCTTCGCGTTCGACTTCGGGCAGTGCGCGACGCGCGCGCGCCACTCTTTGAGAGTCGCGACGTCCGCCTCGTCGGCGCGCACGCAATGCGCGAGCAGAGGGCGCGAGCGCAAGAGTCCGGTCTGCGCGAGGTACTCGACGGTCGAGACGCCGGGCGCTTGCCACTCGATACCGCGCGCCTTGTAGCTCTCCGCGAACGGCCCCGCGCCTTCGCGCATGAAGAGTTCTTCGGCCTCCGACTCCGCCGCGTGCATCATCAGGGGCAGGCGCTCCGAGACGGCGTACTCGGTCAGGAGTTCGAGCAGCGGGCGGCTCACGGTGTAGGGCGCGTGCGGCGAGACGCCGAGCGTGACCCACTCGTTTTCTCCCGCGCGCAAGGATGAGAGCTTCTCGCCGGCCTTCTCGAAATGCTCTCGCGCCTCGCGCGCGTCCGGCCCGAAGACCTCTTGATAGACGATGCCCCGGAGCCCCACGTCGCGGAGCGCCTTCATCGTCGTCAACGCCGAGTCGCTCGCGTCGCCCACGCACGTCACGCCCGCGCGCAATGCCTCGACCGCGCCCCACGCGGCTGATGCGTAGAGGTCTTCCGGCGTCATCAGCAGTGTACGCGCGATGGTGAGCTTCCTGAGCCACGCGAAGAAGTCGCCCTCCTCTCGTTCGAGGAAGCCGCGCATCGCCGTCAGCTCAAGGTGCGTGTGGCAGTTGACGAAGCCGGGCAGAATCGCCGCCTCTCCGAAATCCTCCACCACCGCCCCACTGAACTTTTCCGCGAGTTCTTCCCGCGTCCCCACGCCGACGACGCGCGCGCCCTCGATTGCCACCGCCCCCTCTTCGACAGGGGCGGTCGCCATCGGCAGAACCCAACGCGCGCTGTAAAGTTTGACCGTCGTCGCCATATTCATCAATCGCCCGCCCGCGCGCGGCGGCGCAGCAGGAACCAGAAGAGCCCGGAGAGGATAACCATACTCCCGCCGCCGGCGGCAACCACGCGGATACCGGCGCGGTCGGCGGCGGCCCCCGAGACGAGAATCGAGGCCACCATCATCAGCGTCGTCAGTGTCTCGTAGGTGGCGAAGACGCGACCCGCGAAGGCGTCCTCGGTGCGCTTCATCATAATGGTCTGCTGCGCCGTCCACCAGATGGCGAAGTTCATCTCGCGCGCGACCAGCACCAGTGCCGCGACCCACAGGCTCGGCATTAGACTGAAGAGCGCCAGCCCGCACCCGTCCAGCACCAGCGAGCGCCCCATGCGTGCGCCGAGGCCCGCGCCGCCCGCGCGGTTGAAGCGGCGCGCGAGCGGCGCGCCCAGCACGCCCCCCACGCCCATCGCGACGAAGAGCACCGAGATGCCGAAGTCCGTCGGGCGCTCGACGAAGGCGCGCGCGCCCTCGCCCCAGCCACTCACCGCGTCCTTGCCGAGCCGCGCGCCGAAGATGCTGTAGAGCGCCCGCGCCGCGCCGTTACCGAGGCCCCATCCCGCGGCCACCACGAAGACGGCCCGCAACAAAGCGTCGCGCCCGACGTAGCGCAAGCCCTCGCGGAACTCCCACGCCGCGCGGCGAAGGATGGAAGGCAGGAGGGAGAAGGCAGCCAGCAGTCGGTTGAAGGCAGTCGAATCATCTCGCGCGCTGAGATTCGAGCTTGAAGTTTCAGGAGTCGGGATTCCAGACTCGCTATTTGAGACTTGAGATTTCAAATCTGAAATCTCGCGCCCTCCGCCTTCCGTTCTCCGCTCACTGCTCGCCGCTTCCTGCTCACTGCTCACTGCTTTCTGCTTTCTGCTCACGGGCTTTCGGATGCGTCGGATCATCTCCGCCGAGGCGAGGAAGGTGAGCGCGTTGAGGAAGAAGACGGTGTCGCGACCGAGGGCCGTCGCCACGACGCCGCCGAGGGCGGAGCCGACCGCGATGGTCGCGGCGGTGGTCGAGGCCGAGAGGGAGTTTGCGCTGAGGAGCCCTTCGGTGCCGCTGACGAGGTTCGGTATTGAGGCGCGCTTGGCGGCGTTGAAGAAGGCCGAGACCGAGAAGAGCGAGGCGCCGACCGCGTAGATGACCGGCAGCGACGCGAGGCGGTCGGCGGCGAGGAAGCCGAGCGCGAGGAAGGCGCGCACGATGTCCGCCGCGATCATCACGCGCCGCCGGTCGAGGCGGTCAACGACGACGCCCGCCACGGGGCCGAACAGAAAGAGCGGGAGGTGTCGCGCGACGGCGTAGACGGCAATCGCCAGCCCGACGCTCCGGCCCGCGGCGAGCTGGATGGCGAGCGCCAGCACGGCGATGTTGTTCAGCCAGTCGCCGATCTCCGAGATGACCTGCCCCAGCCACAAACGTCGGAAGTCCGCGTTCGACGCGAGCAGCTGCCGGTACGTCATGAAGCAGTGAGCAGTGAGCAGTGAGCAGTGAGCAGTAAAAACAACCCAACTGCCTGTCGCTCAGCCCCGATGCTCAGGCCGCTATGTAGCTTCTGTTGCTTACTGCTCACCGCTTACTGCTCACTTTCTGCGCACTGTTCACTGCTTTCTGCTCACTTTCTGCTCCCGGTAACGCGCGAGGATGTTCGAGACATAGGCGCGCGTCGAGGGGAAGCTGATGCGCGCGACGAACTGCTCGGCGGTGAGCGGCTGGCGGCCCGGCTCGACCTTCTCCCATTCGGCAGCGCGGCTCGGCCCGGCGTTGTAGGCGGCGACGATGCGCGCCTCCGCGCCCGGCGTGTCGCGGTAGTCCTTCGAGATTTTCTCGAGATACCAGCAGCCGATCTGGATGTTGCGCTCCGGGTCGAGGAGAAGGCTTTCCGGTTCTTGCCGCATGCGCTCGGCGAACTCGCGCATCCCCGTCTCCGCCGCCCACTCGCGCCCCACCGCCGGCATCACCTGCATCAGTCCGAACTCGCCGGCATCACCCTTCTTCCACGGGCTGAAGTACGTCTCCTCGTGAATGATGCTCCACACCAGATCGGGGTCGAGGCGGTAGACGGCGGCGTGCCGCTCGATGAGCGCGTCGTAACGATGAATCCAGTATTGATTGAAGTAGTAGAGCGCGGCGACGCAGACGGCGGTGAGGATTAATCCGGCGAGCGCGAGTCGTTTCAAAGCGGGCATCGGGTTTGGGGCGTTCTATATACCTTCAAATTCGTCAGGCTCAATTCCTGCCTGCCGGAGAATGCTTCGGAGCGTGCCGACAGGAACCTCTCTGTGGTGCGGTACGACTGCGGTGTAAGTTCCCTGTGAGGTTTTCTTAGCGAATTTTAACGTGACTTCCTTTCTGGCTAGCCTCTGTAAAACCCAGAGCCTCCAACTTTCGCTTAACCTCGCGAAAGGGCAGCGGCCTAAGCGGCATCGAGTTCGACCTCTATCCTGCGAATCTGAGGCAGTAGCGTCGCGCATGGAGGCTCGAAGTGTAATTCCAAAGCCTCTCGCAGGTTATCCAGAGACTCCTGCTCGGTCAAGCCCTGACTCGCGACATCAACCTCTCGACATTGCGCCACGAACCAGTCGCCTTCCTGCCACACGCTCGCTGTAAATTCTTGAATCATGACCTTCCTCAAGACATCGTTCGAGCTTCCGCATCCGTCAGTTGCGGCGCTTCAGGTGCGACCACAGGTCGGCCTTCGAGCGGGAGATGTCGAGCCCTTCGTAGCGCGAGAGGAGTGCGCGGCGGTCGAGGATGTGGCCCTGCAACCAGACCTCGGCGGAGAAGCTCGCGCCGACTGTGAGCGCGTCGCCCCGGAGCGCCTTGCGGTTGACGAGCACTTCGAGCTTGAGCTTTTCGAGGTCGAGATAGACCCAATACAGCTCGCTCCCCGAGAGTGGGTTGCGGAGCGGCTTGAAAGAGAGGACGCGCCCCGTCAGGCACCAGTCGTTCTCGTGCGCGGCGCGCGAAGGCGCGGCCTCTTCGAGCGGCTGCCAGCGGACGCGCTCGCCCCTTGAGCGCGAGACCCGCGCGCGGTAGGCGAGGCCGCACAACCCGACGTGCAGCTCCGGGGCGCGAAAGCCCTCGGGGCCAACCTCGGTCAGGTTCTGCAACTCGAAGAGCACTTCTGTCTCAGTCCCGTCGCAGTAGCCGTGGACGATGGCCTCGCCGTCCTCGTCGTACTCGGTCAAAGCCCACGGGCTCACGCGCTGCGTGTAGCGCGCGCGGAAGCCGGGGCGACAGTCGGCGTAAAAAATCTCGCCCGTCCCCGACTCGTAGAGCACCGTCCAGACCTCCAGCCCCTCACCCAGCTTCCAGCAGCGCCCGTGCAGCACCGCGCCGCGGCGCAAAAGCTGCGTCGCTTCGCCCTGATCGCCGGCGCGCTCCGCGAGGTGGTTGAAATCCTTCTCGCTCGGCACGTCCAGCCCGATGGCTCCAAACGTCTCGTCCATATCAATAGCTGTTAGCTGTTAGCTCTTAGCTCTTAATCTTTCAGCAAGCAGCGTGCGGAGAATCGAGCGGCTGTCTTTTTAAGCTGAAAGCTAAGAGCTAAGAGCTATTAGCTTCTCATCATCTCGCCGCGCGCTTCCTCGGCGCGGCCTTCGTCGTCTTGGTCTCTTCGCCGGCGCGCGGGGCGCGGCTGCGGAAGCCGCGGATGTTGCGCGCGGGGCCGTGGCTCGGGTGGCGGCCCGTGCGTACCATCTCGGCGAACAGCTCCATGTCGTAGTCGGCCTCGCGCGACATCTCCTCGCGGATGGCGTGCAGCTCTTCGAGAAATTTCGGCTTGCGGTACATGCTTGGTGAATCGTAAATCTTAAATCGTCAATCGTGAAGGGCGATTCTCTCTGCTTGCGTTGTGCGGCTCACGACTCGCGGCTCTCTGTCAACTCGGAAACGAGAAATTCGGGCGTCACGATCTGCGGGACGAAGAAGCCCGCCGCCGTGTTGAAGAGGCGGATGCGCGCCTGCCTCCGCACGTTCGCGAGGTGGCCGAAGTTCCACGTCACTAGATAATCTATTTTATTGACCGAGGCAACCGCAACATGGACGGCGTCGCCGAGATACTTGCGGTGGAAGATGCCGCGCGCGATGTAGCCTTCGGCGAGGATGGCGGCTTCCTCCGTCAGCTCGACCTGTTCAAGCGTCGAGATGAGCTTGAGGTAGCCCGTGCGGTGCGGCTCGGGCACGCGCTCAAGCTCGCGCACAACGAGCGGCGAGACGACCGCGCGGTACTCCGACAATTCGTGCTCCCACCAGCGGATCGTGAGGTCGCGCCGGAACGGCTCGCCATTGTCGAGGTACGCCCCGACGACCGAAGTCTCGATGTAGATGCTCTGCTTCATCCCTGGCTCGTCACGACCGGGGCCTTGCCCTTCGTGTCGTCCTCGGGGTCGGGCTTCGAGAGCGGTTCGAGGCGGATGATGGCGCGCTCGAAATCGAATGTGAGGCGGAAGTGGCGCAGGATGTTGCCGCCGATGATGCCCGTCTGCTCGAACCCGGCGGTCTCGTTGATCGAGTCCATGTCGAGCACGGCGGCGTAGACATTCCGGCGCGCGTGCGTGCCCAGTTCGACGCGCGGCAGCATCATGGTCTTGATGTTGTCGGCGAGCCCCGCCGCGCCGTAGACGCGGATGAGTCCGCCGCGCTCGAAGCGCGCCATGTCCTCGCGCGCCGCCAGAGCCTGCGAGACGACCGTCACGGTCGCGCCCGTATCAACGATGAAGTTGACCGGCTTCGACACGCCGTCGAGCCTGAACTCGCCGCTCCAGAAGCCGCTCGAAGTGGTGCGTATCGGAATCTCGACGCCGGGGGGCGGAGTCGTTGGGTCGTAGGGCGGGCGCGCGTCGCCGCGCAAAAGCGTCACCTTCCGCCCGGCGTAGTCAATGGTGGCGAGATATTTCGAGAGCACCGAGAGGCCGATGTAGCCGTCCACCTGTTCCTGATCGTTGAAGAACTGGCGGATGTAGATGGGCACGCGGTCAATCTTCGCCTCGCCGATGTGCAGCGACTGGAGGAAGCCGTAGACGATCTCGAAGCGCCCCTCGCCGCCGACGGCGCGCGCCACGCCGCCGCGCGCGACCGGCTTGAGGTTCATGCGCTCCGCCGCGCGCGTCGAGATGACGCACATCCCGGCGCCCGAATCAATCACGAAGCGCAACTCCTCCCTCGAGCCGTTGACGCGCACGCTGATCATGGGCCGGTTGTTGACGACCTCGACGGCAATGACGTTGCGCGAAGGGCCGCCCACGCTGTTGAGGTCGCGCTGCGTGCCGAGATAGCGGAGGAAGGCGATGAGGCCGCGGATGCGCTCGCGGCGGTCGGTGTCGGTGCGCGGGGCGACGCGCAGGAACTGCTCGTAGGCGCTGGCGGCCTCGGCGTAACGCTCGAAGCGCGCGGCCACCTGTCCGAGGTTGAAGTGGTAATCGGGCTCCTGAGCGTCGAGAAACGCGGCGCGGCGCAGGCCCGCGAGGCTCGCGCCCAGACGGTTCTCGTAGAAGTCCACCATCGCGAGGCCGGCAATCGCCATCGCGTCGTCGTCCTTGAAACTGAGGGCGGTGCGGAACTCCTCGACCGAGAGGCGAAAGTCGCCCGCGCCGAGCATCGCCGCGCCGAGCAGCGAGTGCGCGCGCGCCGACAGCGGCTCGACCGAGACGACGCGCGCCGCCTGATCGTAGGCGTCCTGATTCTTCCGCTGCTTGAGCAGCGCGAGCGAGAGCCCGAGGCGCGCCGCCGTGTCGCGCGGGTCCTTCGCCACCAGCGCGCGATACATCCTCTCAGCCCCCTCGAAGTCGCCCTCGCGCACGGCCCGCTCCGCCTGAGAGCGCGCCTTCTTGTCGCCCGCGGCGGCGGCCACCGCAGTGACGCACGCAAAACAGAGCGCCGCCGAAACAGCGAAGGCAGCCATAACCCCGACCACCGGACGTGTGAGCTTATTCATGGTGCAACTCCAAACCGAAGTCGGAAGTTCGGAACGCAGAACGATGAAGGGAAAGACAAAGCGTCTCTTCTTCAGTTCATCGTTGCGGCGTTCTGACTCCGGACTTCATTTGAGAATTTCTCCCGTCTTCATTGACCAGAGCACGAGGTCGAGTTCGTCGAAGTCTATCGCCAAGTCGCGGGCGAAGCCGCGGAGGCGTTCTTCGGTGGCGAGGTAGCGGGCGCGCGTCGAAGGGGGCTGCGGCGATTCGATGACCCCGATTTCGGCGAGGCAGCGCAGGATGTGTTTGTCAAGAATCGCGTAGCCGCGCAGCCCGACGTTGCGCAGGAAGTGGCTCGCCTCTTTGTAGCCGAGGCCCTTGATGCCCCGCTCGCGGGCCAGCCAGTCGCGACGCTCGAAGGGGTCGGCGAAACCTTCGAGCCGCTCGCGCAGGCGCATCCGGCAGTCGCCTTCGAGATATTCGCGCGTCACGACGATGTAGCCCGAGCGTGCGCGCGGGTAGCGGTGCTTCGACTGGAGTGCGCCCGCCAGCTCTTCGTGCGTGCCGCGCGCGAGTAGCGCCCTCACGGCCTCGACCGAGCGCAGGCCCATGCGCGCCGAAGCGCCCGCCGTGAAGATGCAGAAGACCAGCTCCTCCCACAGCCTCGCGTCCGAGGCCCCGCGCCAGACTTCCGCGAACTCTTCCAGGCGCGTCCGAATCTCGGCCCGGCGCGCGCGGTGCGCCTCGCGAATCTTCTCGACGGTGACGGGTTCCTTCTCTCGGCGCACGTTGACGATTATTCTAAGGACGAGGTCGGCGGCGGTACGTGTCGGATTTTAGGAGCGCCCTCGCGGCAATGTCAAAAGAAAGTGGGAATAGTTTTCAGTTTTGAGTGTTCAGCTCTTTGACTTGAGCTTCCTAAATTTGAAATTTGTAATTTCCAAGCTTACAAATCGAACGCGGGAAGTTCTGGCCTCCGTCTTAAACTGAAAACTGTCTCCCCGGAACGGCAGTTGCTTTCGGTCTTTATGATGACTGTGGGCGCGCATGCATCTCGTACGATGCGAGCGGGCATCCAAGTGTTCGCCCACGTTGGCTCGCTCCCCGAGCATTTCGCCGTGCGCCGATTGTTTACGAATTGATGTTATGATGCTGCACTTTTTATCTTCAGAGGGTCAAGAGCATGGGTGAGTCGAAGACGAGCCGTTTTATTCTTACTTTCATCCTCCTGTTTGCGCCGCTCGCGGGGGCACGCGGGCAGGTCGAGCGGGTCCTGCCGATGCCTCCGACGGGCGCGCCCGTGCGCGTCTCGCCGCTGCCGGGCGCACCGGCGCAGGACGGCACTGTCGTCACGCTCGAAGATCTTCTGCCACTCACCGCCGCCTCAGCGCCCGTCACCTACAGGCAGGGCGTGCTGGTCGAGAGGGTCGGCGGCGAGCTGGTCAGGGAGCAGGCCGCGAATCAGCCCTTCAACCCGGCGTCGGCGGTCAAGCTGGCGACGGCGCTCGTCGCGCTCAAGACGTTCGGCCCGCGTCACCGCTTCGCGACCGCCATTTGGATCAACGGCAGCTTAGACAAGGCGACAGGCACGGTGACGGGCGATCTCGTTATCTCGGGCCGCGACCCTTCGTTCCACGACGAGCATGCCGTCGCCATCGCACGCGAGTTGAACCAGCTCGGCATCCGCAACGTGACCGGCGACCTCGTCGTCGCGCCGCGCTTCACGATGAACTTCAGCCCGTCGTCCCAGCGTTCGGGCGAGCGCTTCTACGACACGCTCGACGCGATGCGCCGGCCCGCCGCGGCCACGCGCGCGTGGAATGATTCGCGCGTCGTGCTCGGCGACGCCGAGGGTCTGCGCGCCGCGCCGAGCGTTGCCGTGATGGGCGCGGTCTACGTCGATTCGGTGCCGAAATCGGCGCGCGTCATCTCGACGCACTATTCTCCGGCGCTCGTGGACATCCTCAAAGTCCTGCTCTGCTACTCGAACAACTTCATGGCCGAGCGGCTCGGCGACTCGATGGGCGGCGCGGCTGGCGTCGAGCATTTTCTCGTCAGGGAATTGAACATGCCCGCGGGCGAGGTGCGTCTCTCTTCGACGAGCGGCCTCGGCGTCAATCGGCTCACGCCGCGACAGATGTTGAAGGTCTATCGCGCGCTGCTCGACGAGCTGCACGAGAATGGCCTGAAGGCCTCGGACATCCTGCCTGTGGCCGGGATAGACCCCGGCACGCTGCAAAAGCGCTATGCGGATAAGCCGGGACGCGGCAGCATCATCGCCAAGACGGGGACGCTCCCGCGCACGGACGCCGGGGCGAGCGCGCTCGTCGGTCAGATGCGGACGCGCGAAGGCGAGACGCTGCTCTTCGTCATCTTCAACCAGCGCGGCAGCGTCACACGCTTCCGCTCTCTGCAGGACGCGCTCGTCGCCGAACTCCAGCATGAGCGCGGCGGCCCGCTGCCCTTCACCTACAAACCGCAGACGCTCGCCATCCGACTCTCCGCCTCCGAATTCGACAGCGCGCGCGCCTCCGTCCTCGACGAATACGAGCCGACGCCGAACCATTAAACGAAACGCGGAAGTTCGGAACGCGGAACGATGAACTGAAAAAAGCGTCTTTCAGTTCATCGTTCCGCGTTCCGAACTTCCGCGTTTAAATTTTCGCGCCCCGACGGCTAGACCACCGGGGCGCTTTCTCGCCCCACCCGCGCGTGGTTGTGCGGTTCCGCACGCGAAGGGACGATTCTCGCGGGGGGTTTGCGAGAGCTGCCCCGCGGGCTTGCCTGAAGACGCGCCGCACCGCTCCCCGACCGGGCAACTTTCACCGGCCCCACAGCCCAACTCACGCCCGGTCACTTTCGATCTCCGAGCGCGTGAGCTCACGGCACTACCCGCCATACAAGCAACTCGCACGCCGCGTGCTCGCGCGCCGCGACACGAAACCCTAAGCCATAATCCCGGTCATCACTTGCGACTGAGGGCCGCGCGACGTGCGAAATTTTCGGGGGCACGGAAGCGGGGCTGATTGTTTCTCTCGGTGACAGGGTGTGTAACCGACGTTAGTCCCCGCCGTGGTGCCGCAGGGCCCGCCGCGTGGTGTGAAGCACACTTCTCAGCTTGTCACGTAAAGTGACGCGCCATCCGCGCGCGCGCGTCCGACTACCCCGGAAATCTCTTTAGAATGCGCTGGAAAAGCTTCTGGCACCGCTCTTGCTCCTCCTTGCAGTGGCGACGGACGTCTCTGCGTGACCGGGGTGGAAGGTCAGGTTAGTGAATTCTCCTGGAGTTAATCATGAGCAAGCTGTCAGTCCTGGGCGTGACGCGGGCGCGCGACTCGATTCGCCTTCAGAACTCGATGCGCCTGCTCGCGTCCCGCGTGGAGAAGGCCCGGCTCGACGCCATCCGCCGCCACGGGTCAACGCTGGTCGAGTTCACGACCAACAAGACGTATGTGATCACGATGGATTTCGAGGGTACGGGGAACGCCACCAAGAAGCGTACTTACAGCCTTGAGGACAACATCGTACTCACTAACGCGGACGGCACCGCAATCGCCACCGCCGACCTCCCGTCCATTGACTTCGGCTGGCGCGGCGGCACCACACAGTGCTACAGCTCAATGCGCTTGAAGAACAGGTCGGGCGCGTCCTCGACGATCTCAGTGACCAGTTCGGGCGACGTGACAATTGACTCCACCATCGGGGCGACCGTCTCGCCCGGCACCTACTCCGCCGTCAGTCAGACGAGCGACATCTGGTCCAGCGCGACCGTCTCCGGCACCACGCCCACAAGCTGCGACGATCCCTGCGGCGGTTGCAGCGCCGTGAGTATCGGGCCCGTCGGCAGTTCACCACCGCCCGGATGTTCGATCTTCACGCTCGGACAGCAGTCCATCACGATCCGGAGGAACGGCGCCAGCACGGCCAGCTTCACCGTGACGTCAACCAGCGCCGACACTATCACCATCAACCAGCCGGACGGTCGCACCAATCTGCAATTCACCCCATCGGCGTCGCAGGCCTTCGCCGCCGGCGCCTCGAAGACGTTTACCGTCACTTCGCTGAACAATTCGTGGGGCACATACTCAGTCAAATTCACCTCGGCTTGCTCATCGAGCAACATCGTGAATGCGAAGGTAATCGTCAACAAGTAGCCGGGATAAACCAAGATGCAATCACACGCCGAAGACGCGCCACACGCGCAACGACCGGGGTCAGCCGTGAAGGGCGACGAGCGGGGCTTTACGCTCATCGAAACCGTTATCGCGCTGTTGGTGATGATGGTCGCGACGCTCGCCGCGGCCTCCCTCTTCATCTACGCGATTAAATACAACTCGGGGGCTTACAGCCGCTCCCTGGCCGCCGCCGTCGCGCAACGGCAATTGGAGAAGCTCCGCAAAAGCGAGTTCAGCGAGGTCGTCACCTCGACCGAATCAAACGTGGAAAGTGCGAATCGCCATTTCAGTGTCGCCACCACCGTCACGGGCACCACGCTGAAGAGGATTACTGTGACGGTCACGCCGCGCGGGAGCGGTTGGGCGAGCACGCCGGTCGTCATCATCTCCCAGCGTTCCGCCACGGTCACGGGCGCATACTTTTAGAGGGCGCGCTGACGGGGTTTGGCGGCAGGAGAAAGAAGAGTCCCATGAACAAACGAGAGGTTACATCTTCGGCGGCAGGCTTTTCGCTCGCCGAGCTGATGATCGCGCTGACCATCACGCTCATTCTGACGGCGGCGGCCTCCGCCCTGCTCGCAGGCTCGTTCAATGTGCGCGGGAGGGAGGATCAAAAATCCTCCGCGCTCGCCGACTCGCAGCGCGCCCTTAACCTGATGTCGCGCGAGATCGCCAACTCGGGGTTCGGGCTTACCAGCAACGGGATCGTGGCGGCTGACTCGGGGGCGAGCTCGATCCGCGTGCGCGCCAACCTCAACGCCTTCGACGGCCAACTTTCGAGCAGCACAGTGTCCGACGCTAGCGAGGACGTCAGATACCGCTTGGTGACGACCTCCACCGCCAGCTACATCGAGCGCCTCGACGTGAATACGCTCGCCAGAACGACGGTGCTCGCCAACCGCGTCGATTCGTTCCTGATCCGCTACTTCGCCGACAAGGTCGACTACACGCCCGGCAACTGCGACATCAACACCAACTCCGCCGAGGTGACTGACAGGACCAAGGCCAAGTATCTGGTTTTCATCATCTGCGTCCAACTGCCGGCGCGCGGGACACCGAAGACGCCCGGCTACCAGCCCGTCTCGAGCGTGCAACTCGCCTCCGACGTCACGCTGCGCAACGCCACCCTGACCAAGTATTGATCCGCATTAATCACCCGCGGGCGTTTTCTCAGACAGAGAGGTGAGGTTAACTACGATGCCTATGTTCTCGACAATCTCTACGATGCCCCGTGAGCGCCCGGGAGAGCGGGGCGCGGCCCTCATCACGGCGCTGCTCATCTCCATGATGCTTCTGGCGGCGGGCGGCGCGCTCATCATGACGACCACGTTTTCGCTCTCGAACTCGACCGATTCGATTGCGGAGACGCAGGCCTACTACGCGGCGGAGGCGGGGACGCAGGCCGCGCTCAACGTCCTGCGCGGCAACATCGCGCCAAACCCCCTCTTCAATACGGCGTCGGCGACCGCGGTGGAGAATAAAATTACGTTCCGCCAAGCCGTCTCGACGCCGAATCTCTCCCGTTGGCTGACCTACAACAACTCCTTCACCACGCCGCGTGTGACGCTCAGCAATCCCTACACGGCCCTCAACGGGATGGCATACAACATCGCCGTCAGCGACCCCGACAACACGGCACCAGAGTGACGCTCACCTATACGCCCCCGACCACCAACCCCGCCACCATCAATTCGACCGGGACCGCCCCCTTCGGCAGCATCCAGATCACCCCGGGCAACGGCGCCTTCAGCTTATACGACATCTCGGCCAACTACCCGCAGGGCCTCGATTTCCAGCTCATCGTCACCCAGACCTCCCCGTATCCTTCGTCGTCTTCGTCGCCGACGACGGTCGTCCTCGCCTGCAAGCTCACGGGCGTCATCAGCTCGACCCCCGCGCTGCACACGGCGCGGCTCACCATCGTCCCGCCGACCACTAACCCGACGAGCACATCGAACAACATCGGCGGCGTCGGGTATTCGCGAACCACCAACACCTTTTCGCTGGCCTACAACACGACGACGGCGATCTCCCCCGTCACCGTCACCGCACCCGCGCCCAGCCGTCTGCTCGTCAAGGTCAGGGGCTTCGGGCCGCGGGCTGCGGAAAAGCGCCTCCAGATGATGGTGCACAGATTCGCCATGGACTTCACGGCGAATGCGGCCATCACCCTGCGCAGCGCCGATTCCGGCGCCCCGATGCTCCTCTTTTCCGTCGGCGACAGTGCGAGGTACTCGTACAGCGGGAACGACTATTCGGGCGGCCCCGGCCTGCCGGCCATCGCCGTGACGAACGACGCCGACCAGTTGTTGGTCACGACAGCGCTGACGGGCAATACGCAGGTGACCGGCACCTCGCCCGTCCAAAAGGTGCCGATCTCGGGCCTCGCGACGTTCCTCCAGACGGCGCAGGCCGCGCGCGATGCGGTCAGCCACCTGAGGGAGAAGGCCAAAAGCGAGTACTGGTCGTCGAACGCCAACAACACGACGTTCGACGACACCACCGACCGCTATTTCACCGCCGGCACGTCCCCCAACACTTTCGGGACCGAGTCGGACCCGGTGATGACTTTTGTCGACGGCGACGCCCAACTCCCCCCCGCGGGCGGGGCGGGGTTTCTGGTCGTCACCGGAACTCTGGACATGAGGGGCTCCTCGGAGTTCAAGGGGCTGGTCTTCGTGCTCGGCGCGGGTAAGGTGATCCGCAACGGCGGCGGCAGCGGCACCACTCTGGGTTCGATAGTCATTGCGAGTTTCGGCGCCACCGACGACTTTCTGTCGCCCTATTTCGATTCCAACGGCAGCGGCAACTCGGGCCTCTCGTATGATTCCAAGTGGGTGGAGAACGCCTTGATTTCGACCGGGCCCGGCGTCAGGGGCGTCAGCGAATACTAATCCAGCGCGCCACGGCGGAGGGTGAGCGACGACCCTCGGCAGTGACGACCGCCTCCCCCCGAAAGCCCTGCGGGCGGGCGGCCTGACCGGAAAACCTTCGTGCGGAGGCTTCAAGTGGGATTCCTGGACATACTCAAGAAGCGCGAACTAAACGGCAGCCGCGCCGCCGCGGCCCCGCCAGAGAACGAATCCGTGAGCGATCATCATCACGTGGGCATGGAGCTGGCGCGGCGCGGGCTCTACGCCGACGCGCTGAAGGAGTTCAAGCAGGTGGCCCGCGAGCAGCCCGGGAGCGCCGAGGCCCATTACAACGTGGGCGTGACATACGGCGAGCTGGGCCGCTTTGCCGAAGCGGTGAAAGCCTACCAAGAGGCCGTCCGCTTGGCCCCCGAATACGCCGAGGCCTTCAACAATCTGGGTCTGGCACATTCCAGCCTCGCCCGGCACGTCGAGTCGGTGAAGGCTTATCTGCATGCCATCCGCATCAGGCCCGACTTCGTACAGGCTTACAACAACTTGGGCATGGCGTACTTCAACTGCGGGGCCTACAGCGAGGCGAGCAGGGCCTGTAAAAAAGCCCTTCAACTCGCCCCGGACTTTCCCGACGCACACTATTCCCTCGGCCTCATCTACATCGACCTAAAGGACAAGCAGCTGGCGCACGCGGAGTATCAAATGCTCGATGCCACCGACCCGGATATGGCCCTCGAGCTGTTAAATAAAATCGACCTCGCCTTCCTGCGGTAAACCCCAAGCCCCATCGCCGACCCACACGCAGCTGCCCCCGGCCAAAGCGTTCGCGCGGGCCCGCTGCGAAACCCTGTGCGCGTCTGAGATGGCGCGCCGGAACCGTTCGGGCAAGTTCGAAGCGGGCGCCGCACCGCACGGTCGGCGTCCGCGCTTTCTATTCCCGCCGCTTGCTTGACACGCCCGCGCGCGCGTCGCTACCATCCGCCACAATTGAACGATGAACTCAGAACGCTGAACGCTAAACGATAAACAGGAGGCTAGAGGTTTTTCAGTTCAGCGTTCAGCGTTCTGAGTTCATCGTTTCTTTATATGCCTGACATCCTCCTCGTCGAAGACAAAGAGAGCCTCAGGCGCGTGCTGCGCCTGACGCTGGAGAACGTCGGCTACTCGGTCGCCGAGGCCGAGGACGCGCGCGCGGCGGCGCAGGCACTCCAGCGCGAGCCCTTCCGCCTCGTGCTCACCGACCTCCGGATGCCGCACGGCTCCGGCTTCGACGTGCTCCGCGCCGCGAAGGCGGCAGACCCCGACGTGCCCGTCGTCCTGATGACCGCCTACGGCTCGATTGACGAGGCCGTGCAGGCGATGAAGGACGGCGCGCACGACTTTCTGCAAAAGCCCGTGGACTCGAACCACCTGCTCCTGCTTGTCGAGCGCGCGCTCGAACAGGCGCGGCTGCGCACCGAGAACGTCATGCTGCGCGAAGAGTGGTCGCGGCGCTACGGCTTTCCGCGCATCGTCGGCGAGTCGGACGCGATCAAGCGCGCCGTCTCGGAGACGCAGCGCGTCGCCACGACCGACACCACCGTCCTCCTGCTCGGCGAGTCCGGCACGGGCAAGGAATTATTCGCGCGCGCCGTCCACCACCTCTCGCCCCGACGCGACCGCGCCTTTGTCGCCATCAACTGCGCGGCCATCCCCGAAACGCTCATCGAGTCAGAGCTGTTCGGCCACGAGCGCGGCGCGTTCACCGGCGCGACCGAGCGCCGGCCCGGCAAGTTCGAGCTGGCCTCGGGCGGCACCATCTTTCTCGACGAGATCGGCGAACTCCCCTTGAGCGCGCAGAGCAAACTCCTGCGCGCCATCGAGGAGAAGGTCGTTGACCGCATCGGCGGGCGCGCGCCCGTCGCCGTTGACGTGCGTATCGTCGCGGCCACCAACCGCGACTTGCAGACGGCGGCCGGGCGCGGGGAGTTCCGCCGCGACCTCTACTTCCGCCTCGCCGTCTTCCCCGTCGAGATTCCCCCCTTGCGCGAGCGCGGCGACGACGTCGTGCTCCTCGCGCGCCATTTCGCCGCGCAGCTCGGCAAGGAACTCAGGAAGCGCGAGGCCACTTTGAGCGAAGCGGCCATCACGGCGCTCGGCGCGCACCCGTGGCCCGGCAATGTCCGCGAGCTGGAGAACGCCATCGAGCGCGCCTGTATCCTCGCCGACTCGCTCACGCTCACGCCCGCAGACCTCGGTCTGCCCGTCGCGGCCCACGGCGGCGCGGCGGACGACGCGTGGCACGCCGGTCTGGATTTGCACGGCACTTTGAACGAAGCCGTGGAGCGCGTCGTCCGTCTCGTCGAGAGTCGGAAGATCGCCGACGCGCTCGCCGCCCACGGCGGCAACAAGACGCGCGCCGCCGAAGAGCTCGGCGTCAGCTACAAAACGCTTTTGACAAAGGTTAAGGACTACAATCTCTGAAGAGCCAAACCCCCGCGTTCCGGTTCGGTTCAGTATTCACCGCCGCGGATTCGACCTGAGCAGACGATGAATCAAGACGCAGGGGACTCACAGCGCAAGAGCGGCGAGGCGGCGCGCGGCACGTCGCCGGGCGCGTCTCAAGCAGACGTGGGCGGCGGGCGGCGGGCCGGCGAAGCCGGAGACCTGACGCGAGAACCCACGCGCGAAGAGGCAGGCATCGTGGCGGGCGAGTCGGGCGTCCAGCTGGGCAGCGTGACGGGCCAGTTCCCCGCCGACCGTCCCTCGGCGCAGTCGTCCGAGCCCACGCCGGAGAGCACGCAGCGCGGGGCCTTCCTCGTCGGCGCGGGCATCCTCATCAGCCGCCTCATCGGACTGCTCCGCCAGCGCGTCTTCGCCTATTATCTCGGCACCTCCGCGGCGAACGACGCCTTCGTCGCCGCCTTCAGGATTCCCAACTTCCTGCAAAACGTCTTCGGCGAGGGCGCGCTCTCCGCCTCCTTCATCCCCGTCTACGCCAAACTGCTCGCGAAGGGTGACCGCGAGGAATCCGAGCGTGTGGCGGGAGCCGTCTTCTCGATTCTCGCGCTCGTCACCTCGCTGCTCGTACTCACCGGCGTCTTCGCCGCGCCCTTTTTGACCAGCTTCATCGCATGGGGATTTGAAGGAGAGAAGCGCGAACTGACGCTCAGGCTCGTCAGAATCTTTTTCCCCGGCGCGGGGCTGCTCGTGCTCTCGGCGTGGTGCCTCGGCGTGCTCAACAGCCACCGGCGCTTTTTTCTTTCCTACACCGCACCCGTCATCTGGAACGTCGCCATCATCGTCGCGCTCGTCTGGTCGGGGAGCCCGGTCAGCCACTTCGATTCGACGGACCTGCGGGTGTGGGGCAAGGTCGCCGAATTCACGGCGTGGGGCTCGGTCGCCGGGAGCGCCTTACAGTTCATCATCCAACTCCCGACGGTGCTCAAGCTGCTGGGACGGCTGCGACTCTCGCTCGCCACGTCGAACACGAGCGTGAGGACTGTGGTGCGCAACTTCCTGCCCGTCTTCGTCAGCCGCGGCGTGGTGCAGATCAGCGCCTTCGTGGATACGATCATCGCGACCTTCCTCGGCAACGGCGCGGTCTCCGCCCTCAACTTCACGCAGAGCCTCTACACGCTGCCCGTGAGCCTCTTCGGGATGTCGGTGTCGGCGGCTGAGCTGCCCGCGATGTCGAGCGCCGTCGGCGAGCGCACCGAAGTCGCCGCGCAGTTGCGCGTGCGTCTGGACGCGGGGTTGCGGCAGATTTCTTTCTTCATCGTCCCCTCACTCGTCGGCTTCGTCGCGCTCGGCGATGTGATGGCCGCGGCGCTTTACCGGACGGGCAAATTCACTGCCGACGATGTCCTCTACGTCTGGGGCATCCTCGCCGGCTCCTCGCTCGGGCTGCTCCCGACGACGCTCGGCAGACTCTACGCCTCGACCTTCTACGCGCTGCACGACACGCGGACGCCCTTCCGCTTCGCCGTCCTGCACGTCGCGCTCGCCGTCGTGCTCGGCTACGTCTCGGCCATCTACCTGCCGCCGCTGCTCGGCGTCGAGCAGCGCTGGGGCGTGGTGGGCCTGACGGCTTCGGCAGGGATAGCCGGTTGGATCGAGTTCATTCTCCTCCGGCGCAAGCTCAACCAGCAGATCGGGCGGACGGGGCTGAGCTTCCCCTTCCTCTCCAAGCTCTGGGTGGCGGCGGGCCTGAGCGCCGGGGTCGGCTGGGCGCTCAAGCTCGCGCTCGGCGCGCGCCACCCCATCCTCGTCGCCGCCCTCGTCCTGACGCCCTACGGGCTCCTCTACTTCGCCATCACCTCGGCGTGGGGGCTCCCCGAAGCGCGCGCTGTTGTCGGACGCTTCACCCGTCTACTCAATCGCGGGAGGTCTTAAAGCCTGCCGGCGCGACGACTTGATTTTAGTCGGCGACCTCCCGGACTTTCTTCTGGTAAATCTCTCGCACTCTCGCAATTTTAGGAAATGCTTGGCGATTACCCGTTTTTCTTCGTCAGGAGCTAAACAAAAGGACTCCCGGCGAGGGCGGGCCACGGTGGTCTTCCCGAACACCTTCGTCAAATCGTGCTCTTTTGCTCCGGCTACGCCTTCCGAGGCGCTCTCAGGGTAGACCGACAACAATTCTTAATTGGGGGGATGAGACATAAAATGATTCGCAAACTTCTACTCACAACCGCAGCGGCGATAGTCATGATGGCCCTGAGCTCGGTGGCGCGCGCCGATTCGTTCACGATTACAGGCGTCAACGGCACAGGCGTGACCGCCTCGATCTCCAACTACTCGCTGGTCGGCAACCAGTTCACCTTCACCATCACGAACACTTCGGTGGCTCCGGGCTCGACCGGCACGATCACCAACATCGGCTTCGCCCTCCCCGGCGACCGCCCCAACACCTACACGCTCGTGTCCTCGACCAACAGCAACTACACGCTAGCGTATGACCTGAACGCGACCTCCGGCTCGCAGAACTTCGTCTCCTCTTTCGACTTAGTCCTGGTCGACAAGCCAAACGGCAACCCGACCTTCGGCGGCGGGAGCGTTAACAATGGGATCGCCGGCGGCTCCAGCGCCACGTTCACCATTTCCGGTGACTTCTCGGGCCTGACCGCTGACCAAGTGGCCCATGCCATCTTCGCGCGCTTTCAGGCTGTCAACGGCGGCGGCAGCGATGTCGCGGGCAACGGCACTGCCGCCGTCCCCGAGCCGATGACCATGATCCTGTTCGGCACCGGTCTGGCCGGGGTTGCCGCCCGCGCGAGACGCCGTCGTCAGGGCGCGAAAGAGTAAAGAGCGGATTCAATCGTCTCCTTCCGGCGCCTGCGCGCGGAAGCCCTAAATCATTGAGCCGGTGACGAAATGGTCGTCACCGGCTCAATGATTTTTTTTACGCGTCGAAATTGCGGAAGCCCCTCTGAATTATCACTTTACACTATTACACAAGGGGGAAATTGAGTTAACTGTATCGGGGATAAACAGGATAGAGCTTTGACATAGTCATCCTGAAAGACTCAAAACTCAACTTTCTCGATGTTTCCACTCGTTCACGGTTTCAGTTGAAAGGATTGCCACCCATGAGAAAACTCTTTGCCCACACCATGCTGAGCGTCGGCGCCGCCCTTTTCATCGGCCTCGCGGCGGGTAGTGCCCGCGCCGACATCATCCTCCTGCCGGGGGAGACTGCCCCCACCGGGGGCGTCGGGCACACGCCCGAATCCATCCTCTCGATCCAATCGCCGAGGAACACCGCAGACGCCTTCGGCAAGGTCGCCTGGAACGGCGCCAAGGACGTTATCACCGGCGAGATCGCGAAGCAGGGGGAGCACTCGAAGACGCTCACTTTCGCGCAGGCCGGAATCAACAACGCCGGGGAGTTACGCATCTTCATGGATATTGAAGACCCGGACAACGACCTCGTCCTCCACGAGATGATTCTGACGGCGTATAGCTCCGACGGCTCTACCATCCTGTTTCAGGGGTCGTTCACTGCCGGCCCGCAGTTTTTCGCCGAACTCGCAGGCGGGCAGGGTCATGGCGACTACGTTTTCGGCTTAGACTCTGCGCAGGCGGCCCGCCTGCAAGCCGCGTTTGAAGCCGACCCGAACCTGCGGCTGGGGCTGTTCGCGCGCACGAGCGACGACACCGGCTCTTTCACCAACTTCAAGCTCGGACAGGGGCCGGCTAATCCTGAGCCTGTCCCCGAGCCGGCGACGATGTTGCTGCTCGGCACGGGTTTGGCGGGCGTCGCGGCCAAGGTCCGTAAACGGAGAAAGAACTCCACCGTGGATTCAGACACCCCGAGCGTCTGAAGCGACGTAGATTTGACCGTGATCGAGTGTGCGAAGCGAGCCGGTAGCCAGGGCTGAATTCCTGGTTACCGGCTCTTTAACTTTAAAAAAAGCTTTACAATTTTTCTGGAAGCCGGTAAATTCGCTTCCACTTTTCTGAAACTGCCGGAGAATTAGGTCTTTACTGGAATTATCGAAGTCCAGAAAGCTTGAAATTTCCACGACAATCCATGAACTACCCTCATTGGTGTCGCGTGCGCAAGGGTTTCATTTAAAGCTCTTTTAAGCAAGGGGTGCCGTCAAACGCGCGGTCTCGGTCGCCTCTCGCAAATTCTGTACGGCGGGCAATGCCCAGTTCGGCGTGCGGACGAACCGTAAAGTCAACAGAGTGCATTAGGAAGACAGAACCAAGGTTTTCAGAAGGAACGACGGAGGAAGAATCATGACCAAACGCTTTTTTGCGATGGTGAAGCCACTCGCACTCAGTATCGCCGCCATCGCATTCGTCACGCTTGCGCAAGGCGAAGCAAGGGCTGACGAAGTTTTCATCGCCGGAAACACCGCTGGCTGCTTCGGCGCGGGTTGCTCCACCGGCGCAAGCGCCACATTTCTCGGCCTCACTTACAGCAACTCGACGTTCAGCGGCACGACCGCGAACGGGATTCGCGGGCTCGGCGGCAACCCCAACCCGGGGGCTAACGTCAACAATCTCGGCTCTTTCACGCTGAGCACGGCCCCGAACACCTACACCGGCCAATCGTTCACCCTGCAGGTGACGTTCACCGCGCCCCAAGGCATCAACGGCTCCAACACCGCGACCTTCACGGCGCTTTTGACCGGCACGGTGCGGGCGGCAGACGACGGCGGTGTCATCATTGACTTCAATAACACCCCGCAGGTGTTTACCTTCAACGACACGAGCTGCGGGGCGACCACCGTCCCCGGCCAGCAGACCACGTGCGGCGCTGGCTCGTTCGCCTTCAGCGTCAACGACCTCGCGATTGATCCGGGACAGACCGCCTCGCTGACGGGCCAGATCACCGCCGCCCAGCAGACCACGATTCCCGAGCCGGCGACTCTGCTCCTGCTCGGCACCGGGCTCTCCGGCATCGCCGCCAGTGTGCGCCGCCGCCGCAAGGCCGCGGGGAAATAAACACCCGCACGACTCTTCCCCGTCTGCACCGCAAGGGCCTTTGAAAAAGCTAAGCCGGATGAGAGCAAATCTCGTCCGGCTTAGCTTTTTCCTTTATTTTGCTGCCCTCCGGATAAATCGAAATTATTTTTCAAAGAATTCTGGAGGGCCAAACCTATTAAACATATCTCTTGAGTACAACCAAAGAGTAGGGCTCGGCGAGGCGGCAGGCGTGGCGGACAGGCGCAGGCGGCGCCTTTTTTATTTGTGGGCCATGTTTTTCCGCGGATATGTTCCCCCTTTGACCCGCCGCCGGGATTGACCCACACACGACTCCCTCTTATCATCTCTGCCCGTGCAGAAAATTGTCACAGCAGCCGAGATGCGCGAGATTGACCGCCTCACGACCGAGCGGTACGCGACGCCTTCGCTGCTTCTGATGGAGGCCGCCGCGAACGCTTCGGCGCGTGCCGTCGCCGCCCATTTTTCTCAAAACCTCGAACATCAAACCGTTCAGGTACTCTGCGGGCGCGGCAACAACGGGGGCGACGGCGCGGCGCTGGCACGCGCGCTCTGGATGTCGGGAGCGCACGTTGACGTCGTCCTCTTCGGGCGCGTCGAAGACGCACGGGGCGACGCGCGCACCAACTTCGAGATCGTGCGTCGCCTCGCCAGTTTCAACGCCGGCTCGCACGAAAACCCTCCGCCCGTCTCCTTCGTCGAGTGCCCGGACATCGCCGCCTGGGAGCAGCTCGCCAGCACGCGCCACGGATACGACGTGCTGGTGGACGCGCTCTTCGGCACGGGCCTCGCGCGCGCGCTCGAAGGCGTCTACGCGAAGGTCGTCGCGCACCTCGACTTAATCCGGGCGTCGCGTGAGCAGGCGGGTAAGACTGTCCCGCTCATCGTTTCGCTCGACCTCCCTTCCGGCCTCGACGCCGATTCCGCCTCGCCCGCGGGCGAAGTCGTGAGGGCCGACCTGACCGTCACATTCACCGCGCCGAAACCGGCGAACGTGCTCCCCCCCGCCGCGCTTTTCAACGGCCAACTCATCGTCGCCGACATCGGCTCGCCGCCCTCGCTCGTCGCCTCGGCCCCCTCCAGTCTGTTCCTCACCGAGACGGCGGACGTGCGCGCCTGGCTCGCGGCGACGCGCTACGCGCCCGACTCGTACAAGAACACGCACGGCCACGCGCTCATCGTCGCCGGTTCGCGCGGCATGACGGGCGCGGCGGTGCTCTGCGCGGACGCGGCGATCTCTTCCGGCGCGGGACTCGTGACGCTGGCGACTGCCGCTTCGGCGCTGCCGCCTATTTCGGCGCGGCTGATGCCGGAAGTGATGACGGCGGGACTGGCGGAAACGGTTGAGGGCGCGGTCGGCGGCGCGGCGTTCGAGCAATTCGGGAAACTGTCGGAGCGCGCGACAATCGTCGCCGTCGGGTGCGGACTCTCCAGAGAATCCGCTGAGACGCGCGGCTTCGTGCGCGAGCTGGTCGAGCGCCGCACCACTCCGGTCGTGATTGACGCTGACGGGCTCAACGCGCTCGCGCCGTGGCCCTCGGAGCTGCGCGGCACGCCCGAAGCCCCGCTCATCCTCACGCCGCACGAAGGCGAGATGCTGCGTCTGCTCGGCGCACGAGACGCCGGAGCGCTCCGTGATCGCGTGCGCGTGCTGTCGGAGTTCGCCGCGGCGCATGCACTCATCGTCGTCCTCAAGGGGACGCGCACACTCGTCGCCGCGCCCGACGGGCGGGTCTTCGTCAACCCGACGGGCAACGCCGGGCTCGGCACAGCCGGGTCGGGCGACACGCTGACGGGCATTATCACGGGCTTCAACGCCCAAGCCTTCGGCGCGCTCAAGACTGATGCCGACGCGCTGGCGGCGACCATCGCAGCCGTCTATGTGGAGGGCTTCGCGGGCGACCTCGCGGCGCGCGAGCGCGGGATGCGCGCGATGACCGCTTCGGATATCCACCGACATCTCGGCGCGGCCCTTCGCGCGCTCGATGCGAAAGGAGATCAGCCTTGAGCACAACCAAAGGAGACCAGCCTTGAGCACAGCCGCGCGCGGCACGGTTCCCACCGGCGAGTGGACTTCGCGGAGCGCCAAAGAGACTTTCGACCTCGGGAGGCAGGTCGGCGAGAGTCTCTCGGGCGGCGAGATATTGCTTCTGAGCGGCACTCTCGGCACGGGCAAGACGGTCTTCGTCAAGGGGCTGGCGTCCGCGCTTGGCCTCGACCCGGATGATGTCTCCAGCCCCTCCTTCACGCTCGTCAACCGCCACGACGAAGGCCGCCTGACGCTCTACCACCTCGACCTCTATCGCCTCGACGAAGGCCCGAGCGCCGCGCACGCCGTCGAGCTCGACGAACTGCTCTCGGACGAGATGTCCGTCATTGTCATCGAATGGGCCGAGCGCATGGGCCGTTACCCTCTGCCAACTCCGCTGTGGCAGGTCTCGATCGATGGCGACGGAGAAGACCCGCGCCGCATCCGTCTCACGCCCGGGCGCGCGACCTGATGCGCTTTCGTCGAACTCGCGTTAAAGTAGTAGCTGACAACTTTCAAGGAAGAACGTAAGGAGAGAAAGAACATGCCGTATTCCGAAATTCTCATCAAACCCATGCGCGAAGACCTGACGCGCCACGGCGTCGAGGAGACGCGCACGCCGGAGCAGGTCGAAGAGGCCATCCGCGAGTCGAAGGGAACGCTGCTGGTGGTCGTCAATTCCGTCTGCGGCTGCGCGGCGGGCAAGGCTCGACCGGGCGTGGCGATGGCTTTGCAGAACGAAGCCCGCCCCGACCGCGCCATCACCGTCTTCGCCGGGGCCGACATCGAGGCGACGACGAAAGCGCGCGAGCACTTCGCGCCCTACCCGCCCTCCTCGCCGCAGATCGGGCTCTTCAAAGACGGTCAGCTCGTCTACATGTTGGAGCGTCACCAGATCGAAAACAGATTCGCCGAACAGATCGCGCAGGAACTCACCCAGGCCTTCGACCGCTTCTGCGTGCCCGCCAACACGGCGACAGCGTAAAGATAAAGTATGAAGTCCGCAACGCTGAACGCTGAACTGAAAATCAGTTGTCTTTCAGTTCAGCGTTCAGCGTTGCGGACTTCTGCACTCCAATGATGTCGCTCTCGCTCACAACGCCGGTTCTTGAGTTGTCGAAGCAGGGCGTCGCGCGCCTCGGCGCGGCCACGGCGCGGAAGCTCGGGCTCGCGCTGGCCGTCGGGTCGGGGAAGCGCGACGCGGGCGAGGTCTCGGTCGAAGACCTCTTGAACTACCTGCCGATGCGTTACGAGGATCGGTCGAACCTCGCGCGCATTGCCGATTTGAGCGATGGCGTGGAGGCTTCACTCGAACTCTACGTGCGAGTGGCGGGCGGCTTTCAGGTCGGCAAGAATCGTGGGAGCAAAGCGCCGCCGCTTTTCATCTTCGAGGTCACGGCGGGCGACCCCGAGCGGACGGGCAAGCCGGTCGTCGTCTGGTGGTTCGTCTCGGGCCGACAGGCGCAGCGCATCGTCTCGTACCACCGCCAGAAATTTGCGCGCGGCGCGCGCTTCGTCGCCTTCGGCAGGTGGGAGTGGGACGCGCGCCGCAATACTTTTTCGCTGCGTCTGGCTAAGCCCGACGAGCTGGAGATGCTGCCCGGCACATTCGCGCCGCCCGAGAACGCCCTCATCCGCATCGCGGAGCAGGGCGAGGCGCTTGAGCACATCCACGGCGGCGGCGACCCGGACAACCCGAACGGCGGCGCGCACGAGACGGCCACATCCGGCGAGGGCGAAGACGAGGTGGCCGACGATGACGGCGCGGCTGACGAAGAGGGTCTTGAAGAGCCGGCAGACCCCGCGCTCGCCGCGATTCACGTCGGGCGGCGCGTGCCCGTCTACCGCAAGCTCGGCGAGTTCCGCACGAAGCGCCTGCGCGAGATCATGCACGCCGTCTTGTCGAAGCTCGACGACGAGGCGTTCGACGAGACGCTGCCCCCCGATCTCATCTCGAAACTCAAGCTGGCGAGCCGCGCCGTCGCCATCCGCCGCATCCACTTCCCCACCGACGACGCGCCGCTCGCCGAGTACGAGCGCGCGCGCAGCCCCGCGCACCTCCGCCTCATCTTCGAGGAGTTCTTCTGGGTCGCGCTCGCGCTCGCCATCCGGCGCGGCGAGCGCGTCAAGGAGGCGAAGGGCGCTTGTATCGAAATCACCGACCCGATCTACGAGCGCATGCTCTCCGTGCTCCCCTTCACCCTGACGGGCGCGCAGGAGCGCGCCGTTACGCGTATCCTCGACGACATGCAGTCGGACGCGCCGATGAACCGCCTGCTGCAAGGCGACGTGGGGAGCGGCAAAACGGCGGTCGCACTGCTCTCGATGCTCGCGGCGATGGAGAACGGCTACCAGTCGGCGCTGATGGTTCCCACGGAAATCCTCGCCGAGCAGCACGCGCGCAACCTCAAGCGAATGCTCGCGCCCACGCCCTACCGCGTCGAGCTGCTCACGGGGTCGCTCAAGGCGAGCGAGAAGCGGCGACTGCACGCCGACCTCGCGGCGGGCGAGATTCACGCCGCCGTCGGCACGCACGCACTCATTCAGGAGTCGGTCTCCTTCTCCAAGCTCGGCCTCGTCGTCATCGACGAGCAGCACCGCTTCGGCGTCCTCCAGCGCGCCGCCCTGCGCGAGCGCGGCTTCAACCCCGACGTGCTCGTGATGACGGCGACGCCCATCCCGCGCTCGCTCGCGATGACCGTCTACGGTGACCTCGACGTCTCGGTGATTGACGAGCTGCCGCCCGGACGCACGCCCATCAAGACGGTCGTCGTCGGCGAAGACAAGCGCGCCGGAGTCTACAAGGGCGTCGAGCGCGAGGTGCGCGCCGGGAGGCAGGCTTACATCGTCTACCCGCTCGTCGAAGAGTCGGAGAAGATGGACTTGAAGGACGCGACGCGAATGTTCGAGCACCTGCGCGACCGCGTCTTCCCGCATTTTTCGGTGGGACTGATGCACGGCAAGATGAAGTCCGCCGAGAAGGAGGACGCGATGCGCCGCTTCGTCGCGGGCGAGATTCACGTCCTCGTCGCCACCACGGTCGTCGAAGTCGGCGTGGACGTGCCGAACGCCTCCGTGATGGTCATCGAGCACGCCGAGCGCTTCGGCCTCTCGCAGCTCCACCAGCTGCGCGGGCGCGTGGGCCGAGGAGCCGAGGCTTCGGCCTGCGTCCTGATGGTGTCGGACAAGCAGACCTCCGTCGCGCGCGAGCGGCTCGGCATCATGGAAGAGACCAACGACGGCTTCCGCATCGCCGAGAAAGACCTCGAAATCCGCGGCCCCGGCGAGGTCATGGGCACGCGCCAGTCGGGCGTCCCGACCTTCCGCGTCGGCAACCTCGTCCGCGACCTCCACATCCTCGAAGAGGCGCGCCGCGAGGCCGAGCACTACCTGACGGCCCGCCGCCACACGCGCGAGACCTCGCAACTCATCGAGCGCGTCCGCGCCGACGCGCGTTTCGGCCTCGCCGCCATCGGCTGAAAACTCCCCGCCGCGCGGAACAAACGAGCGCCCTCCCGCCTCTAAACACTCGAAGCTCGCAAAACTGTTCGGTAGGAGAAAACCATGAAGAGCAAAAGACATCTCACGCCACTCCTTTTGTCCGTCCTGCTCGTCGCATTCGTTGGCGCGTGCGCGAAGAAAGAGCCGCGCCTGACGACGCGCGTGTTGGTGACAGGTGAGTCGGACTTGAAGGAGCCGCCCGACACCGCCGTCGTCGTCCTCTCGGTCGTCACGCAAAACAAGGCCGCGCTCGAAGCGCAGCAACAGAACGCCCGAAAAAGTAATGCCGTCATGCAGGCCGTCAAGGAGACGGCGGGCGCGAACCCCGAAGTCGAGACGAGCGACTACAGCCTCCAGCCGCAGCGTGACTATTACGGGAGCATGCCCCGCATCGTCGGCTACGAGGCGCGCAACAGCGTGACGGTCAGGACTGGCACGCTCGACCAGGTCGGAGCTTTGATAGACGCGGCGACGCGTGCGGGCGCAAACAGCGTCGAGAGCGTCAACTTCGTCCTGCGCGAGAGCAACCCGGCGCGTGGGCGAACGCTCGCCGAGGCGACCAAACAGGCGTTGGCGAAGGCACAGTCGATGGCGCAGGCGCTCGGCGGGCGCGTCGTCCGCGTCGTCGAAGAGCAGGAGGGCGGCTTCGTCAATCGCCCGACGACGGCGGGCGAACTGGACGAAAGGATGGCCGCTTACGCCAATGCCAATACCGACTCTCTACGCATGAGCGCCGCCAAGCAGTCGCCCCGCACGCCCGTCGAGGCTGGCGCGCTCAACGTCAGGTCGCAAGTGCAGTTGATCGTCGAGATCGAGGCGCAGCCGTGAGGAAGTAGGCAGCAGGCAGTTCGGAGTCCCGTCAGGGGCGAAAGAATTTAGTTCACGGCGTCGGGCCGTGGGGCAACGTTCATATTGAAAGAGAGAGCCCCGTCAGGGGCGAAAGAAACCCGACCGTGAGAGCCACGCCCTCTTGATTCTCTTTCGCCCCTGACGGGGCTTTCGCCGTTCCTGGTTTGCGTCTACCCACGGCTTGCGCCGTGGGCTAAATTCTGCCGCGCCTGAGGGCGCTTCAAATCAGGCGGGACTCAATACTGCCTACTTCTTTTTGCCTACCGCCTTCGTCTCGTTTCGGGGCGGCGCGTTGTGCTAAATTCATTGATGCCATGCGCGTCATCGCCGGACAGTACCGCGGGCGGACTTTGAAGAGCCCGCCGGGGATGCAGATTCGCCCCACCTCCGACCGCCTGCGCGAGACGCTCTTCAACGTGCTCGCGCCGCGTATGGTGGGCGCGCGTGTCCTCGATCTCTGCGCCGGCTCGGGGGCCATCGGCATCGAGGCGCTCTCGCGCGGCGCGTCGTTCGTCACCTTCGTTGACCGCGTCCACAAGATGTGCGGGCTCGTCGAGGCCAACCTCGATCTGTGCGGCGTCCCGGAAGAAATGACCGAGGTCATCAAGAGCGACGCCGCCGAATTCCTCCGCCGCACGGCCAAGGGTGAAGGCGAGGACTGGCGCGGCGGCAAGGCCCCTTGGGACATCGTCTTCTTTGACCCGCCCTACGCCAACGACTACGCGCCCGTGCTCGACGCCTTCGGCGGGCACACGGCGGCCCTGCTCGGCGCGGGCGGCGTGCTCATCATCGAGCACCACCACAAGAACTCGCTCCGCGACTCGTTGGGCGGCCTCCGGCGCTGGCGCTTGCTCAAGCAGGGAGACTCCGCCCTCAGCTTTTTCGAGACCGTGTAAGTATCTCATGATCTGAGACCCGACGATTGATGGAACCGACAGGAAGAGACCGCCGACTCAAGCCGAGATACAGCGTCGCCCTGCGCTGCACGCTCTCGCTCCCTCCGGAAGACCGCGACATCCTCTTCCCCAACGCCCGGCTCGTCTGCCGCACGCGCGACCTCAGCGAGTCAGGTATCGGCATCGTCGCCGACTCGATCTACCTCGGCTACACCTGCGTCGTTGACGAAGGCCGCGCCCTCGAACTCACGTTGGCACTCACCGGGGGCGTCGTCGTCAGACTGCGCGTCGCGTCCGCGCACTACCTCCGTCTGGACGGTGACGAGGGAGAGGCGAGCTACCTCATCGGCCTCCGCATTGACGAGGTGGAAGGCGAAGACCTCGAACGATTCACGCAACACCTCGCCTCGCTCGAAAGCTCCGGGCAGGGCGGGGGCGACTGAGTCCGGCCACGTCGAAGGTTCCGCGACGGGCGCTCATGTTCGTCTCGGCGGGGGCCGTCGTAACAAGCACAGTGTGCAGAGTGCTTCCACAGACTTTGAGGGAGAAGATAGATGATTCACGCCTTGAAGTGTCCGACCTGTGCCGCGCCGGTTGATTTCGACGACAAGAGCGACAGCCGGACGATGCGCTGCCCGTTCTGCCAGAACACGATCATCGTGCCCGACGCGCTGCGACAGGGCGTAGTCTCGACTTTCGGGGCGCGGCCCCGCACCCTGCGGGTCGGGCCGGGGATGAAATATTTCCTCGTCTTCTCGGTCTGCGCCATCATCCTCGGCTCAATCTACGCCGTGATGCAGATCGTCAACACCGCCATCCGAAGCGGCGAGAACAAGACGCCTCCGCGCGCCATCATCATCCCGCCCATTCCCGCCTTCCCACCCATCCCGAAGACCGCCGAGGCGACGCCGACGCCGCCCGGCTTCGCGACCACCACCCTCAAGTTCGGCAGCGAGGGCACGGGGCCGGGCACTTTCAACGACGCGCGCAGCATCGCCGTGGACGGCGACGGGCGCATCTATGTCGGCGACTACACGGGCGGTCGCGTGCAGGTCTTCGACGCGGCGGGCAAATTCCAGACGCAGTGGATGGTTGACCAGAAGATGCCCCTGCGCGGCATGGCCGCCGACCGGCGCGGGAACATCTACGTCGTGCAGAGCGGCACGATTCAACGCTACGAAGCTGCGAGCGGCAAGCCGCTGGGCGAGCTGTCTTACGGTGAAGGGAGGGGCTTCGATAACGTGGTGACGACGCCGGACGGCGGCCTCGTGGCGGCGTGGCGCAGAAACCGCGACGACATCGTGCGCTTCGACGCGAACGGCAGGTTGGTCAAAGTCATCCGCTCCGCCGTCAGCGGCCAGACCGATGCCAGCGAGCTCGATTTGCGCGTCGCCGTCGACGGGCTCGGGAACATCTATGCCCTCGGCACATTCACGCAGGCGGTCTACAAATTCACGCCCGACGGGCGTTTCGTCAACCGCTTCGGTGGACGCGGCGACCAGCCCGGACAGCTCCATGCCCCCCAATCAATCGCCGTGGACAATCAGGGGCGCGTCTACGTCAGCGACATCAAGGGCGTGCAGGTCTTCGACAAGGAAGGTCGCTACATAGACGTCTTCAAGCCCGCGTCCATCGCCTTCGGGATGGTCTTCGACGACAAGAACGAGCTGCACATCGCCGCGCGCTCGCAAGTTTTGAAATGCTCGCTGAACGAGAAGAAGTAAGGCGATTGAGAAAGCCCCCTCCGGGGGCTTTCTCGAACAGCTTCCTCGGGAGTTCTCAGGCAGGTGCGCCTGACTACCATCTCACGCTATTATTCGACCGACGGTTAGAGTTTATTAATCCTCTGTGGTGTGAATCATGCTTGTGCTCGGCATTGAAAGCTCCTGCGACGAGACGGCGGCGGCGATTGTTCGCGGCGGGCGCGAGATACTGTCGTCGGTCATCTCTTCGCAGGTGGATATTCACAAACGCTTCGGCGGCGTCGTGCCCGAACTGGCCTCGCGCGAGCACCTCGACAAAATCGTCCCCGTGGTCGAAGAGGCCTTCGCACGCGCGGGCGTGGCGCAGGAAGAACTTGACGGCATCGCCGTCACGCAGGGGCCGGGGCTCGTCGGCTCTCTGCTGGTCGGCGTCTCCTACGCAAAGGCGCTGGCCTACGCGCTGGAGAAGCCCTTCGTCGGCGTCAATCACATCGAGGGGCACATCTACTCTGTCGTCTTCGACAATCCGCCCATCGAGTACCCGGCCTTCGCTTTGGTCGTCTCGGGCGGCCACACGAACCTCTTCCTCGTGCCGGAGCCGGGCAAGTACAAGGTGCTGGCGCGGACGCGCGACGACGCGGCGGGCGAGGCGTTCGACAAGGTGGCGAAGATGCTCGGCCTCGGCTACCCCGGCGGCCCCGTCATCGAGCGACTGGCGCGCGAAGGCGACCCACGAGCCGTCCGCTTCAGCGTCCCGCGCATGGGCGACGGTCGCCCCGACTTCAGCTTCAGCGGCTTGAAGACCGCGGTCTCGAAGCACGTCCGCGAGTCGGGCCTGAAGGCGCTGGCCGAGGGGGAGACGCCCACGCAGCCGGTCAAAGATTTGGCGGCGAGTTTTCAGGACGTAGTTATCCGCTCTCTGGTCGGCACGACCGAGCGTCTGGCCGCAGAGTACCGCCCGCGCACGCTCATCGTCGCGGGCGGCGTGGCCTGCAACGAGGCGCTGCGCGAAGCCTCGCGCGCGGCGGCGTCGCGCATGGGCGTCTCCGCCCTCTTCCCCTCCCGACATCTCTCGACCGACAACGCGGCGATGATCGCGGCAGCCGGGACGGTCAAGCTGTTGGCGGGCGAGCGCGCCGACCTCGACCTCAACGCCGACGTCTCGCTCCGCCTCCAGAACATTGATGTCGAAGACGACGCGCTGCGCCGCAGCCGCGTCCGCTACCGACTCTAAAAAAGAAGTCAGAAGTCAGAACGCTGAACGACGAACTGAAAGCAACTTGTCTTTCAGTTCGTCGTTCAGCGTTCTGACTTCTGCGTTTCGTACGAAAGCCGCCCGGCTATTTTGCGAGGTAGCCGGGCGGCTCTCAATTGCCAGTCATTAACGCGAACGCTCGATAAAGAGAGTCCGCTTTCGATGACCGGCGAGCTTTTCGTGGGACGTGGCCGTCTTAGGGCTCGGTGGTCGCCACTTCGCTGTTGGCCTGCACCGCGATCACGATATTGCGCGCGAACTTGAGCGGGTTGACGGCGTCGAGTTCGACCGTCACGATGTCGCCTTCGCGCAGGTCTTTGAGAGCAACGATGATGCCTTTGTTCCGCACGAGCGTCTTGGAGTTTTCGACCGCGATGACGTGCTCGACGCCCGTGCGCGCGATGACGGAGATGTGGTGTTCGTTGACCTCGACCACCTTCGCGTCAATCAAGCGCGTGTCCGTGTCCTCATCAACCGCCGCGAGCGCCGTCGCGGAAAAGACCGATAACAGCAGGACCGCGATCAAACATGAGAGGCTCCGTCGTTTCATCATCATCATGCTCCTCGAAAGTTTCTCCCTCGATGGGTAACGCGTAAGTGCCGAACGCTTTAGCATCATGGCAAGCATTGTGCCGGGGAGCGCTGAGGGGGCGATTCTCCCATTCCGCGCCGAATTACGAAGAAACTGCGCGACGGAGAAGATTTCGCGTGGCGGCGAAAACATTGCCCAAGTGCCCGTTTGTATCACGCCGGGACGTTTTGTATTGATACAAAAAACAGTACCGCGAGCGTTAGCGAACGGGTTTGAGTATCGTCTATCTCAACCTGCTCGCTAACGCTCGCGGTACCGTTTTCGTCTCTCTCAGCCGAAGATGTCGCGCACTTTGTCCATCAGACCCTTGTCGCCGAAGTCTTTCTCTTCGATCTCCGACAGTTGTTCGAGCAGTCGCCGCTGCTCGCGCGTGAGCGTCGTCGGGGTGACGACCGTGACGGAGACGAAGAGGTCGCCGCGTCCGCGGCCGCCGAGCACGGGCATCCCGCTGCTCTTGATGCGGAACACCGTGCCGGTCTGTGTGCCCGTGGGGATTTTCAGAGGTTGCTGTCCTCCGAGCGTCGGGACGGTGACTTCGGAGCCGAGCGCCGCCTGCGCGAAGGTGACGGGGACTGAGGCGTAGAGGTTGTTGCCCTGCCGCTCGAACTGCTCGTGCTCTGTGACGTGGATGACGACGTAGAGGTCGCCCGCCGGGCCGCCCTGCGCGCCGGCCTCGCCCTCGCCCGCCAGTCGCAGGCGCGAGCCCGTCTCCACGCCGGAAGGGATTTTGACCTCCATGCTCCGCTCGCGCTCGACGCGTCCCGTTCCCCGGCAACTCTCGCACGGTGTCTTGATGACGCGCCCCGAGCCGCGGCAGTTGCCGCAGGTGCGCGACACCGAGAAGAAGCCCTGCTGATACCTCACCTGCCCCGCGCCCGCACAAGTCGTGCAGGTCTCGGGCTGTGTCCCCGGAGCCGCGCCCGCGCCCTGGCACGCCTCGCAGGCTTCGAGCCGAGGGACGCCGAGGATGTCTTCGATGCCGCCGAAGCCGGCGGCCCCCCAGCCCGCCGCCCCCGCGCTGCTCGACACGCCCGCGTGCCCGAAGCGTTCGTAGCGCGCGCGCTGCTCGGCGTCGGAGAGCACCGAGTAGGCTTCCGCCGCCTCCTTGAATTTCTCCTCAGCTTCATGGTCGCCAGGATTCTTGTCCGGGTGGTAGCGGACGGCGAGCTTCCGATAAGCGCTTTTAATGTCCGCCTCGGTCGCGCCCCGGCTCAGGCCGAGGACTTCGTAGTAATCGCGTTTCGTACTCATCTCTTCAAACGTCAAACGTCAAACGTCAATCGTGAATCGAAGACTAATTTCTTTCTATTCACGATTGACGATTGACGTTTGACGGTTTTTATAGCCTTTCGTTGTGATCTTTGTCCGGCCCTTCGATAGCCTTCTCGCCCGCCGGCGCGTTCATCATCGCCATCGTGAGTTGTGTGGCCAGACCTTCGACCCTCAGCAATGCGCGCTGAAGCTCCTCCGTGTCCTCCGAGTGGACGAACTCCTCGCACTCGGCGAATGTGTTCTGGGCCGACTGCCGGTCGTCGAGCGGGAGCGCCGAGCCGAACTCGCGGAAAGAGCGCTGCGTGTTGCGGATCAGGCCTTCGAGTTTTGAGCGCAGCCCGATCAACTCCTTGACGCGGCGGTCGCTGTCCATCGAACTCTGCGCCTCGGCGATCATGCGTTCGATCTCGTCGCCCGAAAGTCCGGAGGTCGGCGTGACCTTCATCTGTTGCTTGGTTCCGCTCGTCTTGTCCTGCGCCGAGACGTTGAGGATGCCGTTGGCGTCCACCTCGAAGGTGACTTCGATCTGCGGCCCGCCGCGCGGGTTGGGCGGGATTCCGACCAGCTCGAACTTGCCTAAAGAGCGGTTCCCCTGCGAGACCTCGCGCTCGCCCTGAAGAACGTGAATCTCGACCGACGACTGGTTGTCCACGACGGTCGTGAACGTTTGGCTGTTGCGCAGAGGGATGGTCGAGTTGCGCTCGATGATCTTGTGAAAGAGGCCGCCGCGCGTCTCAAGCCCGAGGCTTAAGGGCAACACGTCGAGCAGCACGATGTCCTTGATGTCGCCGGTGAAGACGCCGCCCTGAATGGCCGCGCCCATCGCGACTACCTCGTCGGGGTTGATCTCGGCGGAAGCGTCTTTGCCGAAAATTTCCCTGACGGTGCGCGCGATGACGGGCGAGCGCGTCTGCCCGCCGACTAAAAGCACCTTGTCAATGTCCTTGGGCTGGAGCTTGGAGTCCCAGAGGGCCTTCTGGCACGGCTCGACCGTGCGCTCGATGAGGTCGCTCACGAGGTTCTCGAAGACTTCGCGCGAAAGCATCTTGCTGAAGTGCTTCGGCCCCGAGGCGTCCGCCGCGATGAACGGCAGATTGATGTTCGCCTCGGTCAGCGACGAGAGCTCGCATTTGGCGCGCTCGGCGGCCTCCTTCAGGCGTTGCAGCGCGAGGCGGTCCTGCCGCAGATCAATGCCCGTCTCTTCGCGGAACTGCTCGACCATCCAGTTGATGATCCGCTCGTCGAAATCCTCGCCGCCGAGGAAGGTATTGCCGGAGGTGGCGAGCACCTCGTAGACGCCGTCGTTGATTTCGAGAATCGAGATGTCGAACGTGCCGCCGCCGAGGTCGTAGACGGCGATGCGCTCCGACTCGGTGCGGCCCAAGCCGTAGGCCAGAGCCGCTGCGGTCGGCTCGTTGATGATGCGCTCGACTCTCAGGCCCGCGATGCGGCCCGCGTCCTTGGTCGCCTGCCGCTGCGTGTCGTCGAAGTAGGCGGGCACGGTGATGATGGCCTCGGTGACGGCCTCGCCGAGGAAGTCTTCCGCCGCGGCCTTGAGGCGCTGCAAGACGATGCCGGAAATCTCCTGCGGGCTGTAGACGCGGCCCTGCACCTGAATGCGCGCATCGCCGTTGGAGGCCTCGGCGATCTCGAAGGGCGAGGTTTCGCGCGCGCGCGCCACCTCGGGCTCGTTGGCCTTGCGACCGATGAGGCGCTTGACGGCGTAGACCGTGTTGACCGCGTTCGTCACGGCCTGACGCTTGGCGATCTGCCCGACGAGGCGCTCGCCCTTGTCCGTAAAGCCGACGACCGTGGGGGTCGTGCGCCCGCCCTCTTTGTTCGGGACGATCTGCACCGCGCCGCCTTCCAGCACGGCGACGCAGCAGTTGGTGGTCCCTAAATCAATTCCGACTACTTTGCCCATGGATTTTAACTCGTGACAGGTGAATCGTATCGGGTGTCAGGAAAAAGCCAGCTGTCCACTTTGTCATCTGTGACAGTTCACCCGTCAAGCTCTCGTTGCTACTTTGACCATCGCAGGGCGGAGGAGTTTGCCGCCGAGGCGGTAGCCGCTACGCATCTCCTCCATCACGGTGTCGGGTTCAAACTCGTCCGTCTCCTCGGTGGTCACGGCCTCGTGGACGTGCGGGTCGAAGGGCTCGCCCACGGTCGGGACGACCTCGACGCCCAGCTCTTCGAGGACGCCGTTCAGTTGCTTGCCGATCAGCTCGATGCCGTGCAGGAAGTGTCGGAACTCCGCGGACTCACCCGCCTGAAACGACGACTCGGCGTCGAGCGCGCGCCGCAGGTTGTCGAGGACGGGGAAGAGACGCGTGACCACCTCGGCGACCGTCCGGTTGTACGTCTCGCCGCGCTCGCGCTCGACGCGCTTGCGGTAATTCTCGAAGTCCGCCTGCCGCCGCGCGAGCTTGTCAGTGAACTCCTGACGCTCGTCCAAGTACTTCTTCAGCTCGGCTTCGATGCGGCGCAGTTCGGCGCGCGTCGCCACGAGTTCGGCCACCGCCGGGCCGGAGGAGGCGGCGTGACGCGGCGTCTCGCCCGGCGCGTGGCCCGCATGGCCCTCATCGGACTTCGACCCTTCGCCCGCGTGCGGGGCTGTTGTGTCGAGGTCATTGCGGCCACGCGGCAAATCTGAGGCGTCGTTCGAGCCCGCGTCGTCCGCGTCGTCGGCGCGCTCGCGCGCGCCCTCCGAGTCCTGCTCGCCGCCGCGGTTGATGCGCCGCCGTGTCTCGGTCTCGTCCTCGTAGGCCGACTCACGTCCGATCTCTTCTGATGTCAGGCCGCTGTCATTCCCCACGCCGGGGGTCGAATCGCCGCCGCCGATGCCGCCGACGTCGCCGTCAATGCCGCCCTGCTCGTCCCCGTCGCCGCCGTCCACGAAGCGCACGGGGATGCGGTTCGGCGCTCGCCTGTCTTTGTCTGCCATGTTCGTTTGATTCATCTACGCGACCCGGTTTCGGTTGAGCCTCCCGGCACGCTCAGAACTTTACATGCGCGCGCCCGGAGAATTAAAGAGTTCAGATGCGGACTGCTTCTTCGCGCAACACGCGCTCGACGAGCCGCGCGATGTAGTTGACCATCGCCATCGTCCGCGCGTATTCGATGCGCATCGGGCCGACCACGCCCAGCGTCCCGACGACCCGGCCCTCACTGAGGCGGTACGGGGTGGTGATGAGCGCGCAGGATTGCATCGAGGGTGCGGTGTGCTCGCGACCGATGACGACGTGAACGTCGCCGAAGACCGGCTCGCGCTCGATGCACTCGCCCAGAATCTTGACGAGGCGCGACTTAGCCTCGAAGGTGCGGAACAGCTCGCGCAGGCGCTCGACATCACCGAAGTCTGGCTTCGCCAGAATGTTCGACGCGCCGTCCACGTAAACGTCGCCCGTCTCCGTCTCGTCGCCCTCCATGCTCCGCTCGAAGAGCAGCACGGCGTGACGCAGCAGCTCGTCGTAGAGCGCTTTCTCTTCGCGCATCATCGCCAGAATCTCGGAGCGGATGGCCTGAAGGCTCTTGCCGCTGAACTCCGCATTCAGGTAACGGGCCGCGCGCTCCAGCTCTTCCTGTCCGAGCGGCTCGTCAATGCGGATGATCTTGTTCTGCACGACGTTCGAGGAGAAGACGAGCACGACGAGGATGCGCCCGTCCGTGAGCGGCAGGAATTCGATGTGCTCCAGACGGTTGTCGGCCATCGGCGGCGAGACGACAATGCCCACGTTCTCCGACAGCTCCGAGAGCAGATGCGAGACTCTCTCCATCAGGCGGTTGGGCTGATGCGCGTTCGCCTCGCCGCTCGCGATTCCCAGCGTGCGGTCAATCGCAGACAGGTCGGCCCTCGACAGGCGCGCGTCGCCGACCATGTGATCGACGTAGAACCTGTAGCCCTTGTCGGTCGGGGTGCGCCCGGCCGAGGTGTGCGGCTGCTCGACCAGACCGGCCTCATCGAGTTCGCCCATCACGTTGCGGATGGTGGCCGAGCTCCAGCCCGCGCCCCCCGCGAAGCGCTCCGAGATCGTCCGCGACCCGACGGGCTCGCCCGTCCGGAGGTGCTCCTTGATGATCGCCGAGAGCACGGCCTGCCCGCGCGCGTCGGGCATCCGGTCTGCGTGTGTCGCCGATGTCGAGCTACGAAATGCCATGGTGAAAAGACTTGGCGTGCGGGGCTTCAGGGGGTCTTCTGACGTGCATGGAGCGCGGTAAACAGAGAAAGCACGCGCCCCGCCATCTTTACATTGTTTACAGCCGCCATAACGCCCTGTCAAGGATTAAAATTTCCGGCGCCCCGCCCCGTTCCGTGGATGCTTCGGAGCGAAGCGTCTGTGGAGTATAGCGGATGAATGAAAACAGGCGCAAACCGAGCCTCAGCGCCCGGCGTTGACGCCGCGGGCGTCCTCCGGCGCACGGCTAATTCAAAGAGCCGGCTGAACTTATCACGGTCGCCCGTCCGCCGTCGCGAGGTGAAGAGTTAAGCTGCTGAAGTCAAAGGGGTTTCCGGCGCGGTGCGGGACGCCGAATCGTTCGCTCTTTGCCGTCGGAGGGGCCATTTGTCGAGAAGCAAAAGGCTTAGCGTGACGCCGGAAAGTCTCGTTTGACGACCCGCCTCGGCGAACCTTAATATCATGCTTCACAGGTCGTTCAAGGCCGGTTCCATTTCCGATGCGGAACCACTCTTTCTCCGGCGACATTAAAGACGTCCCCGCTGGCGTTGATCTCCTGAACAGGGATTGGAATTTATGCCCGACACCCCCCCTCTCCTCAGCACGCTCTTCATGGATGCGTTCCGGCAGCTTGCGCCCAAGCGCGCCGTGCCCGACGTGGACGTGCGCTATTACCCTTACGCCGGGCTCAACCACACGATCCGCCTCCGCTCGGGCCGCGTCTACGTGCGCCTCTCGGACATCTTCAAGACCGCACCCCTCGGCCTCCACAGGGCGCTCGCCTTCATCCTCGTCGCCAAGCTTCTGCGTCGCCGCGCGCCGGTCTTTTACGAGAAGGTTTACCGCGACTATGCCTTCATGCCCGAAACACTGCGCGCCTCCGACCTTGCCCGGCGTCACCGGGGCCGCAAGATGGTCTCCTCGGCGCAGGGCAGTTAC
>JAIVJM010000266.1 GCA_020199995.1 Acidobacteriota bacterium | reverse complement strand
CCTGCCAGCTGGTCATCGACACCGCCGTCGAGCTGGCGCGCGGCGTGGCGGATGCGCGGATCGAGAATTTCGAGTTCACGCTCGTCGAGCGGCCCGGCGAATGCGCCGAGGAGTCGCGCGCCGCCGCCCTCTGGCTGCGCCTCGACGAGGAGACGTTCGCGCGTAAAGTGCGCGCCGCGCACGGCTACCCCGAGCTGGCGGCCGAGGTGGAAGCCGCGCTCGCCGGGGTCGGGAGCGCGGGACTTCGCGCGCACCCCGATCTCGCCGCCCGGAGTAGACTGAGCGCCGCGGGCACGAGCGGCGAGACCTTTCGCGTGGAGTGCCTGCGCCCCGCGGCGGCCGGCGCGCCGTCACGCCGCGGCTTTGAAGATCCGCCCTTCTACGAACGCTACGGCGAGCGGCAGGTGGCCGCCGGCCACTACTCGCGCGTGCTCCGCTACCATGAGCACATGCTCCCGCTCGCGGAGGCTCTGCGCTCTCACGTCGAACGGCGAATCAGATGAGCGGCCTGCGCGTCCTGATCACCAACACGGCGCTCGCCACCCGGGCGGGCACGGAAACTTACGTCCGTGACCTCGCGCTCGGACTACTCCGTCGCGGCCACGCGCCCGTCGTCTACAGCCCGGAACTCGGCGAGGTCGCACGCGAGCTGCGTAAGGCGACCGTTCCGGTCGTGGACGATTTGCGCACCTTGGCCGTCCCGCCCGACATCATTCACGGGAATCAGTGCCCTGAGCTGATGACGGCCTTGCTGATGTTCCCCGGAGTGCCCGCGGTCTTCTTTTGCCACAGTTGGGTCGGTTGCCCTCGTTTTCAGCAACACGGCCACAGAGGGCACGCACCTGACGCCGGTCAGCGAGGCCTGCCGCCGCGCCGGGATAGCGCTCGACGTGGTGGGCGAATTGTCGCGCACTTCCAGCTCACGACCCGAATCCCTGCTCGGGCAATACGATCTGGTCTTTGCCAAAGCGCGGTGCGCGCTCGAAGCGATGGCCGTCGGCGCGGCGGTCATCCTCTGCGATAAAGTTGGCAGCGGGCCGATGGTGATGACGGGCGAGTTCGAGCGGCTGCGGCGGCTCAATTTCGGTGTGCGCGCGCTGCGCGAGCCGAACACCCCGGAAGTGCTCGCCCGCGAGATCGAGCGCTACGACGCTGCGGACGCCGAGGGTGTTTCGCGCCGCGTCCGCGCGTCGGCCGGACTCGATTCTCTGGTCGAGGAGATCATCGAGCTTTACCACGAAGTGATCGAAGAGCATCAGAGGGGCGGCGGCGAGGACGCGCTCGAAGAAGGACGCGCCGCAGCCGACTTCATCCGGTGGCTCGGGCTGGCCGTCAAGCAGGAGTCCGCGCAGTTCCGGGAGGAGGTGCTGTCAAGCTCACTCACGCTGCGCCTGCGCAACCAGTTGCCGCGCTTCCCCCCGCTTGAGCGAATGGTGAAGAGGCTCGCCCGCACCGCGCGCAAACGGGAGCCATGATGGAGCCCGCGCGGCAGATCACCGTGACAGCCCTGACGGCGGGCAGGTACGACCCTTCACGCCGCTTCCGCGTCTGCCAGTTCGTCGCGCAGCTCGCGCGGCGCGGAATCGGGGTCACCGAATATCATCCTGCCTTCAGCAAGTACACGGCCGCGCCCGTAGCACAACTCGGAATCCTGTGGACGGCGGCGAAGATTCTTGCGCGGGTGCCCGGCCTGGCGGCGGCGCGCGTCAGTGACATCACGTGGCTGCAACGCGAGCTGATTCCGGGGCGATCAACTTTAGAGCGCTTCGCCGGGCGGAAGCTCCTGTTCGACGTTGACGACGCGGTGTGGATGGGACAGCACGGGCGTGACATTGAGCGCATCGTCGAACGCTCGCGGGGCGTGATCGCCGGCAACGAGTTTCTGGCCGACTACTTCCGAGGGCTCGGCGCGCGCGTGTGGGTCGTGCCGACGTGCGTCGACACCCAGAAGTGGAGGCCCGCGGCATCCGATGACGGAAGCGAGCGCGCGGAGTGGACGGTCGGCTGGTCGGGCACGGCGTCGAACCTGAAGTATCTCTACGCGATTGAAGAGCCGCTGGCCGAGTTCCTCGACGGTCGCCCGCAGGCACGCCTGCTCGTGGTCTCCGACGCCGCGCCGCGCTTCACGAAGATTCCCCGCCCCCGATGGCAGTTCGAGCGCTGGTCGCCCGCCTCCGAGGTGCGACAGGTGCGGCAGATGGACGTCGGGCTGATGCCTCTCGCCGCGACGGATTGGGAGCGCGGCAAGTGCGGCCTCAAGATGCTGACCTACATGGCCGTGGGCGCGCCGACGGTCGTAAGCCCTGTCGGCACGTGCGACGAGATCATGCGGCAGTCGGAAGTCGGCATCGCGGCGGCGACGGCCTCCGATTGGTACGACGCGCTCGGTCGCCTGTTCGACGACCGCGCACTCGCCGCACGCCTCGGCGCTGCGGGGCGACGACTCGTCGAGGCGCAATACTCCGTCCGCCGACATGCCGTGACGCTCGCCGGAATCTTCCGGCAGGTGGCCGACGAGGAATGACGCCTTCAAGTCCTGCCGGCAAGAGCCTGCCCGCGAACATGCGTGTAACCTTCGTCATTCCCATCATCGCTTCCGGCGGCGCGGAGCACGTGCTTACCCTACTCGCGCAGCGCTGGACGGCGGCCGGGCGGCACGTCACGATCCTGACCTACGACGACGGAGCGCGACCGCCTTTCTACAATCTCGATCCACACGTCCGCCACGTCGCGATGGGACTTGCGGGAGACTCTTCCGGCCTGCTGGCCGCCGTCCGCAACAACCTGCGGCGCGCGCGCGTCCTGCGCCGCGAGATACGTCGCAGCCGACCCGACGTGATCGTCAGTTTCATTGATCAGACTAATGTGTTGACCCTTCTGGCGGCGGAAGGTCTCGGCGTGCCGATCGTCGCCACGGAGCATATGGACCCAAACGCGCTCACCCTCAAGCGGACGTGGGCTTACCTCCGGCTCCTGACGTATGCGCGCGCACGCCGTATCGTTCTGCTGAGCGCGCGCGATGTGGTTTTCTTCCCGCCGCGGCTGCGAAAGCGCGTGACCGTTATTCCGAACCCTTTCGTGCCGCCGCCGCCGGCAAGCCCGGCGCGCGCCGAGACGGCGCCGCAGCCCGCGCTGATCGCTGTCGGTCGGCTGCACCGTAACAAAGGCTTCGACGTTTTGCTCGTAGCCTTCTCGCTGCTCGGAGACGAACATCCTCAATGGCGCTTGACGGTACTCGGCGAGGGGGAGGAGCGTGGGCGTTTGGAAACGCTGCGTGACGAGCTGCGTCTCGGCGGGCGTGTCTCTTTCCTCGGCCGCGTGACAGACCCGTACCCGTTCCTCAGGCGTGCGAAACTCTTCGTGCTACCTTCGCGCGCCGAAGGGTTCCCGCTGGCTTTGTGCGAGGCGCTGGCCTGCGGGCTTCCCGCCGTGTGCACGGACTGCGGGAGCGGCGTGCGCGACATCATCGAGGAAGGGGTCAACGGCGTGATCGTGCCGAAGAATGACGCCGGCGCGCTCGCACGCGCGCTGAGCGATTTGATGGGCGACGAGGAGGGGCGACGGAGGATGGCTCTGCACGCGCCGGAGGTGGTCGAGCGTTTCAACCCGGAGAAGGCTTTTGAGGCGTGGGAGTCGCTCCTTCGAGAAGTCGTGAACGAAAGATGAGTGCTCTATTCGAAGCAACGGCAGAAGAAACAGACGTGTCGCGCGGCGGCCCATTAAGCCGCGCGCGGGTGGCCTGCTTCATCCCCGACATGACGGACGGCGGCGCGCAGCGGGCGGTCGTCAAACTGATCGGCGGCATCGCCGCGCGCGGGCTCGCCGTCGATCTGGTTCTCGTCAACAGCGAAGGGCCGCACCTCGGCGCGGTGGACGCGCGCGCGCGCGTCGTGGATCTCGCGGCGGGCCGAGTCGCGAGAGTGATCCCGAAGCTGGCGCGCTACCTCAGCCGCGAGCGGCCTCACGCGCTCGTCTCGTTCCTCAGTCACGCGAACGTCGCGGCGCTCGCGTCCCGCGCCCTGGCGCGCTCCGGCGCGCGCGTGGCGGTCGTCGAGCAGAACACGGTCTCCGCCGTCCGCAGCGGCCTGCGCCGGGACGGGCTGCTCCCGGCGCTCGTGCGGCGCACTTACCCGCGCGCCGATGCGGTCGTCGCCGTCTCCGAAGGCGTCGCTCGCGATCTCGTCTCGCGCCTCGGCGTTCCGCCCGGCAAAGTTCACGTGATCCCCAACCCCGTCGTTGACGAAGCGCTGCTCCGGGCGGCCACGGCCCCGGCCGGCCACCCGTGGTTCGGCGACGACGGCGCGCCCGTCTTCCTCGCCGTGGGCCGGCTCACGGCGCAGAAAGACTTCCCGACGCTGCTGCGTGCCTTCCGCATGTTGAGGCAGAGTCGGGCGGCGCGGCTGATGATCCTCGGCGAGGGCGAGGCGCGCGCGGAGCTCGAAGCGATGACCGACGAGATGAGTTTGACGGACGACGTGGCCCTGCCCGGCTTCGTGGAAAACCCTTACGCGCGCATGAGCCGCGCCGCGGCCTTCGTCCTCTCGTCGCGCTGGGAGGGGCTGCCGACCGTATTGATCGAGGCGCTGGCCTGCGGCTGTCCCGTCGTGGCGACCGACTGTCCGAGCGGGCCGCGGGAGATTTTGGAGGGCGGCGCGTACGGCGCGCTCGTGCCCGTGGGCGACGCGGCGGCGATGCGCGACGCGATGGCGCGGGCACTCGACGCCCCCCCGCGCGCGGCGGCGCTCAGAGGGCGCGCGGCCCTGTACTCCGTCGGGCGCGCCGTCGATCAATACCTCGAGCTCATCGGGCTCGCCCGAGCGTGACGCGCGGCGGCCGGGCCACTGCTTTTGCTTTTAAACATCGCTCGCCTTAAATTGTAAGAGCCAAGTTCGACCCATTTACACATCCCCGCGCGATCCGTCGACGGCGGAGAGTCATTCAGTCTTCCAGCAACCGTGCCGAACCAGCAGGTAGAGCCCATCAGAACACTCCACATCATCAACGACCTCTCCGTCGGAGGGGCCGAGATGATGCTCTACAAGCTCCTGTCCGGGTCTGACACGAGCCGCTTCAGCCCGTCGGTGATTTCGCTCGGCCGGCGCAGCACGCTCGACGCTCGCATCGAGGCCCTCGGCGTCCCCGTCCACAACATCGGCATGATGCCGGCGAAGCCGCCCACGCCCGCGCAGCTCGGCCGTCTGGTCTCGGCCGTGCGCCGGTTCAAGCCCGATCTGATTCACGGGTGGATGTACCACGGCTCGCTCGCGGCGCAGCTCGCGCGCGCCGCGGCCGCGCGGCGCGCGCCGCTCGTCTGGAGCATCCATAGCTGCAACGACGACCTCACGCGCGAGAAGCGCGTGACCGCCGCCGTCATCCGGCTCTGCCGGCGGCTCTCCGCGCTCCCGTCGAAGATCATATACGTCTCCGACGCGAGCCGCGCGCAGCACGAGGCGATGGGCTTCCGCGCGGAGAACTCCCACGTCATCCCGAACGGCTTCGACATGACGCACTTCGCCCCCTCGACGCAGGCGCGCACGTCCGTGCGCGCCGAGCTGGGCGTGAGCGAGGACCACCTGCTGATCGGGCTCGTCGGGCGCTTCCACCCGATGAAGGATCACATCAACTTCCTGCGCGCCGCCTCGATGCTCTCCGAGGACTACCACGCGGCCCACTTCCTCCTGGTGGGGAGGGAGGTCGACGCGGACAACCCGGTGCTGCGCCGCCTCGTCTCCCGCTGGGGCCTCGAAGGCCGCGCCCACCTGCTGGGCGAGCGCGCAGACATCTCGCGGCTCATCGCCGCGTCAGACATCTCTTCGCTCTCGTCCTCCTACGGCGAAAGCTTCCCGCTGGTCGTCGGCGAGGCGATGGCTTGCGGCGTGCCCTGCGTGGTGACGAACGTGGGCGACGCGGCGAAGCTCGTCGGCCCGACCGGCCTCGTGGTGCCGCCGCGCAACCCCGGAGCACTGGCCGAGGCGTGGCGGGCGCTGATTCACCTCGGCTCGGACGGGCGCGCGCAACTGGGCGAGGCGGCGAGAGAGCGCATCCGCGAGAACTTCTTGCTCGCCCACGTCGTCGCACAGTACGAGGCACTCTACCGGGCCGTCGCGCGTGATTAGTCCTTCGCGCAGGGAGTGCGCCCACGCCCGGACGACGTCCGACGGCCTCCCGCACCACAACCTTAATTCGAAGACGATCTGTTATTCTGCTTCCCTTCTCCCGGTCTGTCTCGCGCTCGATCCGAATTTAATGAAGGCACTTCGACCAAAGATCAATGGGCAACACGTCTGAGAATCTCTTAATCCCCCCTTACGGCGGGGAGCCGATCAATCTATTGGCTCCGGTGGAAGAGTGCGAGGAGTTGCGCGCCCGCGCAGGCGCGCTGACGCGGCTACCCTGAGATCGTTTACGGCGTGCCGAAGCGGAGGCGGTACTCCTCGGAGTTCATGAAGCCGTTGACCATCGAGCGGATGTCGGCCGGGTTGGCGTTGATGGTTCTCAGCCAGTCGTTGTAGCCGCCCTCCTCGGGGTCTCTGCGCAGGTAGCCGAAGTACTGCATCGCGACGAACGACGAGTTCGCCTCCGCCGCCGCCACCTGATCGGAGCCGGCGACGGCGCGCAAGACCTGAGAGCGCGTCATCGTCCCGAGGTTGAGGCGGCTGACGAGGTCGGCTCTCGTCAAAGTCACCTTCGGCTGCGTCGTGTCGTCCGGGTTAGACGGGTTGGCTGTGGTCACCTGTTGCAGGGTGTACCTGCCCATCAGCGCGTCCACGTACTGCTGGTTCGAGAGCGGGTCGTAGATGTTCCTGAACTCCTGCCGCTGGACGAAGTCGTTCGTGAAGGCCGCCTTCTTCGCGAAGAACCCGGCGTCGTCGACCGCGATCAGGCCAGTGATATCCGGGATGAACTCATTGTAGCGGGGCAGCCGCCCCAGCGCCGCCTTGTAGAAGTTGAAGACGTAGCGGCCCTTCTGCTCGAACTCCGCCGAGAGGAAGAAGTTCTTCGACACCGACACCCGGTCGCAGTTAGCCGACGGGCTCGACGGGTTGGAGTTAAAGGGATCGGGGCAGTTGTCCAGAGTCGCCTTCCACGCCGCGAAGCCGCCCGGGTCGGGCTCCCGGCCGAAGAAGTTCGTCCGAGACGATGCGCAGCGCCGTCGTGCCCTGCGGCCCGACCTGCGCGCCCGCCGAGGGGTTGACGAGGGCGATGCTCACGTTCTCGTCGGGCTCCTGGAACACGTCGTTGATGATCGAGACGGAGAAGCTCTTCGCCGTCTCGTTGGGCGCGAAGGTGAGCGTCTCGACGGCCGTCGCGTAGTCGCAGCGCGCGAAGGCGACGAAGGGCAAGCTCGTCGTGTCGTCGCAGCGCACCGCCGCCGGGTTGTCCTGCGTGCGCACGGTCGCGCTGACGGTCGCGCTGAGGTCGCCCGTGCGCGTGACGTTGAGCGTCGCGCGCGTCGCCGCCTCGCCGACGGAGGCGAGTTGCAACTCGAACTGGAGCGTCGAGAGCCCGGCCGTGGTCTGAAGCTCGTAGGCGCCGCGCCCGTAGGTCCCGATCTGAATCTTCCCCGAAGCGCTCACCGAGAAGCTGTTGACGGGGACGGGCGGCAGGCCGTTGTTGAAGGTCTCCCACGTGTTGCCGCCGGAGATCGAGCGGAAGACGCCGATGTCGGTGCCGGCGTAGATGACGCTCGGGTTCGACGGATCGACTAAGAGCGCGGTGGTCGGCGTGTTCGGCAGCTTGGTCGCGGGGTTCGTGCCGCTCAGGTCCGCCCACGTCGCGCCGAAGTCAGACGTCTTGAAGACGTGGCCGTTGCCGTAGTAGTCGTAGGTGCCGGTGGCCTGGAGGTTCCCGTAGGCGCCGAGCGTCAGGTACGCGGTCGCGCCCGTCGGGTCGGAGGGGGCGACCGTGATGCTCTCGACGTAGCCGCGCGGAAGATTCGTCATCGCGTCGGCCCACGTTGCGCCGCCGTTTCGCGAGACCATCACGCGCCCCATCATCGAGCCGGTGTAGATGACTTGCGTCGGGGAGTAGGCCGTGCGCTGGACGCCGATGGCCGAGAGCACGTCGGTGTAGGTGCCGTCCGAGACGAAGGTCTGATCGATGTCGCCGCCGGGCGCCGTCCAGGTCGGCGAGTCCACGTTGACTGTGTCGGCGAAGTCGCGGCTAACGAAGAGCCGCTCGGCGCCGAAGTAGACGGCCTGATCGACGCCGTTGCCGCCGAACGGCGGGTAGAAGGCGATGCGCCCGCCCGTCTCCTTGTACTCGTTCCAGAAAGTGCCGTCGCCGGCCGCGCCGGGCTTCTCGACCTTCGAGCCGTCGGGGTTGACCTGCCAGCGGCGGATCGTGCCGCGGACGTAGGTGGAGAGGACGGCGCGGGGATCGACGGGGTTGATGAAGGGGTGGCCGCCGTCGCCGCCGGCGAACTCCGTCCAGCCCGTGCCGGTGCTGTCGCGCAACTGCGTGCCGTTGTCCTGCGTGCCGCCGATAAGGAACCCCTGGTCGGCCGGGTGCGCGGCGATGCCGATGAACTGCGAGAGCGAGAGCGTGCCGTTGAGCGACGTGAAACTCGCCCCGCCGTCGGTCGTCTTCCACAGGCCGCCGTCGTTGCCGATGTAGAAGGTGAGAGGATCGGTGGGCGAGAAGGCCAGCGCATGCTGGTCGGGGTGCGCGTCGTTCTGCCACCCGCCGGGGCCGTAGCCCCACACCGTGCCGAAATCCCCCAGCCGGGGTGGAAGTTGTGCGTCAGTTGCGTCCACGTGCTGCCGTTGTTGGCCGTCTTGAAAACGTCGTGCACGCCGACGTAGATCGTGTCGGCGATGGTCGGGTGGGCGGCGAGGTAGGAGTTGTAGCCGAAGTTGCCGGGGTCGATGGGGCGGTCGCCCCAGATGACCCAGCCGGACGACGGGTCGCCGCTCTTCGTGTTGTAGTAGTAGCGCACCCAGCCGCTCACGCCCGTGATGAGGTCGACCCGGTTGGGCGTGGCGGCAGAGACGGCGACGCGCGCGCCCTGCCCGCGATTCGTCGGATCGAGGCCGAAATAATTCTCTTGATAGGAGAGCTGCCACGTCAGCCCCCGTCGGTCGAGCGGTAGAGTCCGTGCCGCAGCTTGTCGCCGGGGTAGTCGGTGGTGAGGTTGGTCAGGTAGAGGATCTGCGGGTTGGTCGGGTGGATGGCGAGATCGCGCACCTGCCCGCGGAAAGTCGTCGCCCAGTTGACGCCGCCGTCGGTCGAGTAACTGAAGCCGCCCGCGATCATGCCGGAGTCGGCGAGCTGGCCCGACTGCGCGAGGAAGACGCGGCTCGGGTCGGTCGGGTGGACGAGAATCTTGCGCGCGATGCCGCGCGCGGGGAGGCAGCCGGGCTGGCCCTGCGCCGGGAGCTGCGTGCAGTCCGTGTCGTACAGGCGGCTCACGCGCGCCCACGTCACGCCGCCGTCAACCGACTTCAAGACGCCCGTGCCGAAGTAGCTGTTGGCGTGATCGCCCATCCCTGCGTAGACGACGTTCGGGCTCGACGGCGCGAACGCGATGGAGCCGACCGAGAGATCGACCTGCGAGTCCGAGACCGGCACGAAGGTCCCGCCCGCGTCCGCGGAGCGCCAGATGCCGCCCGTCGAAGCGCCGACGAGGATGACGTTCCCGTCGTTCGGCTTGACGGCGACGGTGTTGATGCGCCCGCTCACCGTCCCCCACGACCCCACGAACTTCGGCGTCGTCGGTGCCGGCCCGAGCGGCCTCCACTGGAAGGCGCTCGCCGCCATGATGCCGCGGGACGGGTCGCCCTTGAGCTTGCCCTTCGGGCGCGACTCCCAGGCCTTGCGGCGCGCGTCCCCCTTCTCGGCGGCCGACCCCATGCCGCGCCGCATGCGGAACCACTCCTCGCGCCCGCCGATCTTGTCGCCCTCTTCCTCTTTACCGTCCGTCGGCTCGTAGGGCTCCACGCGCCCCTTCGCAGGGGCCTCGCGTCTCGCCTCGCGTCCCGACTTTGCCTTCGCCTTCGCGCGCGCGGCGCGCTGCCGCTTACCGGCCCGTGCGCTACGCGCGCGTGCCTGCGCGCCCGCGACTGGCGACGCGAGCGAGAAGGTGAGAATCGCGATGACGAATAGGAATGCGGCGGTCGCGCGCGCGCCGCGGCGCGCTTCAGAACTCAATCTCTCCACTTCAATCCCCTGGTG
>JAIVJM010000007.1 GCA_020199995.1 Acidobacteriota bacterium | reverse complement strand
GGCCACGACCTGCAACTCGAGAAGGCCGTCGAAGTGGTTCTGGAGGCGCTGCGCAGGAATCCACTGCCCGCGCCGCGCAAACCCGCCTATCCGAACTATCACAAGGGCGCGGCGCGTTGAAGTTAAATTCGCTCCGGATAGACAAAGGGGGCCGAAGAGAACCGCGGGCCTTCATTCAAGAGCAAGGCTCTCAAGATAGGGCTGCCTCAATTCGACAGGATTGGGGCGGCCCTTCCCGCAGCCGCCAAAGGTTCGCCTTTTTCGCCACGCTCAACAATTTCACGAAACATTCGCAACGCTGACGAAGCTTTGAGGGGCTAGAAGTGTCTGTGGCGTCCTCGACTGCGCCGCGAGTACGCCATGAAAGAATTCTCCATCTATGACTTTGCCCTCAAGGCCGCGGGCGGGAAGGTCAAAGACTTGGGCACAGTCACGCATGTCTCGCGCCGCGACTTCGACGGCCACACGTCTTTCCGCTTCCGCGCGCAGGTCCCCGCCCTCGAATACATCAGCCTGCTCATCGAGAACGGGCTGGTGCTGAGGACGCACCGCGGCGGGCGCGTCTATGCCGGCTTCGAGAAGCTTTCGCGGATGGAGCCGGTCGTTGACCGCTACATGAGAATCGCGGACGTGTCGGAGCGCGTCTACGTCTTCGGCGAGCCCGACTGGAGCCCGCCGCGCCACCCGAACATGCGCGTCATACGCCTCGCCGAAGGCGCGAGGCTGGCGCGCGAGTGGTTCGTCGTCGCCGTCTCGCCAACCCTCAGCGTCGCGCTCGTCGGCGTGGACGAGGGGGGCTCCTCCGACACGCCCGTCCTCGAAGAACGCACCTTCCGCGCCCTCAAGACGAGCGACCCCGCGCTCGTCGAACGCCTCGCCGCCGCCGCCGACGCCCTGCTTGACGAAACACTCCCCGCCTGAGCCTCCGGTTTCGCCCCGCCAAAAGCTTCGTGATACATTAATGCGAAGTGAGCAGTAAGCAGTAAGCGGTAAGCAGTAAAGACATTTGAGATTTCACATGTGAAATCTCAAATCCGAAGACTGAAGACCGTAAACTGAAAACTGCTTACTGCTCACCGCTTACTGTTTACTGCTTACCTTCTTTATGAACATACTCGAACGCATTCGCCGCCGCGCCGCCGCCGACCCGCAACACATCGTCCTGCCGGAGGGCGAAGACCCGCGCACGGTGGCCGCCGCCTCAATCGTGATGCACGACCGCGTGGCGCGCGTGACCGTGCTCGGCGACGAGGAAAAGATTCGCGCGGCGTCGCGCGAGGCCGGGGCCGACCTCGCGGGCGTGGAGGTCTTAGACCACCGGCGCGCGCCCGACTTCGAGAAGACGGCGGCGCTCTACCACGAGCTGCGGCGCGCGAAGGGTATGATGCCCGACGAGGCGCGTTTCGCCGTGCAGGACCCGCTCTACTACGGCAACCTCATGGTGCGCGCGGGGCGCGCCGACGGCTCGGTCGCGGGCGCGACGAACACGACCGCCCACACCGTCCGCGCCGCGCTCCACTGCATCGGCATGCGCGCTGGCTTGCGCGTCGTCTCCAGCTTCTTCGTGATGGTTGTGCCCGACGCCTCTTTCGGCGCGGACGGCGCGATGATCTACGCCGACTGCGGTGTCGTCATCGACCCTTCGGCCCCCGAGCTGGCCGAAATCGCCATCGCCTCCGCCGACTCGTGCCGCGCGCTTCTCGAAGTCGAGCCGCGCGTCGCGATGCTCTCCTTCTCGACGAAGGGGAGCGCCGCGCACAAGTTGGTTGACAAGGTGATCGAGGCGACGCGCACGGCGCGCGCGCGCCACCCCGAGATGGAGATTGACGGCGAGCTGCAAGCCGACGCCGCGCTCGTCGCGCGTGTCGCCGAGCAGAAGGCTCCGGGCTCCGGCGTGGCGGGACGCGCCAACGTGCTCATCTTCCCCGATCTGCAATCCGGGAACATCGCCTACAAACTGACCGAGCGGCTGGCGGGTGCGACGGCCATCGGCCCCATCCTGCAAGGACTGGACAAGCCCGCCAACGACCTCTCGCGCGGTTGCAAGGCCGAAGACATCGTGGACGCCGTCGCCATCACCGCCGTCCAGTCACAGGCGCGAAAAGCGGCGCGCTGACTTTCTGCTCTGCACGCCAAACTTATGAAACGGATATTCACGGGATAAATTAAATGATGAATGAGGAGTGATGAGTGATGAATGAAAGACTAGGCCGCCTCTTATTCATCATTCATCACTCCTCATTCATCATTTCTTCTTCCGCCCTCTCCATCCTGTGAATCTGCCTACTCATCGGCGAGCGGCGGCGAACGCGGCTCGACCGCCGGGGCATCAGAGTTACGCACTCAAATTTAACGGCGGAAGGACTACCTATGCTCAAGCCCCGTCTTTTTTCATCCCTCGTTCTCTGCTTAACCTTACTCGTCTTCGCCGCGGGTGTGACCGGCGCGCAGAGCGGCGTGCGCCCCAAACCGACGCCGACGCCCGCCGAGCAGGAGGATACGGAGGAGGTCTTCGTCGAAGAGGTGCGCCTCCCCGTCTTCGCCTACGACGACGAGGGGCGCTTCGACCCGCATTTGGAGATTGACGACGTGCTTGTCGTCGAGGACGACGTGCCGCAGCAGGTTCAGAGCGTGCGGCGCGTCCCGGCGAGCGTCCTGCTACTGCTCGGCACGGGCTGGGACCTGAACCCGGTGGTGCGCGCCGACACGACGCGCGACATCGGCCTCCGTGTCTTAGCCGGCCTCCGCGACGGCGACATGGTCGCCGCCGTGCAGTACAGCCAGAAGCCCGAGGTCTTGCAGGGCTGGACGGCGGAGAGGGCCGAGGCCGCGCGCGCTATCCGCGCCAAGCTCCAGTCGGGCAGGGGCTCGAACCTCTCGCTCGCCATCAGGCGCGGGGTCGAACTCCTGCGCGAGCAGCCCGTCGGCAACCGCCACCTCGTGCTCGTGGCCGACGGCATCGACACCGCCAGCTCCAAAGAGTACGAGGATGCGGTCAAGCGTCTCATTTCGGCGCAGACCACTCTGCACGTCATCAGCTACTCGGAGATGGGGCGGCGGGAGTTGAATAAGAAGGGGCAACGACCGAAGGAAGCGCCCGGCATGACGCAGAGCCGCGCCGACATGGCGACGATCGGCATCGACCCGACGCGCCCGCCCGGCATGCGCGGCGGCGGCATCAACCCGCACGACGTCAACTCCGGCGTCCGCTTCGACCCCGCCATGCGCCGCCAGCGTAAGGCCGCCGAGCGCGAAATGAAGCGCGGCGAGTCGCGCCTCAAGACGCTCACGGAAGAGACTGGTGGGCGACTCCTGATGCCCGCCTCCGTGGACGAGATGGTCGCGCGCGGCGCGGATGTGGCGCGCGAGATAGACGCGCAATACGTCGTCACCTACAAGCCGAAGCGCCCGCTGCGCAAGGCCGCCGCGACCGAGTACCGGCGGATTCACGTCGGGGCGCGAAAGCTCGGCCTGCGACTGCGCTCGCGCCGCGGCTACGTCGTCGGCGGGATGCGCTGAAGGGAGCGTGGTCAAGGACCCGGAAAAACTCCGAAGGGCGCGCGACGTGATTGAGTTTACGTCGCGCGCCCTTCGGAGTTTTTCCGGGCCGTTTAGTTTTCCGGGCCGCCGGCCACTTCTTCAGTGGACGTGCGCGGTCGCGCCGGCTTCGACGAAGACGTTGTGCGAGGCGCGTTCGAGTCTCTCCGCCGCGCTCCTCTTCTGCTCGCCGACCTCAATCGAGCTGCGGCGAATCTCGTCCCACTCGGCGGGCGGGACGCGGCGGAAGGCTTCGACCACCTGCGGGTCGAACTGCCGCCCGCTGAACGCTTCCAGCTCCGCGGCGGCCTCCTCGTAACTGCGCCCGCGGCGATAGACGCGGTCGCTGATCATCGCGTCGAAGGCGTCGGCGACGGCGAAGATGCGCGCGTTCAGGTCAATCTCCTCGGCGCGCAGACCCCGCGGATAGCCCGAGCCGTCCCACTTCTCGTGGTGCTGCGCGACGACGCGCGCCGCGCCCTGCAGGAATTCGATGCCCTGTAGAATCTTCTGCCCGTGCAGGGGGTGCTCGCGCATCCTCTTCCACTCGTCCGCGTCGAGCGCGGCGGGCTTGCGCAGAATGGCGTCGGGGACGCCGATCTTGCCGATGTCGTGCAGGAGCGAGCCGAACTCAAGCGATTGTATCTGCTCCTTACCGAGCCCGAGCTCGACGCCGAGGCGCAGGGAGAAGTTGACCACACGCTCCGAATGGCCGTGCGTCTCGGCATCGCGCGTCTCGAGCGCCGATGTCAGCGCCTTGAGCGTCATGCGGTAGGCGTCTTCGAGCGAGTGCAGCGTGCGGTCCAACTCCGCCGTCCGCTGCTCGACCATCTCTTCGAGGTAGCTCTCGTAGCGGCGCTTCGCGAGGCGCAGGGACTGATGTTCGAGAGCGCGGCTGACAGCCGCCTCGACGTGATGGATGTCGAACGGCTTCATGATGTAGTCGAACGCGCCGGCGCGCAGGGCCTCGATGGCGCTCTCGACCGTCTGCACGCCGCTGATCATAATGACGATGGCGTCCGGGGCCGACTGTCTGACGTGCGGGATCATTTCAAGCCCGCTCATGCCGCTCATCATGATGTCGCTGATGACGAGGTCGAAATCCTTACCGCGCAACTGCGCCAGCGCCTCCTCCGCCGAGCTGACGGTGAAGCACTGGTAGACAGGGCTCAGCAGGTCGAACAAGACCTCCCTGATTTCCGTCTCGTCGTCGGCGATAAGAATGCGCGATCTCCTGCCCAGAGTCTCAGACATACAACTGTCTCCGCGTTCTTAAAGTCGGGTAGTACGTGAGGTGGGAAAGAAGCCGCCTGCCCTTCACCGATCGGAGGCGAGCAGGCCGCCTTACTGAGGCGCACTTATATTACAAGCTCCAACTCTTTCACACAAGCGCTTTCAATCCCCCGCCCGCCGAGGTCAAACTTCCGAGCGCCGCCGCCGCCAAGTCTCCCCGACTAGACTTGAAGTAATGGGGTGGGGTAAATTTCCCTCGGTTGTTCATTTGCCGGAGTGGCGGAATGGCAGACGCGACGGACTCAAAATCCGTTGTCCGTAAGGGCGTGTGGGTTCAAGTCCCTCCTCCGGTATTCATTCGCAACAACTTATCGCCTTCCGACGCTACAGATAATCAATCCGTGAGTTCCGGGCACGCTCGGGAGGTGTGCGGCGGGGATTCATCTTTATCCTTGACCGCGTGGCGGTGTTTTAGTTATTTTTATTACTGTCGCGGCCTGACAAGAAAGGCCTCCTCAGTCATCTTCTTATCCTCATCGAAGCACTTCCCCGGAGCCAAGCGGGTCTCATGTCTATCGGCACAAACGAGGCGCATCTCGATTCGGGCGAGTGGTTGCGGGAGCAGCCTCGGGCTGAAGGACTTCAGTCCGAAGCGCACGGCCTCCCGGCGGTGCGGGGAGAGAGAGAGCACGCGCGCGCGTCTCGCTGCTCGAGTCCGGCGCGTTCCTGAAGGCCGTTCGGTCTCGACGACGGTTAAAGGTTTGATTCGATTCAAAAGGGTGGGTCTTACGAATGGAAGGGTCGGACACAACGATAGTCCTCAACTACGACGCGGTGAAGGCCGAGGAACGAAGGGCGAGCGAGCGCGTGGAGGTCTACCTGAGCGCGCGCTGGGAAGGCGACCTCGGGCCCGACACCGGAACCGTCGGCGACATCAGCATTGACGGGTGCTTCGTCCTGAGCGGCGGCAGGGTCGCCCCGTACGAGCTCATCACGCTCGAGATACAACTCCCGACCGACGAATGGATCGGCGCGTGGGGGCAGGTCGCCAACTGCACGCCGGAGATCGGCTTCGGCGTGCGCTACATTAAGTTCGGCACGAGGGAGCGGGAAGAGTTCTCGAGGTCGGTCGAGTACGTCGAGAGCCTGCGCACCGCCGTCGGCGCCTTGAGGCGGCTCGACGCAACGGTCGTCAAGAGAGAGTACGAATCGCCGGTCAGGGTTCTGGTCACACAGGAGCAGTACAGGGCGCTGGTCATGCTCGCTCTGCCGAAGGTGAACAAGGCGCTCATGGGTTTGCCGGAGTGCCGGAAAAAGGCTGCCATCCGCTCGTCAGTCGAGGCTTACATGGAGGCCAACCTGGCATGGGAGGCGATGCTCGGGGACGGGGCCGCCGCGAACAGGGCGCTGGCCGAGGTTTACCAGCGCCTGCAAAAGAAGTACGCCGCACACGCCGGCGTGCTCGCCTCGCTCCTGCGCAGAGATGCCCCGCCCGTCCTCGACTTTCTGTGGCGGAGGGGCTGCATCCACTTCACAATGGCCTCTTGAAGACGAAGACAAGGGGAAACGGCAAAAGGGAGAAAAGGGGAAAGCAGGAAAGCGGGAACGGCAAGAGGTAGATGTCTTGATTCACCCTTCCCTTTTACCCTTTCCCCTTTTCTCCCTTGCTCTGGATGTCTTCGCGGATGAAGCGGACGAGCGCCTGAATCTGCTCGTCGGTCAGTGTGTATTTGAAGGGCGGCATCTGGCCGCCGCCGTCGTGAATCTGTTGCGAGAGCCGCTCGTCCGTCGAGCCGACGGTGCGCGCGGCCCCGAGGCTCGGGACGGCGAGCGCGCCGACCTGCTGGCCTTCGCCGCCGGGGCCGTGGCAGACGGCGCAGTTGCGTTGGAAGAGTTCGCGTGCGGGTTCGCCCCTCCGGGCGGGACTCTGGGCCTGCCCCGCGCACGCGGCGGCAGCGAGTGCGCACGCGGCGACGAGGACGAGTTTCGCTAATCTTCCGAGATGAGTTCCGGGCATCCTTTGTTTCTCTGACCCGCGCACGCCCGCTGGGAAGGCCGCGCGCTGCTGTCGCGCCCGCATTGTAGCGCGACAGCAGCGCGCGGCGTCGCAGCCCGCCGGCCTTTGAGCAAATCCGCGAAAGGCTCTATGCTAATCCTACAACCAACAGACAGGACGAGACCCTGAGGCTTCCCGGAGGAAAGGATTCAAGCCATGAGCGCGAGCAAAGACACCTTAACCATCACCGACAACCGCACCGGTAAGCGGTACGAGGTCGCCGTCGTGGACGGCACCATCCGCGCGATGGACCTCAGGCAGATTAAGGCGGACGAGGAAGACTTCGGGTTGATGACCTACGACCCGGCCTTCATGAATACCGCCTCGTGCAAGAGCGCCATCACTTTTATTGACGGCGATAAAGGGATTCTGGAGTACCGCGGCTATCCCATCGAGCAGCTGGCCGAGCAGAGCAACTACCTCGAGGTCGCTTATCTGCTTCTCCACGGCGAGCTGCCCACCGGGGAGGAGCTGAAGCAGTGGACGTGGAACGTCACGCACCACACCTTCATCAACGAGAACATCAAGAAGGTGCTCGACGGCTTTCACTACAACGCGCACCCGATGGGCATGTTCGAGGCGATGGTCGCGGCGCTCTCGACCTTCTACCCGGAGTCCAAAAACATCTTCGACGAGGAGTGCCGGCGCAAGCAGATTCACCGGCTCATCGCCAAGGTCCCCACGGTCGCCGCCTTCGCCTTCCGCCACCGCGTCGGGATGCAGTACGCCTACCCCGACAACGACCTCTCCTACGAGGCCAACTTCCTCAACATGATGTTCAAGACGACGGAGCTGAAGTACCAGCCGAACCCCGTGCTCGAACGCGCGCTCTCGGTGCTCTTCATCCTCCACGCCGATCACGAGCAGAACTGCTCGACCAACACGATGCGCAGCATCGGGAGCGCGCATACCGACCCCTACTCGTGCGTCGCGGGCGCGGCGGCGGCGCTCTACGGCCCGCTGCACGGCGGGGCGAACGAGGCCGTCCTGAAGATGCTCGACGAGATCGGCTCGATTGAACGCGTCCCCGAGTACATCAAGAAGGTGAAGGACGGCGAGTTTCGTTTGATGGGCTTCGGCCACCGCGTCTATAAGAACTACGACCCGCGCGCGCGCATCATCAAGCAGGTCGCCGACGAGGTCTTCGAGGTGACGGGCAAAGACCCACTGCTCGACATCGCGCTCGAACTCGAACGCATCGCGCTCGAAGACGAGTACTTCGTCAAGCGGCGGCTCTACCCGAACGTGGACTTCTACTCGGGAATCATCTACCGCGCGATGAAATTACCTGTGAACATGTTCCCGGTGATGTTCGCCATCCCGCGTACTTCGGGCTGGCTCGCGCAGTGGGTCGAGATGCTCGGCGACGCCGACCAGAAGATCGCGCGCCCCAGACAAATCTACCTCGGCCAGCGCACGCGCGAGTACGTGCCGATGGAGAAGCGCAACGGGGGCGCGGAGGGCCAGGCCGCGGGCGGTTGACGCGGGGAGTCGGAAAACCGAAACAGTGCGGGCGTTGATAGCAGTAGTCAGCGTCCCGCAAGCCCCTGTCAAGGGGCTTTTTCTAACAGGTATTTATGACGCGATGCCCGGATCGAAGAGCAGTGGGAAGAAACGCCCGCCCATCCGCGCGCCCTTCGGAATGACGGGCACGCCTTCGAGGAGCGGGGCGTCGGAGTTCGAGCAAACGCCGTCGCGGAAGACGTTGATGACGGTCGCGCGGCGCGGGCGCTCGGTGTCGTTCGCGTAGGAGCCGTGGATCGTGCGCGGGTGGTGGAAAGCGGCCTCGCCCGCCTTCAACTCGGCGGCGATGGGGCAAAACTGCCGCTTCTGCTCGTCGCTCAGCACCGCCTCGACGGCATGCATCTCGCCCGTCAGTCCCGTCACGGGCAGGTCGGGCCAGCGTTGGCTGCCCGGCACGTAATGCACGCAGCCGTTCTCGCGCGTCGCGTCGTCGAGCGCGATCCAGCACGTGAGGTGCGCAAGCGGCGTCGTCCGCGTCCAGTACGAATAGTCCTGATGCCACGCGACCACGCCGCCGTGCCGCGCGGGCTTGCAGAAGAGCTGATCGTGCCAGAATCGCACCGCCGCGCCGCCGAGCAGTTGCGAGGCCGCGACGGTGAAGGCCGGATGCCACAAAAGATCGTGGAAGCCCGCCGAGACGCGCCACGCGCCGAGCGCGTGAAAGAGCACGCGCGACGGGTCAATTGATTCGTTCGCATGATACTCGTAGAAGAGACGCCGCCCTGCGTGCGAAGGATTCATCAGCCCGCTCAACTCTTCGCGCAGAGCACAGACCTGTTCATCCGAGAGCACACGTATCCCGCTCAAATAGCCGTGCTCCCGAAAGAACTCGACCTGCTCGTCCGAGAGCCGATACTTCTCCCACTCCCGCGCCGACGCGGGCGCGGGGAAGAGGCCGCCGACCGGCCCCCGGCGTTCGGAAAGATCGACGGGCATGTGATTCAACTCAATCCGACATTTCTTCCGCCAGCATTTGCAGCGCGTCCCTCTGCTCGTCTCTGAACCTTTTCGCCACGCCGCTCTGGACGGCGGCGGAATTGCGGGAAAAGAGGACGAGACCGCCGCTCGCATTCTTCCGGCCACGCTGCGCGTAAATCGCTTTGATGAAACTGCTGTCGAAGTCAGGGTCCTCCGGCCCCACGCTCAGAGTGGCGAGCGCGCGGTGCGGGATGTTATTGCCCGGCCCATGCTGCACCGCCGTAGACCAGATAACGTCTTGCAGCGTGTGCGACCGGGTGAGCACGTTTAAGCCGTCCTCGTCGATGATCTTCTGGACGAGCGGGTCGAAGTGGGTCTTCTTGATGAAGTCGTGCTGGCTGCTCTGAAAATCATTGGGATGCGTGGCGGCGAGGCGCTTCCACTCCGCGGTGAAACCTGCGCTGCCCGGAATGAGACCGCTGAAATTGTCGCGGAAGGGGAAGTCCGGCTGCGAGACAAAACGCCTGACCGTCCCGCCGCCGGGCTTGCTCGTCATCTGGTAAGAGCCATACGACGCGCCGCCCGCATCCCCGCGCCCGGTTGAGACAATACCGGGGCCTCGACCGCCCGTCTCGTAACGTTCGGAGAGCTTGCCCAGAACCCTGCTCGCAGCCCTCGGCTGCGGCTGTGGCAGCTCGGATGGAGCCGGCGACGGAGGCGACGGAGGCGACGGAGGCGCGGCAGGAAGAGGAGGCGTCGGTGGGGCGACCGGGGCGGTCTGGCCGTCCGGGATGTTCAGGACGTCGCCGACGCGAATCCGGTCGGGGTGGGCCTTGAATCGAGGGTTGGCGTCGAGCAATTGATTGAGGGTGATGCGATTGGCTCTGGCGATCTTCGCCAGCGTTTCACCCGACTTGACCGTATGCGTCATGGGGGGTTTCCTTTCTTCCTGAATAAATCTTCCGGGCTTAGCCTCCGCCACTCAAAATAAAAGAGTGGGGCCGACCGTGACGTTTGAGTGAGGCACGCGAAGAATGGCCCTCACGGGCGTGAGTGCGTTGACACGGGCGCGGGTCAAAGTAAGCCGCCCGAACCGCTGATGTCAATTTTAATCAGGCCGACCGCAGATAATTTCCGGGCCGCCTTCGGGGCCAATTATCACTGATAATTTTTGGCCTGCTGAGAGCCGACGGCCTTCGCCGTCCGAGGCGGCTTACTTCGGGAGGGTGGTCAGCTCTCTGATGCGCGCGCGGACGGCCCCCGTGAAGATGCGTACCTCTTCGGGCGTGTAGTTGGCGGCGCGGAAGGCGTCGCCGATCTGGCGCTCGCTGAGGCGCGCGAGCCACGAGCCGATCCAGCGCGCGTCGGCGACCGTGATTTTGTCGAGCATCGCGGTGCTGACGCCCGCGTAGCTGAACCTGACATAGCCGTTCTCGACACGGTCAATGAACTTCGCCTCGGCGTAGTCCTTCGGGGAGTTGCGGCTGCGCTTGAGCCGCCAGAGCGAGCCGGTGCCGGTCTTGCCGAGCGTCGCGCCGAGGTCGCTGATGACGTATTGCAGTTGGTCCGCGCCGCGCCGCCGGACGTGGAAGATGACGTTGTTCTCGTCCTTCGTGTCCCAGTTGTTGAGGAATACCATGAGGACTTTCAAGCCCTGCAACTCGCGTCTTCCCTCGAAGGGGCCGCCCATCCACGCCCACTCGTCGAGCCGCTTCACGTCCTCGGGCCGCGCCTCGAAGCGGACGTTTGTGAACGTCCCCTTGCCGGGGATTTCCACACTCGGCACGAGGTAGTTAATCTCCGACGGGTAGCCGACGGCCCACACGAGCCGGACGGCGGCGGTCTCGGACTGCGCCTCCTTGCCGAGCTTCGCCACCCACACACGCCCCGCGGCGTCGCGCACGCGGTACTTCTTCGACCAGCCGCCCTTTTCCTCCTTGATAAATTCGAGGCGGCTCAGGTCCGGGCGCATGCGAGCGCCGCCCGGCCCCGCAAGGAGGTCGCGCGAGGCGATGTCGCGCGGCTCTTCCCAGAGGACGGCCTTGCCCGGCGGGAGAGGCTTCTTCTCTTTCTGCTTGTCCTTCTTCTCGTCGGCGAGTCCCGCGGTCGAAAGGTTGAGGGCGAGGAGCAGCGCCAGAGCGGCGACCTTGAGAGCTTTGCTTTGCTTGAACATCAATCCGATTCTCCGCAAGCGCGCCGGGCTTCCCGTTGCATCCCCAAGGACACCCGCGAGGCCCGGCGCACGTTCGTCTTTTTAGTGTTAAGACGAGACAATAATATCAGCACGGCGCGAGGGTTGACCACAGGAGCGAGGTTCTCGCCCGCGCCTCTCAGGCACACGGGCGGCTGCTCGCCTCTTCGAGGCCGCGCGCGGCGCACTTGACCAAAAGCTTCCAGCCCTCGACGGGCGTGCCGCGGACGTTGAGGTGGCTCGTGAAATAGCCGAGCCGCTTCGTCTCGGGGCCGCCGGCGCGTGTGAAGCGCTGCTTGAGATAGTAGGGCGGGATGGACTGGTAATAGAGCGTCACGCGCACGCTCGCCGCGCCGCGCGTGCGCGCCGAGCGCGGCACGCGGTGTGCGTGTCAACAAAAAAGCCGCGACCGCGGATTGCGTAGTTCCGAAGGGGCGAGATATTTTTACTCTCTGAGGCCCGGACGCACGCCGCGCTCTTTGGCGGCGGTCTGCTCTTCGACGGGTTCGAGCGACCACAGCCAGCGAACGGCCTGTTCGAGCTTCCTGCGATCCTTGTCGCGCATGGCCTCCTCGCCCTGCGCGAGCCAGCGCGCCGCCTCTTCACGGTTGACGAAGGCGCGCCCCGGTCTTTGCATGTAGCGGAACCAGTCCTCCCAGAACCAGTCCTGCGCGAGCAGGATTTGACCGCGCAGCTCGACCAGAGAGCGCGCGGCCTTCTGCATGCCGCGCGTGTCGCCGCGCGCGCCCGACTCCTTCAGCTCGCGGTAGAGCGCATCGAAGCGGTCGCGCTGCGCCGCCGTCCCGTCGCTCTCCACGACGCGCTCGACATCGCGCGCCCGCACGAGCGCGTCTTCGAGGCGCGCGCCGTCGCGGCCCACTCCCGCGCGGCCTTCGAGCCCCGCGAGCCGCGCGCGCAGCTCGCGCAAACGCTCGACGACGCCGCGCGCGTAGTCCTGATCGTCCGATTCGCCGCGCGCGCCGACTTCGAGGTCGAAGTCTTCCAGCTCGCGCCGCAGTCGCACGGCCTCTTCGCGCAGCCCCCGACCGCCGCCGCCACTGCCGCCCCAACGCACCTCCTGCACCTCGCCGGGCAGGAGGTCGCCGCCCTCGTAGATGAACTCGGGGAAGTCTTCGCCCGCAGGGCCGTCGCCGGATGGGTCGTCGCCCGCGCCGCCGCGCTCGGTCAGGAATTCTTCGAGTCGTTCGAGCCGCGCGAGGTAGTTCTCGATCTCGACGGGGACGCCCTTCAAGAGTTCGAGGTAGTCGGGCTCCTCGTCCTTCGCGACAAAGATGCTCTCGGTGAAGTGCTCGTTGAGGTGCGGGATGAAGACCTCGACGGTGATGAGGCGCGAGGCGTCAACCTTGATGTGGAGGTGCAGCTCCGCGCCCTCGGGGACGGGGCGGCGCACGCGCTCGCTCTCGATGTGCATGTTGCCGACCCACGTGTTGGCCTGCGGGTCGGTGAGCGCCTCGCCCTCCCAGAGCTTGATGGCGAGCGAAGTCTCCGGCTCGCTGGGCCTCAAGGTGTGCGCGGCGCGGTAGGTGACGGTCTTCTCGGCGGGCAGAAGCGTGCGGCGCGGGAAGACCGTGCTCAGCGCCGCCGTGCCGTCCGCGTTCGAGACTTCGACCGAGATGGTGTGCGGCAGCGGCGGTGCGCTGATGGTCAGGCCGTGACGAATCTGAAACTCGCCGGGCTCGACTTCGAGCGCGCGCCCGCGTGCGTCGCGCGCGCTCAGGAGGAAGCGGTTGAGCTGCCCCTCCTGCAAGACGAGTGGGATTTCAAACAACTGTTCACGGACGGCGTGCCAGCCGCTCGTCCAGAAGCCGTTGTCGGCGTCCACCCTGACCTCGCGCGCTTCGTCGGCGCGGCGGCCCCCGAACTTGCCCGCGACCAGCGTCTGCGGCGCGGCGCTCACGGGCTCGAAGGCGAGCCGCACCGGCAGACGCCCCGCCGACTCCGCCGCGCCCGCCGCCGCCGCTTCGCCCGCGCTGCTGCTGCCGTCGCGCCGCTCGACGGTCGAGGCGTAGATGGCCGCGCCGCGCGCGACGACCGTCATCGGGTCGAGCGAGGAGTCGACAGCCGCGCCGAGGTGAGCTTCGAGCGCGGCGCGGACTAAAGGCATCTGCGTGGGGCCGCCGACGAGGAGGATGCGGTCGAGGTCCCGGCCCGCGCGCCGCGCGCCCGCGAGAGCCTCGTCCGTGAGGCGCAGGCAGCGCGCGAGGAGCGGCCCGACTTCCCTCTCCAACTCCGCGCGCGTCAAAGTCAGCTCGGCTTCGATCAGACGGCCCTCGTCGTCTTCGCCGAGGTCGAGAAAGCTGACGATGGTCTCCTCGGCGCTCGTCAGCTCAATCTTTGCGTACTCGGCGGCGAAGGCGAGCTTACGGAAGAGGCGCTTGTGCCCCGGCGCGTCGGCGTCGGCGCGCGGCAGCGCGAAGCTTCGGGAGAGGAAGGGCAGGAAGATGTTTTCGACGACGAGGCGGTCAATGTCTTTGCCGCCGAGGTGGTTGTCGCCGCGGTGTTCGAGGACGTGGAGCCGCCCGCCGCGCGTCGAGATGACGGCCACGTCGAGCGTGCCGCCGCCGAGGTCGAAGACGAGCCAGCGCTGGTCGCGCGCCTCTTCGGGCCGCGCGCCGTAGGCGATGGCCGCCGCGATGGGCTCCTGCAAAAGCGGGTACTCTTCGAGCCCCGCGAGCTGCGCGGCGCGCGCCGTCGCCTCGCACTGCAGCGCCGTGAAGGCCGCGGGGACGGTGATGCAGGCGGCGCGCACCTCCACGCCCGTGCGGCGGCGCGCGTCCGCCGCGAGCGCCTTCAAGACTTCCGCCGACAGCTCCTCGGGCGTCAGCACGCGCCCTGAGGCCGGAAAAGTCTTCTCGGACTTCTGCCCCATCACGCGCTTGAATTCGAGCGCCACGTTGTCCGGGTCTTCGACGATGGCGTTGTAGGCGCGCCGCCCCGTCATGAGGCTTCCAGACTTGAGGACGCGCACGACCGACGGCGTGACGTTCATCTGGTCGTTGTTCTGGATGACCTCGGGGCCACCGCCCTCCATCCGCGTGATGCAGGAATTGGTCGTCCCCAGATCGATGCCGAAATCAATGTACCGGCTCATGCGTAATCTCCAGTAAAGCCGCGAATCGTCAATCGTGAATCGTCAATCGTCAGAAGGAAAATCCCTGTTTCTCTTCTGATGATTGACGATTCACGATTGACGATTCGCGGCTTTTCTCATTCCTTCCTTCTCACGATGACCTGCCCGTGCCTCACGACCGTGCCGCGCCAGAGGATGATCGGCGAGACCATCTCGTCAACCACCTCCGTCACGGCGCTCGCGCCCGCGTCGCGCACTATGTCCAACACCTCGACGGCGAGCCCCGGCTCGTACGGGCGGCCCGTGATGTCGAGTACCGTCAGCTCACGCTCGGAGAGGAACCTCCCCAGCCGGCGCGCGACGTGCCGCGCGTGCGAGGCCGACGCTTCCGCGCCGTCCGCCCAGCGTTCGAGCCGCCACCACTCGACCGCCAGCTCGGCGAGCGCGGAGAGGGGTACTTCGAGGGTCTGCGGTAGCTTCTCGTTCATGCGGAGTTGGGTTTCGTCCGACAAGTTGATGTGTGCCGCTGCTCTTTCGGCGAGGCGGGGTTGGATTTTAAACCATCCCGCGCCCGAGCCCCTCACTTTTTTGGCGGCGGGCTCGGGCGCGCGCCGACCGTGTTGGCGTTGACGGGTACGATGGGCGAAACAGGCGGCGCTGTGTTCGCGTCCGTGTTGCCGCCCGGAAGCGCTCTCTGCCGCGCGCCGGCGGGCCGGGGGGCCTTGCGCCGCGTCTTCCCCGGCGGGGCGGGCGGCGAGAGCGGCGTGATGTTCAAGGACTCGAGGCTGGGCATCGGCGGGATGACGATGCGCGGGGGCGTGTAGTTGAAGTTCATGGTGCTCGGCGTGTATCTGCCGCCCGACTTCTTCGTGTTGGTGATCCCGCACTTGTCGAGCGCCAGGCAGCTCATAATCATCAGCGCGTATAACGCCACCTGCGCGAGGCAGCCGCCGAGCGTCTCGTCGTTGCCCTTCTGGGCGGTGGCCACCGGCTCCTTTTCCTCGAAGAGCTTCGACGGCGTGCGCATGTCGCCCAACTCGCCTTCGAGCGAAGCGACGTACTCCGCGTCGCTCCGCTCGCTTAAGTCAAGGGTGGGGTAGAACGACCGCAGCCGCTCCCCTGCAAAAGACGCGGACGCGGAGCCGGGCGGCGCGAGCGTACGCGCCTGTCTGAAGACGTGGAGGCTCTCTTTGGCAAACCCGTAACGGCTGTAGGCGGCGGCCAGCTCGCCGAGCCTGTGAGCCGCGTGCTCGCACGAGCGCCGGACGCCGTGGTTGTCGCCGCCCGCGAGGTAAAAGAATCTCCTGAGGTGCGGCTTGACCTTCCAGTGAAAATTCTTCCACGCCTGATCGAAGCGATATTTCCTCTGGCTGTTGGCTTCTTCCCCGCCGTAGTAGAGCCCGACCCACCCGAACGCTTCGTCGGTCAGGCGCTCGATGCGGTCTTCGACGGGGCCGAGCGTGGCGTCCATGTATTCGTCGAGGAGCGCACGGGGCAGCGCCGCGCCGCGCAGCAGCATGAGCGCGCGGTCGCACGCGACGAAGTCGTCGCGCGCCGCGGCGTCTCTGGCGCGCTCCGCGACCGTCGTCGTCAGGAGGCGCGGCACGCGCCCGCGCAGCTCTTTGACCTCGCCGAAGGTGGCGAGCAGCTCGAACTCGCCTTTCAAGTCGGCGACGACGAGCAGCGACCAGAACTCTTCGCGCTCGACGACCTCGCGCCAGAGCGCGTAGGCGCGCGCCCACTCCTCCTGCTGCTTGAAGTCGGGGTCGAGCCGGTGGAGCGCGGCGAGCGAGAAGAGCGCGGCGTCGTGGCGCGCCGAGGGGCCTGCGGCGTCAAGCAGTCTGTCGGTGGCGGCGCGGAGCCCCGCGACCCTCGTCGGGCGCTCGACGTCGGGGCGCTCGTAAAACCAGAAGAGGCGTTCGAGGAGGCGCTGCGGCGGCGAGGCGAGCCGGCCCAGCGCGTCGCGCACGTCCGCCTCAGTGCGGCTCATGGCGGCGAGCCACGCGAGGTCTTCGTCGAACTTCTTCTCGACGCCGAGCTGGCGCGCGAGCCGGAGGGCGGAAGCCTTCTCGTAAATCTCCTTCTGCGAGGCCGAAGCCGCGAGCCCGAGCGTGCGAAAGGCGCTCTGCGCCAGCGGCTGAAGCTGGCCCCGCTCGTTCTGCTTCCCGGCCTTTTTCAGAATCTTCGTCGCCAATTAATTTTCATCGCCACTTATTCACAGGATAAATCAAATGCGGCATGATGAATGATGAACGAAAGACGACCTTGCCTACTCTTCGTCATTTCGCATTCCGCATTCCGCATTCCGCATTCCGTATTTGATTTAGTTGGCGTGCTCAGAGTCCGGCCATGTCCCACTTGCGAACCATCTCGGAGACGAGCGCGGCGACCTTGTCGGTCACTTTGTCGAAATACTCGTCGGCCTTCTTCTGGTCGAACTTCGGGTAGCCCTGCCCCGGCTGGTAGAGGCCGATGGAGGACGGGAAGGGCGCGGCAGACCACGTCCCCGGCGCGGGATACGCGGTGGCGAGGTCGTCTTTGTACCGTTCGGGGTGGACGAGCGTGGGGTCAATCGCCTGAATGAAGGCCGTCTCGTTGAGGCCCGCGTGGCCGCCGTCCTCGCCGAAGACCTGCCGGGTCACGTCGGAGGCGAACGACCACCAGTTGACGACGAGCGTGCGCACCTTGCGTTCCGCCGAGACTTCCGCCGCGACCGCGTTCAGGACGGCGGTCTGCGGCCCGCCGTGGCCGTTGATGATGATGATGTTGCGGAAGCCGTTTTTCGCCAGACCTTCGAGAATCTGCTTGACGAAGGGGCGATATGCGCCTTCGGTAATCTGGAACGCGCCGGGGTAGGCCTCCATGCCGCCCGTGATGCCGTAGGGGAGCGTCGGCGCGATCAGCGCGTTGACGCGCGGCGCGATGCGGCGGGCAATCGCCGTCGGGGCCGTGTTGTCCGCGCCGTTGTTGATGACGCCGTGCGGCTCTAAAGTCCCCATCGGGAGGAGCACGGTCTGGATGCGCGCGGGGACGGCCTCGCGAAACTCCATCCAGTTGATGCGCTCCATCTCGCGCGTCGAGACCGAGTCTTTCTGGTTCCCGTTGGCAGCCTGTGCGTGTGCCGCTAAGGGGCACAGCAAAAGCAACACCGCGAAGCGCAAATATTTCATCCCGCCTCCTTCTGACTGTTGATTGATTTCAATCCGACAGGTGTCCAACGTCCGAAGCCCCGGCAGGGGCGGCATAGTTTAGCCCACGGCGTGAGCCGTGGGGAGAGAACAAGAGAAAGTTGATGAGCAGCCCCGTCAGGGGCGAAAGAAATCCGCCTCTCGTCGCTCTCAAGCTTGAGATTCTTTCGCCCTTGACGGGGCTCTCCTTAGTTTGGTTATCGCTCGTCCCCACGGCTCGCGCCGTGGGCTAAATTCTTCCGTGCCTGACGGCGCCCGGTATTGTTTCGGATGGCATTTGACTCGCCGACTCATAAAAGTGTAGAAGCATTGCTTCGACACGGCAAAGAATACTTCATCGAACGCGGACATGGGAACTGCTCTCATGCGCGTTTCCGCAACCGCAGGCATTCCGAATCCGAGAGAGTCCGAGGAGAGGTTTTGATGTCCGAGCACACGGCTGCTGACGCCGGCGGCGGCGAGGCGACACGCTGGGGCAAGGTCATTGACCAGACGCGCTGCATCGGCTGCCACGCCTGCACGACCGCCTGCAAGTCCGAGAACCTCGTGCCGCTCTCGGTGACGCGCACCTACGTCAAGCACGTGGATGTGGGAGTCTTCCCGCAGGCGCGGCGCGCGCATCAGGTGACGCGCTGCAACCAGTGTGCGAACGCGCCGTGCGTGACGGCGTGCCCCACGACCGCGATGTTCAAGCGACCGGACGGCATCGTTGATTTCGACAAGTCAATCTGCATCGGCTGCAAGGCGTGCATGGCCGCCTGCCCCTACGACGCCATCTTCATCAACCCCGAAGACCACTCCGCCGAGAAGTGCAACTTCTGCGCGCACCGGATAGACATGGGGTTGGAGCCGGCGTGCGTCGTGGTCTGCCCGGTCGAGGCCATCCTCGTCGGCGACATGCACGACCCCGCCTCGCGCGTCGCGCAGATCGTCAACCGCGAGAGCGTCAACGTCCGGCGGCCAGAGAAGGAGACGCAGCCGAAACTCTTCTACAAGGGCGCGCATCAGACGACGCTCGACCCTTTGGCCGCGCGTCGCCCCGAGGGCGGGCTCTTCATGTGGAGCGAGCAGAGAGAAGGCGCAGGGATAGTCAACTCCGGTCATCCATTCGCCGCGAACTCTTCAGCCGCCGCGCTGCTTTCCTACGACGTGCCGCACTCGATACCGTGGGACTGGCGCGTGAGCCTCTACACGTGGACGAAGAGCATCGCGGCGGGCGTCTATCTGGTGCAGGCTATCGTGATGGCTTACTTTGCCATCCGCTACCCGATGTCGAATGAACCCTTGCCGGGTGCTGAGAGTATTTTCTGGCGTTGGTGGACGCCAATCATCTCCGGCGCGTTTCTCGCCGTGACCGGCGGGCTGCTCATCTGGGATTTAGAGCATCCCTCGCGCTTCTACATGATCTTCACGCGCCCGCAGTGGCGCAGTTGGCTCGTCAAGGGTGGGTTCATCATCGCGGGCTACACGCTCGTGCTCGCCCTGCACTTTCTGGCGAACTTCGCGGGAGGCATGAGGCTCCAGAAGTGGCTGCTTCTGCCCGGCATCGTGCTCGGCGTGCTGACAGCCGTCTACACGGCCTACCTCTTCGCACAGGCGAAGGCGCGCGACCTCTGGCAAAGTCCGCTCCTGCCCCCACATCTGTTAGTGCAGGCGTTGCTGGCGGGTGTTGCCGTGCTGTTGTTACTCGACCCGCAGCCCGACCCCTCCTTCGTCCTCGGTTGGATTCTCGGCGGAACGAGCCTCGTACACCTGCTCATGGTGTGGGGCGAGGTGACGCTCGCGCACCCGACGGCGCACGCCTCGCTCGCCGTGTGGGAGATGACGAGGGGGCGCTACGCCGCTTACTTCTGGACGGGGCTTGTGCTCGTGCTCGCCGCCGTCTCGGCCCCGTGGCTCGGGGTAGCCGCCGCCCCGCTCGCGCTCACCGGGCTCCTGCTCCACGAGCACGCCTACGTGCAGGCAGGGCAGGCCGTGCCTCTGGCCTGAAGTCTCAGAGCAGCCTCGCGGTTAAAATCGTCAGGCAAGTTGGGTCATCAGCATGAAACTCGATGAACTGAACAAGCGCGTGAGCGCCGCGCGCGCGGAGACCGAAGCCCGCGGCGAGACTTTTTATCCGGGGCCGAGCCGCGTGCATCTGGCGGCGTTTCCGCCGAAGGAGCGTTGGGACGATTGGGTCGAGCTGGAGTCCTCCGCATGGCCGCGGCGCGAGGAGCGGCGCTACATGCTGGTGCCGACGACGTGCTTCAACTGCGAGTCGGCGTGCGGGCTGCTGGCCTACGTCGATAAAGAGAGCTTGCAGGTGCGCAAATTCGAGGGCAACCCGGAGCATCCGGGGTCGCGGGGCCGGAATTGCGCGAAGGGGCCGGCGACGCTCAATCAGATCACAGACCCCGACCGCATCCTCCACCCCCTGAAGCGCGCAGGGAAGCGGGGCGAGGGCAAGTGGGTGCAGGTCGGCTGGGACGAAGTGCTGGACGATCTCGCGTCGCGCATCCGCAAGGCCATCACGGAAGAGCGGCACAACGAGGTGATGTATCACGTGGGCCGTCCGGGCGAGGACGGATTTACCGAGAGAGTTCTGGCGGCGTGGGGCGTTGACGGGCACAACTCGCACACGAACATCTGCTCTTCGTCGTCGCGCGCGGGCTACCAGTTCTGGATGGGGCTCGACCGCCCGAGCCCCGACCACGCCAACGCGCGGGTCATCCTGCTCATCAGCGCGCACCTCGAATCGGGCCACTACTTCAACCCGCACGCGCAGCGCGTCATCGAGGCCAAGGCCTCGGGCGCAAAGCTCATCGTCTTCGACACGCGGCTCTCGAACACGGCGACGCACGCCGACCACTGGCTCGCGCCCTACCCCGGCTCCGAGGCGGCCATCGTGCTCG
>JAIVJM010000265.1 GCA_020199995.1 Acidobacteriota bacterium | reverse complement strand
GTCAAGCAATAAGGGAACTGCGTTGAGAATGTTCCGCCCGAGGATGCCCCAGTCTTGATCGGAGAGCAAAAATTGGCCGCGAAATGTACGTTCCAGAAAAAGGAGTTCCAGTCGCGCGACTTGGGCGAAACTACTACTGCCGTCAAACCCGACCAACTCGTATCGCGTACCAGAAGCTATTGTCAGCCCAAGCAAATTGATGCTTGCTTGGGGAATCAAGCTGACATCTGCGCCGGTGTCCAATAGCATCGGCACGTCCATTTGCGTCGTGCCATTCTCTGGGTTGCGCAGTGTCACACGTGCAAGCGGCGCGGGTGGTGTGAACAACGCTTTATCGTAGTCCAGCATCGGGGGAAACCTCGATTATTTCCATTTTGAAATCAGCGGCTTGATCGGGATGTGCCAGATGCGGACTCCGTAGGTGGACGGTCAACTCGGCCTCGGCTTCAGGGACGACCACGAAAACTCTCGTCTCATCCGGCAGATTGACCGGAGACTTGAGTTTAATTTGACCCTTTTTGACGATGCCTTCAAATGCCTTGATGCTCATTCCGTTCGCCCTCGCTCTTGAAAGTTACTTCAGTTTGTAACAGCAGCTAAAGCTGCGTCCAGCGCTTCGACCAACTCGTCAACCGTGTCCTTCGTCGAGTTGAGCATCATCCCGGTGCAGATGACGTTGCCGTAGATGCTGCCCTTGCCGGCGACCAGCCTGCTTCTTTCTCCTGCCCACCTGACAAGTACTTTCATGGCAGTATGGGAAGGGAACAGGCTTGTTACAAAAACTCGCGCGCCTGCTCGCAAGATTTTCCAGCCTGTTACGACAAAGAGCATGACTGCTTGAAAATGTAGCAAGCGTGCTTTCAATGTTAGCGCACCTGCTCAAAAGATTGGCGCACTTACTAGGAAGAGATGCAGCGATGCGCTTTAAATAAGCAGTCATGCAGCGAAGAGAAAGAGCCACGTTTCAAAGAAGCGCACACGTGCTAAATGAAAGGCGCTTCATGTTAGACGGTTGCTAAAGCTGCATCCAAAGCCTCAACCAGCTCGTCAACTGTTTCCTTCGTCGAGTTGAGCATGAGCCCGGTGCGGATGACGTTGCCGTAGAGGCCGCCTTTGCCGATGAGGACGCCGCGCCGCTTGGTCTCCTCGAAAACACGGAGTACGGCTTGCGGGTGGGGCTCTTTGGTCTCGCGGTCTTTGACGAATTCGAGCGCCTGCATCAGTCCCATGCCGCGCGCATCGCCGATGACCGGGTATTTCTCCTTGAGCACTTCGAGTTGCACGCGGAAGTATGCGCCGACCACCGCCGCGTTGGTGCGGAGGTCTTCGTCTTCGATCTCCTTGATGACGGCCAAGGCCGCGGCCATCGAGACGGGATTGCCGCCGAAGGTCGAGAAGGTGAGACCCGGATAGCTGTCGGCGACTTCAGGTGTGGCGGTCGTCATGCCGATGGGGACGCCGTTGCCCATGCCTTTGGCGGAGGTGATGATGTCGGGCTCGACGCCCCAGTGCTCGATGCCGAACCATTTTTCGCCGGTGCGGCCCCAGCCGGTCTGCACCTCGTCGGCGATGAAGAGTCCGCCATGTTTTCGGGTAATCTCGACCGCGCGCTCGAAGTAGCCGGGCGGCGGAACGATGAAGCCGCCGACGCCGAGGATAGGCTCCGCCATGAAGGCCGCGATCTCTCCGGTCGTCGTCGTCATAATCACGTCTTCGATGTCTTCGGCGCACGCCAGCCCGCATTCGGGGTAGGTGAGCTTGAGCGGGCAGCGGTAACAGTAGGGTGCGCGCGCGTGGACGATACCGGCGACCTGCGCGGGGAGTTGACGCCACGTCGAGTGGCCGACAGCCGAGAGTGCAGTGGCCGAACGGCCCGAATAGCTGTGGCGGAGGACTACTATCTCTACTATCTCGTGGCGGCCCGTGTGGAGCTTGGCCGCCATGATGGCCGTATCGTCGGCCTCGGTGCCGCTGCTGGTGAAGAAGGACTTCTTGAGGCGACCGGGCGTGATCTGGTGGAGCTTCTCGGCGAGGTCGGCCTGCGGCTGGTTGGCGTAGAGCGTCGAGGTGTGCGAGAGCGCCCGGATCTGTCTGATGATCGCCTCGTTGACACGCGGGTTGGCGTGGCCGACGCTCACGGTGAGCACGCCGCCGAAGCAGTCGAGATAGCGGTTACCGGCGTCGTCCCAGACGTATTGCCCCTCGCCGCGCACGAGCGCGAGCGGCTCCTGATAGTAAGTGGCGACCGCCGGGAAGAGGAACTCTTTGTGCTTGCGGACGGTTTCGGATTGCTGCGTGCTTTGCCCAACTGTGCTCATGTCAATTTCTCCGTAAAGGAAGCGTCGAGAGGTGTCGAAGGGAGCAGCCTAGTAGAGATTCCCCTCGCGCTTGCGCCCCGTGTAGTCAACGTAGACGACCTTCAGCTCGGTGTAGAAATCGAGCGCGGTCGAGCCCTGCTCGCGCTCGCCGATGCCGGTAGACTTGACGCCGCCGAAGGGGACGTGCGCCTCGCCGCCCGTAGTGGGCGAGTTGACGTGCGTCATGCCGGTCTCGATCTCGTCCACGAAGCGAAAGATGCGCGTCGCGTCGTTGGTGAAAATCGAGGAGGAGAGGCCGTACTCGCTATCGTTGGCGACGCGCATGGCTTCTTCAAAATCCTTGACGCGCAGGACCGAGAGGACGGGGCCGAAAATCTCTTCGCGCGCGATGCGCATGTCGGGCGTGACGCCCGCGAAGACGGTCGGCTTGACGAAGAAGCCCTTGCGCAGGCCCGCGCCGTCCGCCGGTTCGCCGCCCGCCACGAGGCTCGCGCCGTCCTCGCGCCCGATGTTTATGTAGCGCATGACATTGCGGAACTGCTTGGCGTCAACGAGCGGCCCGATGTCCGTCCCGTCAGTCATCCCGTCGCCGATCTTCAGGCTCTTGGCGCGCGCGATCATCCGCTCGATGAAGTTGTCGGCTACCGTGTCCACGACAATCGCGCGGCTCGTCGCCGTGCAGCGCTGGCCCGTGGAGCCGAACGCTCCCTGCGCCGTTGACTCGACGGCGAGATTCATGTCGGCGTCTTCCAGCACGATGACCGGGTTCTTGCCGCCCATCTCGCACTGCACCTTCGCGCCGCGCCGCGCCGCCTGCTCGTAGAGCTTGACGCCGACGTCGTTCGAGCCGGTGAAGGAGATGCCGCGCACCGCCCGGTGATTGACGATCTCGTCGCCGGCCTCTGAGCCGGAGCCGAGGATGAGATTGAGGACGCCCGCAGGCAGACCCGCTTCGGCGAACAACTCGACGATGCGGACGGCGGTCGCGGGCGTGACGGTCGCGGGCTTGAAGATGACTGTGTTTCCGGCGGCGAGCGCGGGCGCGATCTTCCAGACCGGGATGGCGACGGGGAAATTCCACGGCGTGATGCAGGCGACGACGCCGTGCGGCTGCTTGATGGTGTAGGCGAAATTCGCGGGCAGCTCGGACTGAATCGTCTCGCCGTTCAGACGACGCGCCTCGCCCGCGCAGAACTCGGCGACATTCGCGGCGCGCTGTATCTCGCCGCGCGATTCAGAGAGCGTCTTGCCCTCCTCGCGCGTAAGCAGTTGCGCCAGATTCTCCTTGCCGTCTTCGATGAGGCGCGCGAAACGCGCGACGATGCGCCCGCGTGCGGGGGCGGGGGTGGCGCGCCAGTGGCGGAAGGCTTCCGCTGCGACTTCGACGGCGCGGCGCGCCTCGTCGCGTGTCGCGAGCCGCACCTCCCCGATGACGTCGTCGGTGTTGGCCGGGTTGACGTTCTCGGCGCGGTCGGTCGAGACGGACTCGACCCACTTGCCGTTGATGTAGTTGCGGTAGGTTTGCATAAGAACTCTGTGCGGACGGGTCAGAACACTTCGGTGAAAGACCGTTTGTCAGGCGAAGTCGGAAAAGCGACAGCCGTGGGCCGCAGCCGTTTGTGGAAACGGCTGCTATTCGTTAAGCTTGGAAAGCAATTCCAATCCCCGGCGAACCGCGCTTGTGGCCCCTTCAAAAGCGCACAAAATATAGCACAGTGAGTTGTCGTGAAAAGATAAAAATCGGAGCAGAGGCGGCCCGTGTCGGCAAATAACCTCCCTGAGTTGCTCGAACTGCGCGCGGCGACAGCGCCCGACAAAGTCTTCCTCTTCTCGGAGAGCGACGGGAGGCAGTTCAGCTACCGCGATTTCCGCGCGGCGGTCGGGCGCGCCGCCCGGATGCTCGCGGCGCGCGGCGTTGCGAAAGGCGACGTGGTGAGTCTCGTGCTGCCGAACAGCGCCGAGTATGTCATCGCCTATTTCGCGTGCTTCGAGCTGGGCGCGCTCGCCGGCCCCGTCAACTCCCTGCTCAAGCCGGAGGAGATGGCCTACGTCATCGGCCACTCGGAGGCGAAGGCGCTGCTCTCTCACACGCAGTTCGCGCCGCAGTTGGCTGAGGCGCTCGCCCTTCTCGACGCGCCGCCGCTCGCCGTCGTTTTTGATGACGAAGCGGAGGCTACCAAAGATTTCGCGGGCGACGTGGAGGGCGCAACTGTGGCCGCGCTCAAGAGGGACGACGAGGCGATCATCATCTACACCTCGGGGACGACGGGGAAGCCGAAGGGCTGCCTGCTCACGCACGGCAACCTGCTGGCGAATGCGCGCCAGATCGTCGAGTGGCTGGGGTTTACGGAAGCCGACCGCTTGCTCAGCGTGATGCCCATGTTCCATATGAACGCGGTCTCGGTGACGACGATGAGCGCGCTCCACGCGGGCGCTTCGACAATCGTCAGCCCGCGCTTTTCGGCCTCGCGCTTCTGGCAGATCATCTCGGACTACGGCGTGACCTCTTTCGGCTCGGTGGCGACGATGCTCTCGATGCTTCTGGCGACGTACACGGAAGGCGTGCCCGAGGGTCTGAAGACCGACTCCCTGCGCTTTGCGATGTGCGGCTCCGCGCCCGTCCCCGCCGAGGTGCTGCGCCGCTTCGAGGAGACTTTCGGCTGTCTCGTCGTCGAGGGCTACGGGCTTTCGGAGTCCACCTGCCGCTCGACCTTCAACCCGCCCGACAAGCGGCGTCGGCCCGGCTCGTGCGGGATGAGCATCGGGAACGAGATGCGCGTCGTGGACGAGGAAGAGAGGGAAGTGTCGGCGGGCGAGCTGGGCGAAATCGTCCTGCGCGGCGAGAACATCTTCAAAGGCTACTTCCGCAACCCCGAGGCGACAAAGCGCGCCTTCCGTGGCGGCTGGTTCCACACGGGCGACATCGCATACGTTGACGCGGAGGGCTTCTTTTTCATCGCCGACCGCAAATCGGATATGATTATCCGCGGCGGAGAAAACATCTACCCGAGAGAAATAGACGAGCTGCTCTACCGGCACGCGAGCGTTGCGGAGGCCGCCGCCGTGGGCGTCCCTGACGAACTGTATGGCGAAGTGGTCGTGGCCTTCGTGGTGCTCAAAGAGCGCCGAGAGGTGAGCGAGGAAGAGCTGATTGCTTTCTGCCGCGAGCACCTCGCCGACTTCAAGTGTCCGGCGTGGGTGCGCTTCCTCGACGCGCTGCCGAAGGGGCCGACGGGCAAGGTGCTCAAGCGCGAGCTGACACGCGCCTTTCGAGAAAGGTCCGTCTGAAATCCCCGGTTCGAGTAAAGGTCAGGTAAATGGCAGAGCTGAAAAACAAAGTCCAGAACGCGCTGAACGAATGCCGCATCCTCGTGCTCGGCGCGCAGGTGCTCTTCGGCTTTCAATTTCGTTCGGTGCTGGAGCCCGGTTTCGACGGGCTCCCGTTCGTCTCGAAGATCATCATACTGGCGGCGCTCGGGATGTTGCTCGTCGCCATCGGTCTTCTCATCTCGCCGTCTTCTTATCATCGCATCGTCGAGCGCGGCGATGATTCGGAAGAGATACACCGCTTCACGTCGAAGACCATAAAGTGGGCGCTGCTGCCCTTCGCGCTCGCCCTCGGGCTCAACCTGTTGGTCGCGGCGAACCGGATCGTCGGGCGCAAATGGGCCGTCGCCGTGGGTCTTTTGACGACGGCGGCGGCAATCTTTTTCTGGTACGTGATAGAACTTTACATGAGACGCGAACGCGCGGCGGAAATATCGGAGGCGGCGGTGATGGACGAAAAGGTCGAGGGGAAAAAAGACGAAGGCGCGAAGCTGAGCGACAAAATCGAGCACGTCCTGACCGAAGCGCGGCTCATCCTGCCGGGCGCGCAGGCCCTGCTCGGGTTCCTGTTCGTGGCGGTGCTGATGGAGAGCTTCGACAAACTGCCCGACGTGTCGAAGTACATGCATCTGGCGAGCCTGCTGCTGATCGCGTTGACGATTATCCTGTTGATGACTCCGGCTGCGTATCACCGCATCGTCGAGCGCGGCGAAGAGACCGAGCATTTTCACCGCTTCGCGAGCCGGATGGTGGTCGCCGCGCTCGTTCCGCTGGCGCTCGGCATCTCGGCGGCGGTCTACGTCGTCGTCCAGAAGGTTCTCGAATCTCAACTCGTCGCGGTGGTCTCAGTCCTCGTCACGCTGGCGCTCTTCTGGGAGTTGTGGTTCGGTTTAACACTCTACCGGCGGACGCAGCGCGACCACGCGAGATAAACAAACACGTGGCCGCCAGCCCGACCGTGAGGGATGGCGCTCACGCAGGGATGAAGGATGAGGGATGAAGGATGAAGAGTAGACGCTTCCTTTTAATCGTGCTGTTGGTGGCCGTCTCAAACATTTTCGCCGCGCCTAAAGTGAGAACAAACAACGCCTGGGCCGGGGCGGCAGACGCGGCGAGGCAGCAAAGAATCTCGCGCGCGGCAGAAGGGTTGCGCGAACAGTTAATCGCGCGGCGACGCGACCTGCACATGCATCCGGAACTATCGAACCGCGAGGAGCGCACGGCGCGGCTGGTGGCCGAGAAGCTGAAGGCGTTGGGGCTCATGGACATCCGGACGGGTGTTGCGCGCCACGGCGTGACGGCGATGCTGGTGGGCGGCAGGCCGGGGCCGGTCGTCGCCGTCCGCGCCGACATGGACGCGCTGCCCATCAATGAGACGAAGGACGTGCCCCACAAGTCGCAGACGCCCGGCGTCATGCACGCCTGCGGCCACGACGTTCATACCACGGTCGGGCTCGGCGTCGCCGAAGTCCTCGCGGGGATGCGCGAAGATGTCCGCGGCTCGATCAAGTTCATTTTCCAGCCCGCCGAGGAGGGCGCGCCCAAAGGCGAAGAGGGCGGGGCGACGCTGATGATTAAAGAGGGCGTGCTCGACAATCCGCGCCCGCGGGCGATCTTCGGCCTCCACACCGAGCCGAACGTTCAGGCCGGGCAGATCGGCTTCCACTCCGGCCCCGCGATGGCCTCCTCCGATACCTTCACCATCACCATCCGCGGCAAGAATTCGCACGGCGCACAGCCGCAGTTGGGGGTTGACGCGGTGGTCGTCGCCTCCGAGTGCGTGCTGGCGCTGCAAACAATCAGGAGCCGACGAATTGACCCTCTGGAGCCGCTCGTCATTACCGTCGGGACGATCAACGGCGGCTCGCGCTTCAACGTCATCGCCAGCGAGGTGAAGATGACCGGCACGATGCGGACGCTCAACAATCAGGTGCGTGAGCGATCAGTGAGCTTGATGCGCGAGACGCTCCAGAACGTCACCGCCGCCTACGGCGCGACCTACGAGCTGAGCATGGAGGGCAGCAACCCCGTCACCTACAACGAGCCGTCGCTCGTCGAGGAGACGCTGCCGACCATCCGCGGCGTCGTCGGCGCTGAGAACACACTCGCGCTTAAGCCGTTCATGCCCGCCGAGGATTTCTCGAACTACCAGAAGGTCGTCCCCGGCTTCTACTATTTCCTTGGCGTCGGCAACCGCGCCAGAGGCATCACTGCCGGGTGGCATACTCCGGAGTTCGACGTTGACGAAGAGAGTCTGGTCGTCGGCGTGGAGGTCATGTCGAATGTTCTGCTCGACTATCTCGAACGGCACGCGGGCGATAAATAAGGAACGTCCTCGCCGCACGGGGCGTGTCAAGAGCGACTGTCAAGGTCGGCGGCCCCCGGCCCGCAGGGTTTGGCCGCCGGAAGACCTTCTCGCTTCGGGGGACGTCGCCGAATGTTCTTCACGGATTCATATCAGGCGCTCAGACGCGGCGAGCGCGCTCTCGCGCTCCGTTACGCGATGATTTCGGTTCTCATTTTCACGTTGATCGGACTGCCTCTGGGCTACTTCCTTCTGCGAAGGTTCGAGAGGATGTCTGGCTCGCGCTGGCCGACGGCACGCGTCTGCACGGCTGGTTCGTCCGCGCCGAGAGGCAGCCAGCCGCCGCGACCATCATCTACCTGCACGGCAATGGGGGAAACCTGAGCCACCTCGACTGGCTGGGCCGGAGCCTCGCCGGCAAAGGTTTCGACGTGCTGCTCTTGGGTTATCGTGGCTACGGGCGGAGCGAGGGAGCGGCGACCGACGAGCGAGGGCTTTACGAAGATTCGGACGCCGCGTATGACTACGTCTCGAAGGCGCGCGGGGTGCCTCAGGAAAAGATCGTGCTCTACGGGCAATCGCTCGGGACGGCGGCGGCGGTTGACGTCGCGGCGCGAAGGCCGTGCGGCGCGCTCATCCTTGAGTCGGGGCTCAGCTCGGCGAGCGACATGGCGGCGGCGATCATCCCCTGGCTTCCGCGCTTCACGCACAGGCTGTTGAGGAACCGCCTTGACTCAATGGGAAAGCTGCCCCACGTCCGCTGCCCCGTGCTCGTGGCGCATGGCGACCGCGACGAAGTGATTCCGGTCGAGCAGGGGCACAGACTCTTCGCGGCTGCGCCCGAGCCGAAGCGGCTCGTCATCGTCCGCGGCGCGGGCCACAACAACCTCTCGATCATCGGCAGCGAGCCTTACCTCAAAGACGTCGCCGGGTTCATCAACGAATCCGTGCGCGCCGGTTTCTAAGCTCTTTCGACTGATCATTTCAAAACACACTGCGGAGGCAAAATGCGCCTGTCCATTCTTCAGTTGATTTCAGCCTGTCGGTTGATTGCCGCTTGCACCCTGTTGTCTGTCTTCAGTTTCGGGGTCGAAGCGCAGACGCCGAAAGCTGCGGCGGGCACGCTTCGGGCGGGGCGGGATGCGTCGAAGGCCGCTCCGACACGGGCCGCTCTCGACGCGCGTGTGAGGGCGGAGGTCGCGGCCTTCAGGGGTAAAGTCAGCCTCTACGCCAAGAATCTCGATACCGGCGAGGTCTACGAACTCGGCGGCGACGACCGCGTCCGCACGGCGAGCACCATCAAAATCGCCGTCATGGTCGAGGCATTCGCGCGCGTGGCGGAAGGGAAGGCGAAGTGGGACGACGAGCTTCAGCTCACGAAGGAGAAGAAAGTTTCGGGCTCGGGCATCCTCACGGAGTTCGGCGACGGGCTCAAACTCACGTTCCGCGACGCCGTGACGCTGATGATGATCCTCAGCGATAACACGGCGACTAATCTTGTGCTCGACGTTTTGAGCGCCGACGCGGTCAACGCGCGCATGGCCGCGCTGGGTTTGAAGGACATCCGTCTGATGCGCAAGATCGGCGGCGGCGGCGAGAGCGCCGAGGGGAAAATCGAAGCCAACAAGCGTTTCGGCCTCGGGCGCAGCAGCCCGCGCGAGATGGTCGCGCTGCTGGAGATGCTCGAACGCGGCGAGGTCTTGAGCCCGGCGGCCTCGAAGGAGATGCTCGACCTGATGAAGCGCGAGCAGGGGCGCAACGGCATCTGGCGCACGCTCTCGCAGTCAACGAAAGCGACCAAGTCCGGCGCTCTCGACGCCCTGCGCGCCGACGTGGGGCTCATCTATCACCCGCGTGGCCGCATCGCGCTCGCCATCACCTGCGACGACATGCCCGCCGTCGAGTGGACGCCCGACAATCCCGCGTACCTGCTCATGTCCCGCCTTTCCGAAATCATCCTCTACGGACTCGGCAAGTAAGTTCAAAGTCAAAACAGGAAGATTCGCCACGGAGACACCGCAGGCACAGCGAAGAAGAAGAAGGGAAATGTTTTTGTGGGAGGGTCGGGTGAATGAAGCCCATCTTGATGCCACTACGAGGCTTAAGGAACTACTCAACCCTCCACCTAACAAACTTCCTTCTTCCTTGTATCTTCTCCGTGTCTGCGGTGCCTCTGTGGCTCATTCCGGCTCCATTTCCAACTTTGAGCTTTGAGCTTTAAACTATCCGCATGGCTAACCCGGCCCGGCGGCTGCCGCAGAACATCGAGGGCGACTTCTTTGTGGACGAGACGTGCATTGATTGCGACGCGTGCCGGCAGATCGCGCCGCTCACGTTCCGCGACCACGGCGAGCAGTCGAGCGTCCACCGGCAGCCCTCGACGGAAGTGGAGACGCGGCAGGCCATGAAAGCGTTAGTGGCGTGTCCCACCGGGTCAATAGGGGCGACGCAGAGGCACGACACGCGCGCCGCCGTCAGTGCCTTCCCCGAATTGATTGACGGGAACGTCTATTTCTGCGGGTTCACCGCCGAGTCGAGTTTCGGCGCGTGGAGCTATCTCGTCGTGCGGCCCGTGGCGTTGGGCGGAAACATCCTCGTGGACTCGCCGCGCTTCTCACGCCCGCTCGTCAAAAGTATCGAGGCGCTGGGCGGCGTGCGCACCATCTTCCTCACGCACCGCGACGACGTGGCCGACCACGAAGCCTATGCGCGGAAGTTCGGCGCTGTCCGCATCATGCACGCCGACGACTGTGCTTCGCGTTACGGCGTCGAGCGCGTCGTCGAAGGGTTGGAAGAGATTCGGATAGACGATGAACTGCGCGCCATCCCGACGCCGGGCCACACACGCGGCCACATGGTTCTGCTCTACAAAAACAAGTATCTCTTCACTGGCGATCACCTCGCGTGGTCGCCGAAGCGTGAGACACTGACCGCGTTCCGCAGCGCCTGCTGGTACTCGTGGCCGGAGCAGACGCGCTCGATGCAAAGGCTCCTCGATTATAGCTTCGAGTGGGTGCTGCCCGGACACGGGCGAATTCACACGACCAACGCCGGGGAGATGCGCGAACACCTGCGCGGGTGCGTCGAGTGGATGAAGGCAACGCCCTGATGCCGGACGAGAGTGAAGCGCACACGCGGGGAGGGGGATGGAGTTGTCGGCCCCGAACGCAGGAGCGGGCGCGGCGAAGAGATGGCGTGGAGTTCGAGGTCAGGGCAGCGCTTCGAGTTTCCGGCGCAGGTCTCCGAGTTCCGGATTCTGCGGGTTGAGAGCGGCAAGCCGCTCGACCGCGTCGCGCGCCGTCGCCTTGTCGCGGAGGTTGAGAGCCGCGGCGGCCATGTTCTTCCAACTGAATTCGTGAGCCGGGTCAATCGCAACCGACTTGCGGTATTCAGCAATGGCGCGCGTGAAGTCCGGCGGCTGGCGGTTGAAGAAGGTGTTGCCCAAATCCGTCCGCACGTCCGGCGAGGCGGGCTTGATTTCGAGCGCGCGTTCGTAAAAGAGCGCGGCCCCGGCGAAATCGCCCGCGTCGTATTTCGCGTTGCCCGCGAGGACGAGCGCCTCGAAATCCTTCGGCTGCAAAGCGAGCGCGCGTTCCGCGTAGAGCGAAGCCTTGTCGAAGTCGTTCAACTTGTAAAAGACCCGCGCGGCGTTTGCCTGCGCCTCGAAATCTTTCGCGCGGCGATCCGCTCCGTCCATCGCGGCCTGCGCCTCGGGCGAAGTCGCAGCCGCCGACCCGCCACCTTCGGCCTCGCCGCCGCCGCCGACCTCAGGGTGTCCGAGCGGGAGCGCGCCGCCCATCTGTTCGGGCTTGAGGGGCCCCGCCGCGCCGTCCGAGGCGGGCGCGCCGGTGGTGGTGGTGGCGGCGACCTGTGCGCCGGGGCGCGTCAGTGAGTTGGCGATGAAAAAGCCGATGGCGAATCC
>JAIVJM010000350.1 GCA_020199995.1 Acidobacteriota bacterium | reverse complement strand
GAGCGGGAGGAGATGGTCAAGGTCTGGAACGATACCGGAGAGCCTTTCCCCTCCTCCTCCTGCCTCCATCACCTCTTCGAGTCTCAAGCCCGCCTCACCCCCCACGCCACCGCCCTGCGCTGGCGTGGCCGTCACCTGACCTACGCCGAGCTCAACTCCCGCGCTAACCTGCTCGCACGCTACCTCCGGCACGAAGGCGCCGGCGCGGACTCCGTCGTCGCCGTCTGCCTCGACCGCACGCCCGACTTGCTCGTCGCCCTGCTCGCCACCCTCAAGGCCGGGGCCGCTTATCTGCCGCTCGACCCCGCCTACCCCCGCCAGCGCCTCGCCTTCATGCTCGACGACGCCTCCTCCCCCGTGCTCATCACCGAGGAGAAGTACACGGCCATCTTCCCCGACTTCGCCGGCACGCTGCTGCGCCTCGACGCGCAGTGGGATGAGATCGCGCGGCACACTTCACCGGATGCCGACCAGTCCTCCGACCTTCACACACTGTCCGATGTGGAGAGCGCGGCCACTCCCTCTAACCTCGCTTATCTCATCTACACCTCCGGCTCCACGGGCAGGCCCAAGGGCGTCGCCATCGAGCACCACAGCGCGGTGGCCTTCATCAGCTGGGCGCGCCGCTCCTTCACCGCCGAGGAGTTGGGCGGCGTGCTCGCCTCGACCTCCGTCTGCTTCGACCTCAGCGTCTTCGAGCTCTTCGCCCCGCTCTCGTGCGGCGGCTGCGTCATCCTGGCCGACAACGCCCTGGCGTTGCCCGAACTGGAAGCCGCCGGGGACGTGCGCCTGATTAACACCGTCCCGTCGGCCATCGCCGAGCTGGTGCGCCGGCGCGCCGTCGGCCCCGGCGTGCGGACGGTCAACCTGGCGGGCGAGGCGCTGCACAACAGCCTGGCGCAGGAGCTCTACGCCACCACCCGAGTCGGGCGGGTGCTCAACCTCTACGGGCCGAGCGAGGACACGACCTACTCGACTTACGCCCTGGTCGAGCGCGGGGCGACGCGCGCCCCGGCCATCGGCAGGCCGATCGGCAACGGGCGGGTCTACGTGCTCGACCGGCGGATGAGGTTAGTGCCGGCCGGGGTGACGGGGGAGATCTACGTGGCGGGCGAAGGGCTGGCGCGCGGCTACTGGCGGCGGCCCGAGCTGACGGCCGAGAGGTTCGTGCCCGACCCCTACGGCGAGGCGGGCGGGGGGCGGATGTACCGGACGGGAGACGTTGGGCGATACGGGCGGTACGGGGAGGTGGAGTACCTGGGGCGGCAGGACCAGCAGGTCAAGGTGCGGGGCTACCGGATCGAGCTGGGGGAGATCGAAGAGGTGTTGAGCGGGCACGAGGGGGTGGAGCAGGCGGCGGTGGTAGTGAGAGAGAGGGAGGGTGGAGACAAGCGGCTGGTCGGGTACGTGGTCGGGAAGCAGGGACTGCGGGGCAAAGAGCTGAAGCAGTATTTAAGAGAGCGGTTGCCGGAGTACATGGTGCCGGGGGAGTTGGTGCAGCTTTTGGAGATGCCGTTGACGGCGAACGGGAAGGTGGATCGGGCGGCGCTGCCGGAGGTGGGAGCGGGCGTGGGGGGAGGGGACGAGGTCGGCTTCTTCGAGCTGGGAGGGCACTCGCTGCTGGCGGCGCAGGCGGCGTCGAGGATCGGGGAAGTCTTCAAGATAGAGTTAGCGCTGAGGAGGGTCTTCGAGTCGCCTTCCGTCGCCCAGCTGAGTGCGCATATAGAAGCGGCAATTAAGCAGGGTGAGCCCGCCAGTAGAAAGCGTATTGAGGCGCGCAACGATGAGCAGCCTCTCGTGCTCTCCTACGCGCAGCAGCGACTCTGGTTTCTGGATCAGCTGGAACCGAACAGCTCCGTCTACAACATGCCTGCGGCATTCAGATTAGAGGGCGAGCTCGACGAAGCGGCGCTGGAGAAGAGCTTCGCCGAGATAGTAAGAAGACATGAAGTGCTGCGGACGAGAATTGAGACGGTCGAAGGGCAACCCTTGCCGGTTATAGAACAAAGCGCCGCCGTGAATTTGCGTGTGGTAGACCTGCGCGATATGCAGGAGCAAAGCCGACAGGTAGAGGCGGAGAAACTGATCATGGAAGAGGCGCGGCATCCTTTTGATTTAAGCCAGGCGCCGCTTCTGCGAGCAAATCTGCTGAGGCTTAAACTGACGGAGCACGTCCTGGTATTGACCCTCCACCATATTGCCGCCGACGGATGGTCAATGAAAGTTCTGGCTAACGAGCTGAGGCTCCTTTACGAGAGTTTTGCGAACGGAGAAGAATCGCCGCTCAACGAATTGACGATACAGTATGCAGACTACGCCGCGTGGCAGCAGGACTATTTGCAGGGCGAGGTTTTGGAAACCCACCTTACATATTGGAAGAATCACCTCGAAGGAATGCCTCCCGTCCTTGAGCTGCCGACAGATTATCCCCGGCCAGTCGTGCAGAGCTCGCGCGGAGCGAGCTATACCGTGCTGTTTGAAGCAGAATTGCTGCGGGAGCTGAAAGCACTCAGCCGGGCCGGAGGGGCGACACTCTTCATCACTCTGCTGGCCGCCTTCAAGGCGCTGTTGCATCTCTACACCGGCCAGAGAGAGATCGTGGTCGGAAGCCCCTTCGCCGGACGCAACCATGCCGGCGTCGAGGATTTAATCGGCCTCTTCGTCAACACGCTCGTCTTGAGAACAGCGTTTTCGCAGGAGATGACCTTCAGGCAGCTGTTCGACGCCGAACGAGAGTGTGTGCTCAAGGCCAGCGCTTTTCAGGAATTACCTTTCGAGAAGCTGGTCGAGGAGCTTCAGCCGGAGCGCAGTCTCAGTCACATGCCGTTGTTTCAAGTAATGTTTGCGATGGGCGAAGAGGTAATTGAAGGCTTTGAATTGAAGGGGCTGCGGATACAGCCGGTCGAGATTGATAGCGGCTCGGCACGGCTCGACCTGACCGTCTGGGTGAAGGAGCTGAGAGAAGGGCTGGAGGCGAAGATAGAATACAACCTGGACCTCTTCGAGGAGCAGACTATCAAGAGGCTGGCCTCGCACTTTCAGAATCTTCTCCGACACATAGTAGCAGACCCTGATAAGGAGATAAGGGAGCTTGAGATACTAAGTGATTTCGAGCGGGAGGAGATGGTCAAGGTCTGGAACGATACCGGAGAGCCTTTCCCCTCCTCCTCCTGCCTCCATCACCTCTTCGAGTCTCAAGCCCGCCTCACCCCCCACGCCACCGCCCTGCGCTGG
>JAIVJM010000264.1 GCA_020199995.1 Acidobacteriota bacterium | reverse complement strand
GGGGTGGGCGCCGGGGTGGCGAGCGGGGGCGTGGGGCGCGCGCTGTTGCTGGCGTTGTGGGCGGCGGCCTTCGGGCTGGTGCTGGCGAAGATGCTGGCGGTCGCCGTCGGCTCGCTGATGCGGCGCAAGCGGACGCGGGGCGAGACTGTGCTGGCGCTCTTCGGCGCGGTGCTCGGGCTCTCAGGTGTCCTGATGGGGCAGTTGATGCCGCTCGTCGAGCGCTACGGCGGATATTTTCTGGGCGCGCGCTGGACGCCGCCGGGGGCCTACGCCTACGGGCTCGCCTACGGGCTGCGGTCTGAAGGCGGAGGCGCGTATATTTCGGCGCTCGCGACGCTCGCGGCCTACACGCTCGCCTTCGCTTACGTCACTTACCGCGTCGCGCGGCGGACGGCGCTCGGCGTCGAGGGCGGCGGCGGTGGCAAGGCGAAGCGCACGACGCGGTCGCCCGAGGGGCCGCGCGAGGCGGGACGCGCGGAGGGGCGCTACGCGGGCTGGCAACTGCCCTTCGTGTCGGCGCAGTTCTCGGCGCTCTTCGAGAAGGAGTTGCGCTACGCCATGCGCAACGCGCAGCTCCGCGTCATCGCTTTGATGGCGGTCGCGCTGACGGTCGTCATCAGGATGGCGCCGGGAAGGAGCGCGCGCGTGGGCTGGACGCAGCTCACGCCCTACGCCGAGGGCGCGGGGACGGTCACGGCGATGCTCTACGTCTTCATGCTGGTCTCGCCGCTCTCGACCAACCTCTTCGGCTTCGACGGCGCGGGGATGCGCGCGCTGGTGCTCGCGCCGCTCGACCGGAGGCGTCTGCTCGTCGCCAAGAACGCCGCCGTGACCGCCGTCACCACCGCGCTCGTCGCGGCCAGCGTGGCGGCGGGCGGCGTCGTCTTCCGAGACCTCTCGGGGCAGACGCTCCTCTTCGTCGCACTCTCGTTCATCATCTTCGCGGCGCTCTTCCCGCTCGGCGGCAACTGGCTCTCGACGAGCTTCCCGAAGCGCGTCGAGTTCGGCAAGAGGATGAACCGTTCGGGACTCGCCGGCTTCCTCCTCATACCGTTTTTTCTGCTGCTGCTTGTGCCGCCCGCGCTCTCGGTTCTGGCGGCGCACTTCGCGCGGAGCCTCACGGTCAAGTATGTTATACTCGCCGCCTTCGCGGCGCTTTCCGTCGGCTTGTATCTGGCACTCATCGCGCCGCAGGGTCGCGCGCTCGAAAGGCGCGAGCTGGAGATTCTCGAAGCCGTGACCGGCAGGGGCGGCGAAGAGAACAGTCAAATCATGGGTTGAGCGGCGCGTCAGGCCCGGAGGGGCGCGCGCCCACAATATTCCAGAGGTGCCGGGGGACTTCGGGTTGGCGTCAAAAGCGCCGTAAGAGTCGCCGAAGGCATCCGGGCGGGTTTTGAGCAGGCAGCCCCGTCTTAACACAAATGGCTCGCAGAAAATTCCGCAACCAGCGACACGAACCGCTCACGGAACGCTCTTTCCAGGAGTATCTGACGACTCCCGCCCAGCAGACCTCGCGCGCGGAGCTTTTGACGCTCGTGCGCGGCGGCGAAGATACCTTCCTCGAACTCAAAGTCAAACTCTCGAACCCCGAGAAGATCGCGCAGGGCATCGCCGCGCTCGCCAACACGGGCGGCGGCGTCATCGTCTTCGGCGTCAACGACAACCTGAGGGTCGAGGGCGTAGACGACGCCGAGGCCGTCCGCGACGAGTTAGTCCGCATCTGCCGCGAGGACATCGTCCCGCAGGTCTTCCCTTACATTGACCTCATCGCCTTCGACAACGGGCTCCGCATCGTCGCCTTGGATGTAGACGCCAAACGACGCCCCTACCGCACGCGCGACGGGCGCTACTTCATCCGCGTCGGCGCGGAGAAGCGCGAGGCCACGCGCGAGGAGCTCTCGGCGCTGATGGACGAGGCGCGGCCACTCCGGCACGAGAACATCGTCGCTTCCGGCGCGCGCATCGAGGACATTGACGAGGCGCACCTCTGGAGCTTCGTGCGCGAGTTCGACGGCGACGCCTTCGACAGCACGCGCGACGCCGCCGGATACCCGACCGCCGAAGTGTTGGAGCGCGACCTTCTGCTCGCCGCGCCGAGCGTCAACGGCGTGATTGGCGGGAACCTCGCGCCGACCCTCGCCGGGATGCTGCTCTTCGGGCGCAACGAGCGCGTCGCGGAGCTTGTCCCGCGCGCCGCGGTTCAGGCCGTCCGCTTCGCCGGCCCAAACACGCAAGCGCCGAAGATCGAGAGCGTGCAGCTGGCGGGCAACCTCCACACGGTGTTCGAGTCGGCGATGCGCTTCGTCGGGCGCTACTGCGACCTCTGGGACAAGCGCCCGCGCACGTTCCCCGGCGGGCACGCCGCCGCCGCCGCCGAAGGGGAAGCGCCGCCGCTGCCCGCGCGCGCCAACTACCAGCGCGGCGCGGTCATGGAGGCGCTCTCGAACGCGCTCGTCCACCGCGACCTCGTGTTGCGCGACCTGACGACGCGGCTCCACGTCTTCGACAACTCAATCGAGATCACGAACCCGCGCCGCGCGAGCGGCTTCGCGCCCTACGTCCAGCGCGCCATTCGCTACGGCCTGCCGCAGCGCCTCAACCCGCAGCTCGCCGCCATCTTCAAGAGTCCGGCCTACGGCCTCGAACTCCCGCACGGCGGACTGCCCGCGCTGCTGCGCGAGTCGCGCCTCTTCTCGGGCCGCAAGTCCGAGCTGCACCTCTTCAACGACGAGTTCAGATTGCGCTTGTATGGAGTGTGAAAAGTGAGCAGTAAGCGGTAAGCAGTAAGCAGTAAAAGAAGAAAGCAGCCGGGTTGTGAGACAACCGGCTGCCTTTGTTTTTATAACTGCTTACCGCTTACCGCTCACTGCTTACTGCTTACTAGCTCTTTGGCGCGTTGTAGAACTGGCGGCTCTTGACGATGAACTCCTTGTCGTCGTACTGGCCGTCGCCGTTGACATCTACCTTGACGACGAGCTTGCGGCGCTTGCCGTCTCGGCGCTCGCCGGGGTTATAGCCGAGGCTGTACTGGTTACGCATGAGGGCGTTGATGGTTTGGAGCGCCGCGGGCAGCTCGCCCTCGAAAGTGACGGGGAAGTAGGCCCCGCCCGTCTCTTCGGCGAAGGTGCGGAGCGCGTTCTGCGCCTGAAGCATCGTCATCCGACCGGGGTCGGTCGAGCCGGAGAGCCCGTCGAGCGCGCCCATCTGGTCGCCGTATCTCTTGAAGAAGAGGTTGCCCGTGCCGACGATGTAGATCGGGACGCCCGCGTTCTGCGCGATCTTGCGCGCCTCGTCGTAGTTGATCTTGCTGAAGGTGTCGATGCCCGTGCTGATGAGGAAGACGGCGCGGCGGCGGCCCTGCAACGTCGCCATCCCCTCGTATTCGGCGGTGCGCTGCTCGGAGTTCTCCAAAACGACCGAGTCGGCGCGCCCGCCGACGAGCACGAGCTTGAGGGCGTCGAAGAGGTTGGCCTCACGCGACGCGGGGCGGTTGCGGAGCAGTAGGTTGATGACCTGTCCGATGCGTCCGGGGTCGTTTGTGAAGTCGGTCAGCGGCGTGGGACGCATGTCGTAAGCGACGACCGAGACGTAGTCGTCGGGCGGCTTGATGAACTGCTGGAGGAACATCGCCATCGGGCGCAGCATCTCGTACTGGCCCGGCTCCATGCCGCCGCTGCCGGCGGCCCCCAGTGCCGCCCCGAGCTTGCTGTATTCGAGCACCACGGCCACCGTGATCGGCGCTTCCGGCGTCGAGAAGTTGGTGATCTCCTTCTGGATGTTGTCCTCGAAGACGGCGAAGTTCTCCTTCTTGAGCCCCGTCACGATCTGCTTGGTCTTCTTGTCGTAGACGACGGCCTCGACGTTGACGAGAGAACTCGTGACCTTGACGATCTCGGGGTTCTTGTCGTTGACCACGTCGGGCGGGAGCGGCTCCTGCTGCGGGTCGGTCGTCTGCCCGGGTCGCGGGTTCTTCTTCTGCGGGGCCTGCGGCGGCGTGCGCCTCGACTGGGCGCGGGCCACTCCGAGACCGGAGATCGGCAGCGTGAGAAACGAGAGCGCGACGGCAAGCGCGAAAGCGCGGCGGGCGGAAAGGCTTTTCATGACGGCAAAATCCTCGGAAGCAGAGAGGCAGGACGCGTTTTCCAACAATTCTTCAAAGGGAATACTAAGGCGTGGCCTCGCACATGGTCAAGACAGTGAAGGCCGTCAATCGTCAATCGTCAGGAGTGAAGAACCGTTCTTCTTTTTGACGATTGACGATTCACGGCTCTTTGATGCGCTGCGCGCGCCGTCTGTTGGCTCGGCTGCCCGCTCAGTTACCGCCGCTCGAGATGGGCTCGGCCTCGATGAGGGCGTCGAAAGTGCCGGTGTTGTCTGCGAGGTTGCCTTCGTTGACGCCGAGGAAGAGCCGCCCGTCGCGCGGGGCGTAGAACTCGCGGTTCGCGCCGATGAAGATGAACTCGTCGTTGTCGTCGCCGACGACGGCGATCAAGCCCCCGGTCGGCTCGTTCCGCATCAGCTTCTCGGTGTCCAAGACGCGCGGCAGCCCGGTCGGAGTGGAGAAGCGCCCCTGCCCGAGCGAGACGCGCCCCGTCGCCGAGACCCGCAGGCGCTGGCCGCGCCGCACCATGAGGCCGCTGTCCGTCCAGCCGTTCGCCGAGTTGTCGGCGCGCACGCGGACGCGGACGGGGAAGAAGGCCGAGTCAGTCCCGCCCGAAGGCTGCGACGTGCCGGTGTTGGGGCGCGCGCCCGTGTTCGACGTGCCCGTTGAGGGACGCGGCTCGCTCGCTCTCGGCGCGGGCGTCGGCTGCGGGCGGGCGGGTTCGGCGCGGCTCACGTCTTCGACCGCCCCACCGTCATTCGTGCCCGCGTCGGCGTTCGTGCCCGCGTCGAACTCGATGGACTCGACATCCTCCATGTAGATCGTCATGCGGCTGCGCCGCCCGCGCTCGCCCCTCCCGACGAGCACGGTGAACTGCTGGTCGCGGAAGCCGACGATCTGGCCGCGGATGACCTGACCATCCTTCATGCGAATGACGTCTCCGAGGGCGGCCACGCCGAGGCAGAGGACGAGCGCGAGGGCGCAGAGTGAGCGGGCGAAACTTCGAGTCTTCATGAATCTCCTCCGTGAAAGGGGCGAACAACCTTCGACGGGACATTGCACCAGAGAGAGGCGTGTTTGGCAAGCGGGAGAGTCGCGACGCTACAGCGATGGATGATGGTGGCCCGGCGGCGGTTGCCCGCGAAACGCGCCCCGCGTGCGAAGCCGCCGCTGAACGACGCGTGCGGGCGCGGGAGCAGGCCGTCGCCTCGCGGCCTCTCCGGCATAGAAAGCGCCCCGCTCCTCGCGTCTCCCCGGCGCACGGCGAGCACCTTTCGCCATCGGCCTCAGGAAATTCTCGTCGGGCTTACTACTCCACCGGAGGTGAGCCGGTCTAAATTCTGTAACACGGGCCGATTCGTCCGGGGGCTTCGCGGGGCGGGCTCGGTTAAGACGCGCAAACGGGCGTCTTAACTGGCGGATGGTAGTGGCGCGGGTGTAAGGCGGGCGTTAAGGCAACTGGTAGTTGGGAAGCGGCAGAGATAGCTTCGGCGCATTGACTTATCATCTGTTCTAACGTAGAAGCACCTTGCTCTTTCATCTCTCTGATGCACAGTGCATCCGAGCATCTGGATACGGAGGAGATATGGCCGGTGCGAAATTAGTGGTTCTCTATCCATACCCGCAAGACGTGGACATTTTCGAGCGGGCTTACACAGAAGAGCATGTGCCGATGGTGAACGAAAATACCATGAAAGGCATGACGAAGTTTGTCGCGACGAAGGTGGTGGGCACGGCTGACGGGAGCGCGCCTCCTTTCTACAGGATAGCCGAGCTCCACTTCCCGTCGCTTGAAACGCTCCAGGAATGCGCGGCTTCTGCGGGCGCGCAGCAGGCGGTAGCGCATGCGGTCTCGATCTCCAGCGGCGGGAAACCTCTCTTTCTGGTCGCCGAAGAGGAGACCACGACCTTCTAAAATCCGGCTTGAGGCCCGGCCACCCCGGGCGCTCGGGACAGTTTGGTTGAATGCTTTTGCAGGCGGCCAAGGAATTCCTGCGTCAGACAGCTCTCGCATGGTGACGGAGATGTTCAGTTATAAGATTGACGATGAGGCGGAACTCAGCCTCATCGAGCCGCGACATGCGGAACAATTGAATGCTTTGATTGAACGGAATCATACTCACATCAAAGAGTGGTCGCCATGGCTCAAAGACGACCATTCGATTGAAAATACCCGGAGCTTCATCAAGCGTAATCTGACGCAGTTTGCCGAAGATAAGGGGTTTGGCATCGCCATCTGGTACATGGGCGAGATGGCCGGGCAAATCGAGTACAACTACTTGGACTGGGCAAATCGGAAAACGGAGATCGGTTACTGGCTCGGGGCCTCTTTTCAAGGCAAAGGGCTGGTGACGAAATCCTGCCGGGTGCTCAT
>JAIVJM010000091.1 GCA_020199995.1 Acidobacteriota bacterium | reverse complement strand
GACCCGAGCCGCTCGCCGCTCTTCGAGAGTGTCTTCATCGTCCAGCGTCCGCACCGCGCCGGGGCGGGGGAGTCCGGGGCGCAGTCGATGTCGCCGCTCGAAGTCTTCCTGCTCGCGCGGCCCGGCCTCGGCTTCGAGGTCGAGGGCCTGACGCTCGAACACTTCGAGTTCGAGCACCGCGTGGCGAGGTTCGACCTCGTGCTCTTCCTCATCGAGACGAGCGGGCTGCTCTCGGGCCTGCTGCAATACAACAAAGAGCTCTTCGAGCGCGCCACCGCCGAGCGCCTCTGCGCAGGCTTCGAGAACCTGCTGCGCGGCATCGTCGCGCGCCCCGAAGCGCGGCTCACTACCTTCGAGACGAGGAGTCAAAACGTGGAAGAGAGGCGGTCGCCGGAAAGTCAGGCGGCGAAGGAGTCGAAACTCGGCAGGCTGAAGGGCGCGCGCCGGAGGGCCGTCGATCTGTCCGAAGTCAGCGTCGTGACGGCCGAGCCCTTGCGCGAGGGCGAGCTGCTGCCGCTCGTGCTGCGGCCCGCGGCCGAGCACGTCGTCCCGTCCGCGTGGGCGCGCGCCAACCGCGATTTGGTAGAGTCGCACCTGCTCAGGCACGGCGCGATCCTCTTCCGCGGCTTCGACCTGTCGGCGGCTTCGGAGTTCGAGCGGCTGGCGGAGTCGCTGTGCGACGACCTCTTCCACGAGTACGCCGACCTGCCGCGCGAGGAGGTGGGCGGCAAGGTCTACGGCTCGACGCCCTACCCGGCCGACCAGGCCATCCTCTTCCACAACGAAAGCTCGCACATGCACTGCTGGCCGCTCAAGATCTGGTTCTTCTGCGAGACGGCCGCGGAGACGGGCGGCGAGACGCCGGTGGCGGACTGCCGCCGCATCTACCGCGAGATGCGCCCGGAGCTGCGAGAGCCCTTCGAGCGGAAGGGGCTTCTGTACGTGCGCAACTTCGTCGAAGGCTTCGACGTGAGGTGGCAGGACTTCTTCCGCACGAACGACCGCGCGGCCGTCGAGGCGAGGTGCCGTCACACGGGGATGGAGGCCGAGTGGCTTGAGGGGGGGCACCTGCGCGTGCGCAAGCTCTGCCCGGCCGTGGCCGACCACCCGAAGACGGGCGAGCGCGTCTTCTTCAACCAGATGCAGGCGCACCACGTCTCTTGTCTCGACCCGGCCGTGCGCCGTTCGATGCTCTCGCTCTTCGGCGAAGAGAACCTGCCGCGCAACGTCTACTACGGCGACGGCTCGGTCATCGAGGACGGAGTCATGGACGCCGTGCGCGAGGTCTACGGCGCGGCCGCCGTCGCCTTCCCCTGGCGGGAGGGCGACGTACTGATGCTCGACAACATGCTCACCGCGCACGGGCGCAACCCCTACACGGGGCGGCGCAAGATTTTAGTCACCATGGGGGAAATGATACCCGGCCAGGCTCCCCAGCAGTAACTGCCCTCCTGATACGGGCCACGCGAGCTCCTTCCGTCTCCCCACTAGGTCAGAGCTTTAAATCAACGTTCCGACGACAGCCATGACGACATCGAAACTAGAAGGCTTCAGGCTTTCGGGCCAGCAGTCCCGCCTGTGGCTCCTCCAGGAGGAGGGAGGGCGCGCGTACGTCTCGCGGTGCGCAGTCTCCGTCGAGGGGCGCGCCGACGCCGCGGCGCTGCGCGGGGCGCTCAACCGCCTCGCGTCGAAGTACGAGATTCTGCGCACGACCTTCCGCCGGAGGCCCGGCCTGCGCATCCCCTTCCAGGTGATCGACGACGACGGCCGCCCTTCGTGGCGGGACGTAGACCTCCGCGGCCTCGACGCGCGCGAGCAGGAGGCGGAAGTCGAGAAGCTGTTCGAGCGCGAGGGGCTGCGCGAGTTCGACCTTGAGCACGGGCCGGCGCTCCACGCCTCGCTCGTCTCGCTCTCCGACGAGCGAGCCGTGCTTCTGCTCACGCTGCCTTCGCTCTGCGCCGACTCGCGCTCGCTCGAACTGCTGACCGCGGAGCTCGCCGCGCTCTACGAAGCGCCCGGCGCAGTCGCGGACGAAGAGACGCTGCAATACGCGGACTACGCCGCCTGGCAGCAGGAGATGCTTGAGGGCGAAGAGTCGAGGGAGGGGCGCGCGTACTGGCAGGCGCAGCTCGCGGGCGCGTCGGGCGAGCTCACGCTGCCCGGCGAGAGAAGGCGCGCCGGCGACGAAGACTTCGAGCCCGCGCGCATGATGGCCGTGATCGAAGGCGAACTGCTCGAAGCCATCCGCGCCGGCGCGCTCTCTCTCGGGACGACGACGGCCGTCGTGCTGCACGCGTGCTGGCAAGCCCTCCTCTGGCGGCTGACGAATCAGTCGGAGGTGGTCGTCGGTCAACTCTTCGCGGGCGGCGAAGAGCTGCCGCCGTCAGTCGGCCCGTTCGAACGCCGGCTGCCCGTGCGCGCGCACTTCGACGCGGGCTCGCGGCTCGGCGACATAGTCGGCCAGCTCGAAGCGGGGGCGCGCGCGGCCGCCGAGTGGCAGGAGAGCTACGAGGGGCCGAAGGGGAAGAAGTCCGCGGGCCCCGACCGCGCCGAGCCCTTCCTGCACGCGGGCTTCGAGCACGAGTCCGAGCCTTCAGAGCGCGACGCCGCCGGGCTGAAGTTCTACCTGCTGAGGAAGGACGCCCGCACCGACCGCTTCAAGCTCAAGCTCCGCTGCGTCGAGGGCGAGGGCTCGCTCCTCGCGGATTTCCACTTCGACGCCGCGTCGCTCGACGCGCCCACGGCCGAACTCTTCGCCGCGCGATTCGAGAGACTGCTCGGGGCTTACGCGAAATCTCCCGACGCCGCGCTCTCCGAGCTCGAGCTGCTCGGCGAAGGCGAGCGCCGCCGGCTCCTCTACAGGGCCAACGACACGCGCCGCCGGTATGAAGACGCGGACGCGTGCGTCCACCAGCTCTTCGAGCGACAGGCCGCGCACACGCCCGATGCGGTCGCGCTCGTCTTCGAAGACGAGCGGCTGACCTACGCCGAGTTGAACGCGCGCGCGAACCGACTCGCGCGCCGCCTGCGCTCGCTCGGCGTCGGGCCCGAGACGGTCGTGGGGCTCTGCGTCGAGCGCTCCATCGAGATGATCGTCGGCATGTTCGCGATCATGAAGGCGGGCGGGGCTTACGTGCCCGTCGAGCCGAGCCAGCCGCGTGAGCGCCTGAGCTTCATACTCGAAGACGTGCGCGCGCCCGTCGTCCTCACACAGCGGAAACTCGCGGCCCGCCTCTCGAACCAGCCCGCGCGCGTCATCTGCCTCGACGCCGATTCGGAGTCGTTCGCGTCGGAGAGCGCCGAGAATCTTGAGGGGGTCGGCGTGAGCGGCGGCAACCTCGTCTACGTCCTCTTCACCTCGGGCTCGACCGGCGTGCCGAAGGGCGTGGCGGTCGAGCACAGGCAGCTCGTCAACTACATAAACGGCGTCGCCGAGAGACTGTCGCTCCCCGCAGACGCGAGCTACGCGTACGTCTCGACGTTCGCCGCAGACCTCGGCAACACGATGCTCTTCCCGGCGCTGTGCGGCGGCGGCCGCCTGCACGTCCTCTCACACGACCGCGCGAGCGACCCGGCCGCCTTCGCCGACTACTTCGAACGCCACGAGATCGACTGCCTCAAGATCGTCCCCTCGCACCTGCAATCGCTCCTCACGTGGCCCGAGCCGCAAAAGGTCTTGCCGCGCCGCCGCCTCGTGCTCGGCGGCGAAGCTTCACGCCGCGAGACGGTCCAGCGCGTACGCGAGCTGGCACCGGAGTGTGAGGTCTACAACCACTACGGCCCGACCGAGACGACCGTCGGCGTCGTCACGTACCACGCGACGAGCGGGGGGGGCGACCTCGCGCCGACGGTTCCGCTCGGGCGGCCGCTCCCGAACACCGAAATCTACCTGCTCGACGGCAAACTCCGACCCGTGGCGCTCGGCGCTCTCGGCGAGCTTTACGTCGGCGGCGCGCAGCTCGCGCGCAACTACCTTAACCGGCCCGACCTGACGGCCGAGAGGTTCATCCCCGACCCGTTCGGCCCGCGCCCCGGCGAGCGCCTCTACCGCACGGGCGACCTCGCGCGCTACCTGCCCGACGGCAACCTTGAGTTCCTCGGCCGCGCCGACAACCAGGTCAAGTTCCACGGCTTCCGCGTCGAGCTCGACGAGATACGCGCCGCGCTCAACAAGCACCCGAAGATCAGGGAGAGCGTCGTCGTGACCAGGGTCGAAGGGGGCGGCCGCGCCTCGCTCGTCGCCTACTACGCGTCGAGGCACGAGGTGGACAGAACCGAGTTGCGGCAGTTCCTCGCCGAGAGCATCATCGAGGAGACGATCCCGAACGTCTTCGTCCACCTCAAGCGCTTCCCCCTGACGCTCAACGGAAAGATAGACTACGGGGCGCTGCCCGAGCCGCAGGAGGCGCAAGGCGCGGCGTCGGCCCGCGCCTGCGCGGAGCCGCGGACGCCCGCCGAGCGGGCGCTCGCGGACATCTGGAAGCAGGTGCTTCGCGTCGAGCGCGTCGGCATCAACGACAACTTCTTCGAGCTCGGAGGCGACTCGATCCTCAGCATCCAGATAATCGGGCGGGCCAACCAGGCGGGCCTGCGCCTCACCCCGACCCAGATATTCCAACACCAGACGGTCGCGGAACTCGCGGCCGTCGCGGGGCAGACCGCGCAGGCGAACGCCGAGCAGGGTTCGGTGACGGGCGGCGTGCCGCTGACGCCGATCCAGCGTTGGTTCTTCGAGATGGAGCTGCCCGAGCCGCACCACTGGAATCAGTCCATGACGCTGGAGCTGAGCCGCGCGGTCGAGTTCGACACGATGTGCGCGGCACTCATGGCGCTCGTCGCGCACCACGACGCGCTGCGCCTGCGCTTCGCGCGCGAGGCCGGCGGGTGGCGACAGTGGAACGCGGGGGCCGAAGAGGCCGAACTGCTTTCGCGCGTCGACCTCTCCGCGTTCGAGGGGGCCGAGCAGGAGACCGCGTTCGAAGAGAAGGCCGCCGCGTTGCAGGCGAGCCTGAACCTCTCGGAAGGCCCGCTCGTGCGCGCGTGCCTCTTCGTACTCGGCGCGGGGCGCGCGCCGCGGATGGAGATCGTCGCCCATCACCTCGCGGTTGACGGCGTCTCTTGGCGCGTGCTGCTGGGAGACCTTGAGACCGCCTACGCGCAGTTGAGCGTGGGCCGCCCCGTCGCGCTCCCGCCGAAGACGACCTCGTTCAAGCACTGGGCGGAGAAGTTGGAAGAGTACGCGCGCTCCGGGGGGCTGAAGGGCGAGCTCGACTACTGGCTGCGCGAGACGCCCGAGGCCGCACCGCTGCCGACCGACTTCGAGGGCGGCGCGAACACCGAGGGCGCGGCCGGGCGGCTGCGGCTCGTCTTCGACGACGAAGAGACGCGCGCACTCCTACAGGACGTGCCCGCCGTCCACCATACGCAGATCAACGAGGCACTGCTCGCGGCGCTCGTGGAGGGCTTCGCCGCGTGGACGGGCGAGCGCTCGCTGCTCGTCAACATGGAAGGCCACGGGCGCGAGGACGTGGTCGAAGGCAGCGACCTCTCGCGCACGGTCGGCTGGTTCACCACGCACTTCCCCTTGCGCGTTGACCTCGGCCCCGCGGGGAACGTCGGCGCCTCGCTCCGGCTGGTCAAAGAGCGACTACGAGGCGTGCCGCAGCGCGGCATCGGCTACGGGCTGCTGCGCTACCTGTGCGGCGACGATGAGTCGATGCGTCTGCTCAGCTCTGCGCCCGCGCCCGCGCCCGAAGTGAGCTTCAACTACCTGGGCCAGTTCGACCAACTCTTCGACGGTTCGTTGCTCTTCGCCGCGGCGCGCGAGTTCGGCGGCGCGACGCGCAGCCCGCGCGCGCCCAGGGCGCGGCTGATAGAGGTCAACGCCGTCGTGCTCGTCGGGCGCCTCCACGTCGAGTGGGTATACGCGGCCGAGTTGCACGCGCGCGCGACCGTCGAGCGGTTGTCGGAGAACTTCGCGGAGGCCGTGCGCGCCGTGGTCTCGTCGTGCCGCCGCCCGGAGGCGGCCAGCTACAGCGCCTCCGACTTCCCGCTGGCCGAGATGGACGAGCAGGAGATGGGCAAGCTCTCGCTCTTACTCGACGCGCTCGACGGCGTCGGCGAGGCCGCGAACTAGTCATGAAGAACGTAGAGGACGTTTACAGGCTTTCGCCCACGCAGGAGGGGATGCTCTTCCAGAGTCTCTACGACCCTGAGGCGGACGTCTTCTTCCGGCAGATGGTCTGCGACCTGCGCGGCGCGCTCGACCCCGCCGCCTTCGAGGGCGCGTGGCGGGAGGCGCTCGCGCGCCACGCGGTGCTGCGCACGGCCTTCATCTGGGAGGGCCTGGAGAAGCCTGTGCAGGTCGTGCGCGGGCGCGTCGAGTTGCCGTGGCAGTCGCACGACTGGCGCAGGCTCGCGGCCGACGAGCAGCAGGCGCAACTCGAATCGCTGCTGCGCGAAGGGCTTCAACCTTTCGAGCGCGCCGCTGGTGCGCCTCTCGCTCGCGCGGCTCGGCGAGGAAGAGTACCGCCTCGTCTGGAGCCACCACCACATCCTGCTCGATGGCTGGTCGAAGGCGCTTCTGTTCGGCGAGGTGCTCGCGCTCTACAGGGCCGCGCGCGGCGAGCACGCGCCCGCGCCGCCTCGCCCGCGCCCGTTCCGCGACTACATCGCGTGGCTCAAGGCGCGGGACGCCGCGGGCGCCGAGGCGTTCTGGCGCGAAGCGCTGCGCGGCTTCCGCGCGCCCACCCCGCTCGGCCTGGACGCGGGCGCGCGCCCCGGCGACCCGAAGCGCGACGACACGCAGCACCTGCAACTCTCCACGGAGGCGACGGCCGCGATACAGAACGCGGCGCGGCGCCACCGCCTGACTTTGAACACGCTCTTGCAGGGCGCCTGGGCGCTGCTCCTGAGTTCTTACAGCGGCGAGTCGGACGTGGTCTTCGGCAACGCCGTCGCCGGCCGCCCTTCGACCCTCGAAGGCGCGGAGACAATGGTCGGCCTCTTCATCAACACGCTGCCCGTGCGCGCGCGCGTGACGCCCGACGACTCGCTGGCCTCCTGGCTCAGGCGGCTACAGGAGCAGCAGGCCGAGGCGCGGCGCTACGAGTTCAGCTCGCTCGTGGAGATACAGGGTTGGAGCGAAGTCGAGCGCGGCAGGACGCTCTTCGAGAGCATCGTCGTCTTCGAAAACTACCCGCTCGACCTCTCGCCCGCGCGCGCGGGCGGTAGGATAGAGGTGCGCGACTTCCGCTTCGTCGAATCGACGGACTTCCCGCTGACGGTCGAGGGGCAGCTCGACGGCCGTTTGTCTCTGAAGATCGTCCACGACTGTCGGCGCTTCGACGCGGACTCCGCGCGCAGGATGCTCGGCCACATCGCGACGCTGCTCGAAGGCTTCGCCGCAGACCCCGAGCGGCGTATCTCCGAGTTGAACATCCTGACCGACGGGGAGCGACGCCGCCTGCTCGTCGAGTGGAATTCGACGGCCGCCGACCACCCCTCCGACTGCTGCCTGCAAGAGCTGTTCGAAGCGCAGGCCGCGCGCACGCCCGACGCGGCCGCCGTCGCCTTCAACGGCGAAGAGCTGACGTACGCGGAGCTAGACGCGCGTTCTGACCGACTCGCGCGTCACCTGCGCGCGCTCGGCGTCGGGCCGGAGACGAGGGTCGGCATCTGCGTGGAGCGTTCGGCGGAGATGGTCGTCGGGCTGCTCGGCATACTGAAGGCGGGCGGCGCTT
>JAIVJM010000349.1 GCA_020199995.1 Acidobacteriota bacterium | reverse complement strand
CCCTGGAAGGCCGGGTTGTCGCCGTTACGACCTGCAATTACACGGCAGTCACGATGATGTTCGGGAAACCCCAGATGACCGCGAGCACGGGGGCACAGCCCTCTCCGCTTCCAGCCGTCTCTTTGCGCGCGAGAAAAGTCGGGGCCGGCCTGATGCTGGAAAGCGTGGGCGGCGGAACGCGCCAGTTTTCATTTAGTCCAAGTGGAAGCGGCGCCGCGGGGCGGCGCGGTCGGCGTCGGGCGCGGCCACGTTCGGCTATCAAGCCTCCGACGCCTATGACACACTCTAACTAGGCTTACGGATGGATGAGACGTAACATCCGTGCCGCTTGAGGATTCTGACACCAGAGTCGCTTGATGGTTTTGGCGCGGGCGACGCATTCCGGCAACCGGATGCGCGGCCCGCGCCTCTTGCTTTTGAATCGCCACCGCAGTGGTCATCATTTAAGCGGTGCCTTTGACTAGATAGCGTTTACTGGCTACTGTTTAGTGACATGAAAGAGAAGGTTCGTATCGCTAGCGGTCAAGGCTTTTGGGGAGATCTGCCGGACGCACCCGTGCGCCAGGTGGAAGGCGGGCAGATCGACTATCTAATGCTCGACTATCTGGCCGAAGTTACGATGTCGATCATGCAGAAGCAGCGGACGCGCGACGCGGCCGCCGGGTATGCGCGTGATTTCGTTCCTTTGATGAAGCAGATACTGCCAGCCTGCGTCGAGCGAAACATATGCGTGACGGCGAACGCCGGGGGCGTCAACGTTGAAGGCTGCGCCAACGCGGTGCGTGTGGTGGCAGGTGACCTTGATCTCAGCGGGAAGTTTCGGATAGGCATCGTCACGGGTGACGACATTATGGAGCGTATCGATGAGTTCATCTCCCGCGGTATCGAGCTTCGCAACATGGACACCGGCGACCCGCTCTCAACAGTCCGTGATCGAATCCAGAGCGCCAACGTTTATCTCGGCGCGTGGCCGATGGTTGCAGCACTAAGGCAGGGCGCACAAATTGTCATCACGGGACGGGCAACAGATACGGGCCTGACGCTCGCTCCAATTATTTTTGAGTTCGGCTGGGGCGAGGAGGATTGGGATCGACTCGCCGCTGGGACGATCGCGGGACACATCATCGAATGCGGCGCTCAATCTTCAGGCGGCAACTGCCAGTACGACTGGCAAAGCATCCCCGACGGTTGGAACGCTCGTATATTCGTGGCCTGACGCCTATGAAAAGGCGCAGGCAGCGGACAGAATAGTCCGCGATCGGCTCGAGCGAGCAGGTCTGCGCTTCGATCAGATCCTGACGGAGTTTGTCGGCGCCAACGCGACACATGGGCCGTTGGCGGGAGAACCTTCTCCAGATCTCGCGGAAGTGCAGCTGCGAATCGCCGTGCGTGGCAGTGACAAAAAAGCCGTCGAAGGTTTCACCAAAGAGATCGCGCCACTGATTCTGACGGGCCCGCCTGGCGTGACTGGCTTTGCAGGTGGCCGGCCGAAGGTCGAAGAGATCGTAGCTTTCTGGCCCGCGCTGATTCCGAAGACGGAGATCGAGCCGCGGATCGAGGTTGTCGAAGCGTGAGGTGATACTCAACTAGCGCCGATCGGTTTTTGAGCAACGCTGTTGAGGTGACATAATTACTATTCAAACCAGATCATGAAGATTCAGCTAACGAAGCTCGCCCACGCGCGCTCCGGCGATAAAGGCGATACAGCGAATGTCGGACTCATCGCGCTTAGCCCTGACTATTATCCTCTGCTCACACGCGAGGTGACGGCCGACCGGGTCAAATCGCACTTCAAGGGAATATGCAAAGGCAAAGTGGAACGCTTCGAACTGCCTATTCTCTCGGCACTCAACTTCCTGCTTCATGAAAGCCTGGGTGGCGGCGGCACACTCTCCTTGTTGACCGACGCACAGGGGAAGACCTTCTCGACGGCCCTCTTGCGTATGGAAATTGAAATCAGCGACGATGAAGCAAAAACCCTGGGACTAAATTGATGAACGAGGCCCTGATAAACCTTGAGTCCTCCATCCGTCACGGGTACGCGCAGATCGGCGGAGTGCGCTTGCATTATGCCGAACGGGGAAGCGGCGGAAGACTTGTCATCCTGTTGCATGGTTTTCCCGAATGCTGGTACTCGTGGAGACACCAGTTGAACGCGCTCGGCGAACACTACACGGTGGTCGCACCCGACATGCGCGGCTTCAACTTGAGTGACAAGCCCACGCGTGTAGAAGACTACAAGATAGATCTACTGGTGGATGACGTGCTTGGTCTGATTCGCCATTTTGGAGCTCAACAGGCGGCCATAATCGGGCACGACTGGGGCGCGGGCGTTTCGTGGGCGGTGGCCCAGAGGAATCCCGAGTACGTCTGGAAACACGTCGCCATGCAGGTTCCGCCGATGGCTGTCTGGCGCGCCAACATGACTTTCCGGCAGGCTCTGAGGAGCTGGTACATGCTCTTCTTCCAGCTCCCGCTGCTGCCGGAATGGTTGATGAGCGCCAGAGACTATGCCTTCGTCGAGCGAATATTTAAGAAAACTGTCGTGCGTCCCGGCACTTTTACCGACACAGATATTGCTGTTTACAAAAAAGCGCTGCGCGAACCGGGAGCGTTGACAGCAGCGCTCAACTATTATCGAGCCAATGTCTTCTCGATGTTCATGAAAAGGGGACGGGTGCGCAACGTGAACGCCTATGTTGCGGCTTCCTATAGAGAAGTACGAATTAAGACGAGTGCACACTGGGTGCAGAACGAAGCGGTCGAGGAAGTGAACGCAGCGCTTCAAAGTTTTCTCGCTGAGCCTTAGTCCCGAGCGCCTTGGGCTCGCAGGAATAATCACCGGATGAACAAGAGCAAATCTGTCATCTACGCTGTCGAGGGTACGGTTGCGCTTATTACCCTCAATCGTCCTGAAAAGCGCAATGCGTTGAATGAGGACCTTATCGACGGGCTCAAAGAGGCCTTGCGGGAGGTGGACAGCGACGACGCTGTGCGGGTTGCGGTCATCACGGGTGCCGGCGCGGATTTCTGCTCCGGCGCAGATCTCGCAGCATTACAAAAGATTTCGGAGAGCTCTGTCACCGAGAACCTTGAAGATGCTCAATCCTTATTAGAATTATTCGCCTTGATTCGGCGGGTGCGCGTTCCGGTCCTGGCGGCCGTGCGTGGCCGAGCATTGGCAGGTGGCTGTGGGCTCGCGACCGCCTGCGACCTCGTTCTCGCGGCAGAATCGGCGCGCTTCGGCTACCCCGAAGTGAGGATTGGATTTGTCCCGGCAATGGTGATGGCAATCCTCCGACGCAATCTTTCGGAGAAACGCGCCTTCGAATTGATTGCTTTCGGTGGGGAGATTAGCGCAGATGAAGCCGAGCGCATCGGTCTCGTAAATCACATCTTCAGGGAAGATGAGTTTGAAGTGAAAGTGGAGAACTACGTCGCCAGGTTCGAGCAGGTGAGCCGATCGGCCGTGATTCTCTCCAAACGATTGTTTTACCAGATCGACGGTATGACGTTCGATGCTGCTTTGCAGGCAGGCGCTGATGTGAATACGCTCGCGCGGATGACGGAAGACTGCCAGAACGGAATCGCGCGATTCCTCAAAAAATAACTGAGGGCTTTAATCTGGAAGGACGCCTCGGTCATTCGCGTGGACGGACGTTCTCGCGCAGGAACTTGACGATATTCTCCGTTGAAGTCCCGGGAAGAAAGATTTCAGCGATACCTTGCTCCTTGAGACGCGAGATATCCTCCTGCGGAACGATACCGCCGACCAGAACGAGACAATCGTCCTGCCCGTTCTCGCGAAGAAGCTGCACGATGCGCGGGCATAGCGTGTTGTGTGCGCCGCTCAGAATCGAGACTCCGACCGCGTCCACATCCTCCTGCAGG
>JAIVJM010000090.1 GCA_020199995.1 Acidobacteriota bacterium | reverse complement strand
GTGCCGAAGCCCATCCACACACCGCCGCACCCGCCGCGCTGGAACGAGCTGACGTGGCCGCGCGAGTACCCGCTCGCGATGAACGAGCTTTCGTTCCTGCTGCCGCAGTTCCTCAAGGACGGGAGGGGCCGCGTGGACACTTACTTCACGCGCGTCTACAACCCCGTGTGGACGAACCCCGACGGCTTCTCTTGGATTGAAGTGCTGCGCGACGAAACGAAAGTCGGCTGCCACGTGGCCTTAACGCCCATGTGGAGCGAGACCGCCTACTTCGCCGATTACGTGCTGCCGATGGGCCTCGGCTCCGAGCGCCACGACATCCATTCTTACGAGACGCACGACGCGCAGTGGCTCGGCTTCCGCCAGCCCGTCCTGCGCGCGGCGCGCGAGCGCGCGGGCGAGACAATCAGAGATACGCGCGAGGTCAACCCCGGCGAGGTCTGGGAGGAGAATGAATTCTGGCTTGAGCTGACGTGGCGCATTGATCCCGACGGCCAGCTCGGCATCCGGCAGTTCGCCGAATCGAAGCAGCGTCCGGGCGAGCGTTTGAGCGTTGACGAATACTACGCCTACATCTTCGAGAACTCGGTGCCGGGGCTCCCCGAGCGCGCGGCTGAAGAAGGTTTGACGCCGCTCGAATTCATGCGGCGCTACGGCTCGTTCGAGGTGCGCAAAAAGGTCGGCGCGATTTACGAGGAGGAAGTCCCGGCGGAAGAGTTGGAAGACATCCGCGTGGATCGCTTCAAGCGCGTCTACACGCGGACGCCGAAGCCCGCATCGTCGAACATCGTCCCCATCCCGACGCCTGACGCCGACGCCGAAGGCCGTCGCTTCGTCGGCGTCGAGGTTGACGGGCGGCGTTTACGCGGCTTCCCGACGCCGAGCGGGCGGCTCGAATTCTACTCGAAGACGCTGGCCGACTGGGGCTGGCACGAGTACAGCACGCCCGTCTACATCAAGAGCCACATCCACCCCGACAACCTCGACGCGGACCAGACCGTGCTCATCTCGACCTTCCGGCTCGCCGTGCAGATTCACACGCGGAGCGCGAACGCGAAGTGGCTCAACGAAATCGCGCACACCAACCCGCTCTGGATTCACCCGACGCACGCGGCGCAGGTCGGAGTCGGAACCGGCGACCTCGTGCGCGTCGAGACTGAGACGGGCCACTTCGTCGTCCGCGCGTGGGTCACCGAAGGCATCCGCCCCGGCGTCGTCGCGTGCAGTCACCACATGGGGCGCTGGCGGCTCAAGGAAGAAGGCGCGCGGCAGTTGATGGCGACCGTCTCGCTCGACCATCGGGGAGACGAGTGGGGCTTGAAACGCGAGCGCGGCGTTGAGCCTTACACGTCCTCCGACCCTGACACCAACCGCATCTGGTGGACTGATGTCGGCGTCCACCAGAATTTAACCTTCCCCGTCCACCCCGACCCCATCTCCGGCATGCACTGCTGGCATCAGGCCGTGCGCGTCAAAAGGGCCGCGCCGGGCGACCTCTACGGCGACATCTCGGTGGACACCGCGAAGTCGCGCGAAGTCTACCGCGCGTGGCTCCAGTTCACGCGCCCCGCCGACCAGCACTCGCCCGACGGCACGCGCCGTCCCTACTGGCTCCTGCGCCCCTTGAAACCCGCGCGCGACTTTTACCGCCTGCCCTCCGAACCCGAACCCGTCGAGGCGGATTAGCAAGATTTCTTCCGCATGGAACTCTTCCGCGCACTTGCAGCACTGGCCGAGCCGCCTTCGGACGGAGCGAGCGCCGCGCGCCTCGCAGAGTCGCTCGCACTCGGCACGCCGCCCATGGCAAGCGAGTACACGGAAGTTTTCGTCTTCCAACTTTACCCGTATGCCTCGGTCTATCTGGGCGCGGAGGGGATGCTGGGCGGCGAGGCGCGCGAACGCGTCGCGGGCTTCTGGCGTGCTCTCGGGCAGACGCCGCCCGCGGAGGCCGACCACCTCTCGTCTCTGCTGGCGCTCTACGCGCGGCTCGTCGAGCTGGAGGAAGCCGAGAGCGGCGAGGCGAGGCGCGCGGGCTGGCGCGGCGCGCGGAAGGCTCTGCTGTGGGAGCACCTTCTGAGTTGGGCGATGGTCTATCTGGACAAATTCTCGGAGATCGCACCGCCGTTTTACCGGGGGTGGGGAGAACTGCTCTCGAAGGCGCTGCTGGAAGAGGCCGCGACGTTGGGAGCGCAGGACGCGCTGCCCGCACATCTCCGCGCCGCAGGGGGGCTGGCCGACCCGCGCGCGCACTCGTTCGAGGAGTTCTCGCAGTCGCTCCTCGCGCCCGCGCGGAGCGGTTTGATTCTCGTGCGCTCCGACCTCAACCGCGCGGCGCGCTCGCTCAATCTCGGCGCGCGGGCGGGCGAGCGGAGGTTCACGCTCAAGTCGCTCCTCGGTCAGGACGCGGCGGGCGTGCTCGGCTGGCTCGCGGAAGAGGCCGCGCGCCGCGCCGCGCTGCACCGCGCGCGCCGCGCTGCGCTCGGGCAGGTCGCGGCGTGGTGGGAGGCGAAGGCCGCAGCGACCGCCGCGCTTTTGCGTGAGTTGAGCGGCGAGGCGGGAGAGGCAGAAGCACGACAGTGAGCAGTAAGCAGTGAGCAGTGAGCAGTCAAGACGGCTAATCGGTCTTGACTGCTCACTGCTCACTGCTTACTGCTTACTGCTCACTGTCCGATGCTCTCCCTCACGGTCGGGCTTCTGCCCCGAAGAGCTTCAGCCCGCGCCCTTGCTCGCGCGCGAGGCGTTCGAGGAAGGCATCGCGCGGGATGAGCTTCGCGCCGAGGGCTTCCATGTGCGGCGTGAGGACCTGAATGTCGAGCCATTCGAGCCCGCGCGCGCGGAGGTGCTCGATGAGAAACAGGAGCGCGAGTTTCGAGGCGTTGGGGCGCAAATGGAACATGCTCTCGCCCGCGAACGCGCCGCCGGCGTCTACGCCGTAGAGGCCGCCGACCAACGTCTCGCCCTCCCACGCCTCGACGCTGTGCGCGTGGCCGAGACGTTGGAAATCGCAGTAGCCTTCGATGACCTCCGGCTTGATCCATGTGCCGTCTTCGTGTGCGCGCGGGATGGCGGCGCAGGCGCGGATGACGCGCCCGAAGGCGCGGTCTATCGTGAAGCCGAGCGTCGTGCGCCGGCGCGCGCGCGCGAGGCTGCGCGGGATGTGCAGCTCGGCGAAGTCGAGCACGCCGCGCTCCGTCGGGCTGAACCAGAGCAGAGGATAGCCGTCAACGGGCCACGGGAAGATGCCTCTGCGGTAAGCCTCTGAGAGAAACTCGGGGCGCGGCTCGCCGCCGACGGCGACGATGCCTTCGGGCGTCGAGTCACGCGGGTCAGGGAAGCGCACTAAAACCATTCCGCCGATGATAAATCAAAACGGGTCGCCGCCGCCGCCCTCCGTCTCCGCGCTTTGCCTTTTGCCCTCCGCCTTCTAAACTCGTCACATGCCGGAGCGCGAGTACGGATTCGACGAGGAGGTCGCCACCGAGACGCGGGAGAAGCTCAAGAAGCCCCCGCTCTATCGCGTCCTGCTCCATAACGACGACTACACGACGATGGAGTTCGTCATCTACGTCCTCGAAACCGTCTTCCAGAAGACGGACGCGGACGCCTTTCGCATTATGATGGCGGTGCACACGCAAGGGGTGGGCGTCGCGGGCGTCTACACCTACGAGGTCGCTGAGATGAAGGTCGAGCGCGTCACGCATCTCGCCCGCGCCGGCGAGTACCCTCTGCTCTGCACGCTCGAAGAGGAACCGCAAGGCGACTGACGGCATCAAAGGGGCAGGAGAAGCGATGAAGACGGGCTCGGAAGACTTCTTAACTCATCACCTGTCGCCTGTCACGGTTTACGGCTTTTTATGATAACCAAAGAATTACAGGAAACCTTAAACTTCGCGGCGACCGAGGCGATCACGCGCCGCCACGAGTACGTGACGCTCGAACACCTGCTCTACGCGCTGCTCCACGAGAAGACGGCGACGAACGTGCTCAGGCAGTGCGGCGGGCGTGTCGAGCCGCTCGTGCAGGAGCTTGAGACTTTCTTCGGCGAGAAGCTGGAGAAGGTTCCGGCGGCGAGCGATTTGCTGCCCGAGTACACGGCGGCCTTCCAGCGCGTCGTCGAGTACGCGCTCTTGCAGGCCGAAGGCTCAGGGCAGAAAGAGGTGGACGGCGGGAACGTTCTGGCCGCGCTCTTTCAGGCCGCGAACTCGCATGCCGTCTACCTCTTGAAGAAGCAGGGCGTGACGCGGCTCGACGTGCTCAACTATCTGGCGCACGGCGTCTCGAAGATTTCCGGCGACGGCGCGGGCGGCGACTTCCTCACCGAGGGGGGCGCGAGCGACGCCGGGACGGACGAAGCGCAGGCGGCGCGAGACCCGCTCACGGCCTACGCCTCGAACCTCGTCGAGCGCGCCGCCGAGGGGCGCATTGACCCGCTCATCGGGCGCGCGCCCGAACTCCTGCGGACGATTCAGGTGCTCTGCCGAAGGCGCAAGAACAATCCCATCTTCGTGGGCGACCCCGGCGTCGGGAAGACCGCGATTGCCGAGGGCCTCGCGCTCAAGATTCAGAAAGGCGACGTGCCAGACGTGCTCAAAGGCGCGGAAGTCTATGCGCTCGACATGGGCGCGCTGCTGGCTGGCACGAAGTACCGCGGCGAGTTCGAGCAGCGTTTGAAGGCCGTCATCAACGCGCTTAAGAAGAAGCCGAACTGCATTCTCTTCATCGACGAGATTCACACCATCGTCGGCGCGGGCGCGGTCTCGGGCGGCTCGATGGACGCCTCGAACATCATCAAGCCCGTGCTCGCCTCCGGAGAGATTCGCTGCATCGGCTCGACGACCTACCCCGAATACAAGGCCGCCTTCGAGCGCGACCGTGCGCTCGCGCGCCGCTTCCAGAAGATAGAGGTGGGCGAGCCGACGGTCGAAGAGACCGTCCAGATTCTCGACGGCCTCAAGATGCACTACGAAGAGCACCACGGCGTCCGTTATTCGGCGGAAGCGCTGAGAGCCGCCGCCGAGCTTTCGGCCAAGCACATCCACGACCGCTTTTTGCCCGACAAGGCCATTGATGTCATAGACGAATCGGGCGCGATGGTGAAACTTTTGCCGGCGCAGGAGCGCCCCGCGGAGATCGGCCTCAAGGAGATCGAGACGGTCGTCGCGCGCATCGCGAAGATTCCGCCGCGCACCATCGTCGGGACTGAGCGCGACCGCCTGCAAAACCTCGAAAGCGAATTGAGGTCGGTCATCTACGGGCAGGATCACGCCATCACGCAGGTCGTCAACGCCATCAAGCTCTCGCGCTCGGGCCTCGGCGCGGCGGAAAAGCCCATCGGCTCGTTCCTCTTCTCCGGCCCCACGGGCGTCGGCAAGACTGAGCTCGCCAAGCAGCTCGCGCACGCGCTCGGCGTCGCCTTCCTGCGCTTCGACATGAGCGAATATATGGAGCCGCACACGGTCTCGCGGCTCATCGGCGCGCCGCCCGGCTACGTCGGCTTCGATCAGGGCGGACTCCTCACCGACGCCGTCAACAAGACTCCCTACGCCGTGCTCGTCCTCGACGAAATCGAGAAGGCGCACCCGAATCTCTTCAACATCCTCTTGCAGGTGATGGATCACGGGACGCTGACGGATAACAACGGCAAGCGCGCGGACTTCCACAACGTCATCCTCATCATGACGACCAACGCCGGGGCGCGCGAGATGAGCGACGCGAAGATAGGATTTCAGAGGCAGCAGGAGGGTTCGGCCACCGGCATCGGTCGTGGCGCGATTGAGCGCACGTTCAGTCCCGAGTTCCGCAACCGGCTCGACGCGTGGATCGCCTTTGCGCCGCTCTCGTTCGAGACCATCGAGCGCGTCGTGGATAAGTTCGTCGCGGAGTTGCGCGCGCAGCTCGCCGAGAAGAATGTCGGCGTCGAGCTGACCGAAGGCGCGCGCCGCTGGCTCGCCGGGCGCGGCTACGACCGGCAGTTCGGCGCGCGCCCGATGGCGCGACTGATCCAGACAGAAATCAAAGCGCATGTCGCCGAGGAAATCCTCTTCGGCAAGCTGCAGACGGGCGGCATGGTTTCGGTCGGCGAAGAAGAAGGCAAGCTCACCTTCCGGTTCGAGGGCAGAGAGTAGCGCGCGCGACGCAACACTACAATCCCCGCAGGAGATAAAGTTAATAGCCGGGGGCGAGCGAAGGCGAATGCCCTAGCGCCGCCCCCGGCTATTGTCTTGCGCCCTCTCCTTCGACCACTCTAAGGCAGCGCCACGAAGGCACTCAGGAAGTTGCGCGCCGAGACGGTGTCGAGGCGGTAGATGACGTTGGTGGATTTGCACAGGGCGTCGCCGGTGATGGTCGTCCCGGCGATGATGTTGGTCTCGGTCGCGCCGGCGCCGAGGAAGTTCGGGCCGCCCGAATCGCCGTAGCGCGCGTGTCGAGGTAGCCGATGACCGGGCCGCCCGGCTGATTAACCGGCTCCTGCCCGCCGTAGCCCACCACCGTGAACTGCTGGTTGACGCTCAGGCTGTCGAACTGGCCGAGCGTTGGCAGTTGCGCCGGGGTGATGCCACGGATCGGCTTATCGAAGACGACGACGGCGATGTCGTGCGGGTCGTTCTGCGACCAATTGTAAGCGGGGTCGGAATAGAAAGTCCCCGTGTAGAGCTTTGAGCGCGAAGTGAATTTCGTGTCGAAGGTGACGTAGACGGTCGAGGTCCCGATGTTGCAGTGCGCGGCGGTGAGGAAGACGGTGGGCGAGATGAGCGTGCCCGAGCAGTAGGGGTAAGTCTGGCCGTTGAAGGTGCCGACGAGCGCGCCGACGTTCGGGTGGCGGTTGCCGTCGGGCTGCCCGTAAGTGATGGCGAGGACCGTGGTGGCGGCGGCGAGCAGCAGCGCGGCGGCGAGCGTCGTATTTTTGAGCTTGCGCATCTTTGTTCTCCTGTAAGAGGATTGGCGTCCGGGACGCGGTCAATGGGTTTTTCGCGTGAGCGAGAGAAGAGTTCCTTCCAGTTTGAGATGAGTAATTGCCGGAGTCTTCCGGCCCTGTCCGCCGAAACCGATTTGTCGGGAGAGGGATTCTACCAGCGACTCGCCCCGAAGCATAGTTTCGGTTTGGCCTGCGAGAGCGCCCGGCGCTGGCGTCCCGAATTCATCCCGCCCGTGAGTGGAGAAGCGTGCCGACCCCGACACTCGAACAACTGCTCGAACGGCTCGACGAGCTGAAGCGCCCGGCGTCGAAGGGCGCGCGCGGGCGTTTGACGAGCACGCTGGCGCAAGCTGCGCGGCGCAAGTTCCGTGACGCTGCCTCGCTCATCCGCTTTCACGAAATCCTCCTCTTCCTGCGCGCCTACCCGCTGAATCGTGCGCTCCTCCGGCAGACCGAAAAGATTCTCGACACTTTCAAACAGCGCGTGGACGTGCTGCGCGAGGGCGGGGTCGAAGACTTCGCGGAGTTCGAGCGGCCCGAAGTGTCCGGCATCGCGGGGACTTCCTTTTCGGCAATCTTCAGTTACGACGTCGTGCGCCAACTCGCCGCGCGTCACGGCGCGCGCGTGCGGCTCGACTGGGAAGGCTACGCGGAAGAGGGACAACTCGCCTCAGTCCTGCCGCGCCTGCTGCCGCTCCTCGAAGAGAACGCCTACGTCGAGACCTACTTCCCCTTCGGCGAATACCTGCGCGCCGCGAGCGGGTCGGCTCGCAACGAACTCGCGTGGCTCGTCCGCGCCTTCGAGCGCCTGCCTGTGTCGGACAGGGAGAGGGCCGCGCTCTTCGACTCGCTGAGGCTGTGGGTTCGCTCGCAAAATCTTCTACCACGCCGCGCCGCTCCTCACGCGCCGCGCCGTCTTGCTCGCGCGCGAGCTTGAGGACGCGACGCCTCTGCCCGTCGAGAAGCTTTCGAGCGCCGCAGGCCGCAGGCTCCTCGACGAGGGGCTCGACACGATGACGGCCCGCTTCCGCGAGCTGCACGGCTTCACCTACGGCGATGCGGCCACGGTCCTGCGCGCCGAGGCAGGCCGCGGAGTCGAGGTTTTTGTGTGGGGCGTCCCCTTCGAGCGCCGCCTGCCCTTGCTCGCCTATCACTCGATGCTCGTCCTGAAGAACGGAGTGCCGTGCGGGTACGCCGAGGCTCTGACGCTCTTCGAGCGGGTGGAGGCTGGCCTCAACCTCTTCTACACGTTCCGCGACGGCGAGTCGGCGTGGATTTACGCGCGGCTGCTGCGACTCTTCCGGCAGTTGCTGGGCGCGTCGGTGTTCTCGATTGACCCGTACCAGCTCGGCCACAAAAACGAAGAGGGCATCGCCTCAGGCGCGTTCTGGTTCTACCGCAAGCTCGGCTTTCGCCCCGTTTGCGCGCGCCTCGCGGAGATGGCCGGGCGCGAAGAGCGAAAGATGTCCGCGCGCCCCGAACACCGCACCGGCGCGAAGACGCTCCGCGAGCTCTCCTCCGGCCACGTCGTCTTTGAAGCCGCGTCCGCGCCCCGCGGCGAGTGGGACGGCTTCCACGTCCGCAACCTCGGGCTCGCGCTCGCGCGCCGCATGGCCGCGCGCCACGGCGGCGACACCTCGAAGCTCCGCCGCGCCTCTGCCGCGAAGGTGGCCGAAGCGCTCGGCATCAATGCCTCGCGACTCGACGAAGACGTGAGCCGCGCCTTCGAGAACCTCTCGCTGCTCGTCGCGCTCGTCCCCGATTTAGAAAGCTGGACTGAAGATGAGAAGAAAGGCGTCTTGAGGATCGCGCGCGCCAAGGCCGGGGCGGACGAGTTGAAGTACCTGCGCCAGCTGCAAAGACACGGCAGGCTCCGCCGCGAAATCATCAGGCTGGGCTCGCGGAACGAACAAGGCTGAACCGGAACGGCCTCGAACCGCGACTCTCAACCGGGCACGACGAGCTTCGACGGCGGCAGCATCGCGGGCTTCCCCCTGTGCTGCCAGCAGCGCCCCGTGCCGCGCACGCGGCGCTGGCAGGGCGTCCCCTTCTGCGTGCGCGCGCCGCACATCGAGACGACCTCCGTAGATTCTGTCGGGCGCTCGCCGCTCGTGCCATCGGGGCCATAGCGCCGCTGCTGCTGCTGCTCCGGAGCGTCGGCGTCCGCGCGTCCCGGCCCGTCTCCTTCCCCGCCCTGTCCCGACGCTCCGCCCGCGTCCAGAGGCGCGACGTCCGCCCCCCCGCGCTCGACGACGAGCAGAGGCGGCGTGGCCGTCGCGCGCGCGCCGCGCCTCCCCAGCGCAAAGCCGAGGCCGACGAGCACGGCGCACAGCGCGAGCGGCGCGACGATTCTTCTTTTCCGGAAACGGCGCGCGCACGCCGCGCAGAATCTCCGGCTCGTCCACCAGCGCCACCGCGCACGCACGGCGCGCTCGCCGCACTCGACACAAAAATTCGGCCTGTACATCCCCCGCTCCTTCCACGTGAGGACGCCCGGCGGGAGCGTCGTTCGAGAAACGTGCGCGCGAGGGCGGCGCGCTCAGAGGCGGTGTCTTTGACGGCGCGCCGAGGAGACACGCCGGAGGGTTCGGCGCGCATTATACGCCCGCGCGGAACCCACAGCGCACAACTCTGATCCGTTTCACCTCAACCGTCCATTGCACGCTGTTGCACACACGGAACGCCCGTGGTATAGTTTTTCCGCTCCTGTAGAGACCGGGGACGCCGGGTCTTGTCCGCTTGTCTGGCAGCGGCTTTCGGCCCGTCGTTTCTCCCGTGTCCGAAGCGTCCCGCGTGAATGATGAGTCTGAGACTTTACTGCAACCGATACGGGCATTTTAAAGACGCGCTCGTCTGTTCCGTGAACTGCGCGTACCGCACGCGCTGCGACGACTTCGCGCTCTTCTACGGCGAGCATAAGGCGGAGGTGGATGACCTCGTCGGCGATTATTACGCCGCGCGCCGCGCGCAGACTGAACGACCCGCCGACCGCTCGCCGCGCGACGCGGCGCTCGTCCACATCGCCCCCGTCGCGAGGCCGCAGGAGCTGCGCAAGCTGATTATTCTGGAGGTACTGAGAGAGATGGCCGAGTCCGTTTACATCTGGATTGACAAAGAAGACCGCGCGGAGCTGCTCGGGACCGGAGAGGTTCTGCGGCGCGCCGAGCGCGGCCAGAAGGCGAAGCACATTTACCAGGTCACGCGCGAGATGGAGCTGCGCTACCAGCTCGTCCCGCGCAAGCGCATCGAGAAGGCCCGGAACGTAGCCGCCGTCGAGGCCGAGCGCACCGAGGCCCGGCGCACGCGCCGCGGCTCGAACGCGAAGCAGTCGCCTGCCCCCTTCCCCGTGCCCGTCGCCGCCCCCGAGGAAATCGCCCACGCCCCACGCCGCGCGCGCCGCCGTGTTGGACGGCAGTAAAAGAAGGTGAAAGGCAAAGGGCAAAAGTGTGAGAGCAAACGAAACGCGTCAAGTTCGCTTTCACGCGTGAGGCTCGCTCTTCTAGTTTTGCCCTTTGCCTTTTACCTTTTCTTCACGTGGCAACTTCCCGCGCGGCCCTCGCACCAAAAGAGTCCAACGCCCGGCCGAAGCCAGTCGGGATAAAGCGCCGAGAGAGACATCTCCGACACACTATTTTTGGATTTCGCGGGGTCGTTTTGGAAGGATTCGTTCGGGGCTTGGGACTGGCCGCGCGGCGCTTGCGTTCGTCGCGCGCGCGACCGCATACTACCCCGTCCGAACGTGACTTGAAATGACCCCTTCAAAGTTTCCGGCGCACCGACTGCACACAAAAATCTACGCGACCCTCCTCCTCCTCGTCCTTGCCTTCGGCGGCGCGGCGCGCGCGCAGGAGCAGCAGGACGAGCCGGTCGAGACCATCAACTCGAACCTCGTCATCCTCAACGTCGGCGTCGCCGACCGCAAGGGTCAGGCCGTCACCAATCTCTCGCGCGGCGACTTCGCCATCTATGAGGACAGCGCGCGCCAGTCAATCGTCAGCTTCGAGCCGACCTCGGCCCCTTTCAGCCTCGTGCTGCTGCTCGACATGTCCGGCTCGACCTTGAACTTCCGCCCCACGCTCAAGCAGTCGGCCCTGCGCTTCATCGATGCCCTCGCGCCCGGCGACCGCGTCGCCGTCATCTCATTCTGGGTGAAGAGGGATAAGGGCAAGTCCGAGGGCAAGGTGATAACGCTCACCGACTTCACGGACGACCGCCGCGACATCGCGCACGCCATCTCCAATGCAGAGGGCGCGGGCGGGACGAATCTCTACGAGGGCATACGCTTCGCGCTCCGCCAGCTCGCCCGCGAGGGCAACCGGCGTAAGGCCGTCGTCGTGCTGACCGACGGCAAGGACACCGAGTTAGAGACGCTCGACCGCAAAGCCGCAGGCGCGGCGAACACAAACGACGAGGCGCTCGCCGCCGTCAAGCCGGAGGCGAACCCGCGCCTCCGAGCCGTGCTCGACACGGCTGACCGGCAGGGCGTGACGATCTACCCGCTCGCGCTTCCTTCGGGCGACATCAAACGCATCGCGCAGCCCCTTCCGCAGCAGATCGCCATCTATGCGGCGGCCCGCGCGCGCCTCCAATCGCTCGCCGACCGAACGGGTGGACGCCTCCACGTCATCAACCGCCTTGAAGACCTCGGCAAGCTCTACGCCGAAGTCGCCGCCGAGATGCGCACGCTCTACAGCATCGCCTACCTCTCCTCCAACACGCGCCCGCGCGACGGAAGCTGGCGTGCCATCAACATCGAAGTCACCCGCGCCGAACTCATCGCACGCTCCCGCCCCGGCTACTACGCGCGCTGATTTCGACGGCGCTTTCGGACGCCTCTCGCTCCCCCGCGAGCCCGCTTGACACCCGCGCCACCCGCCCGTATATTCGTCGCTTCACTTCATCAATAAGTTTGCACCCGTAGCTCAGTTGGATAGAGCGTCTGACTACGAATCAGAAGGTCGCACGTTCGAGTCGTGCCGGGTGCATTTATATTATCAACAAGTTAAGGGCGGCCACGCGGCTGCCCTTTCTCGTTATATGTGCTTATGATGTTGGCGGCAAGCGTGCGACATTTGTGCTTGGCAGAAATGTCGTTGCGACGAAGGGTAAAGGCTGTCAAGCGCGACGTTGGCGTTGGGCCGTCGCGGTCTGATAGCATCAGCGCTTCATTCAGAAATTTTGTCGGGGTGCATTGGCCGTGGAGTTTTATATCGCACTGGTTCTCGCGCTGACGCTGGCCGCCGTGGCGGGCGTGCTCTACTTCTATTTGATGTTGCTCGAAGCGCGGAGCCGCCAGCAGAAACGGCGCATCGCCGAACTGGAGCGCGCCAACGCCGAGCTGCTCGAAGAGCGGCGAGACGCTCGCGCGCGGCTCGGGCGGGAGCTCGAGAGCGGTCAGGAACTGTGGCCCGAAGTCATTGATGAAGACAGCGGCTACTCGATGAACTGAACCGCCTTGATGCGACTACTCGATGAGCTGAGACGTCTTGATTCGTGCGTGGCTTGCGGGGGGGCCTTTCAGAATCGCCGCGGCGCAGTCGTGAGATGCCGTTAGAAGCGTGAAAGGGCGCGTCCTTCAAATGAAGGACGCGCCCTTAACTTTTCGTCGGTTCGTCTTTTCTCACCTGGCCCGCGGGGGCGTCGCGCCCGGCGGGACGATCCAGAGTTCGGTCGAGCCGCTCTCGCGGAAGCCGCCGTCCACCGTCACGATGCGCGACGAGTTGAGGCCGCGCGTCTTGACGAGATAGTCCAGGGCGCGGGTGGCGCGGCGCTGGCCCTCGCCGGGCTTCGCGCGCCTGCCGCCGTAGGCGATGATGTAGCCTTGCGCATTCGAGGTTGTAGCCAGCGACCTCGACGGTCGCCGTGATGGGCTGGCCGGCCAAACCCGCCGTGTCAACCGTGATTGTCGCCGTGCCCTGCCCGGCGGTGATCCGGCCGGCGGAGACCTTCCAGTTGTAGATCGGCGTCACGCCCGGCGTCCCGCCGTTGACGCTCGCCGTGAAGGTGACGGGCGCGCCCGCCTGCGTGATGTCGGGGCAGTAGATCGAGACGTTCGGGCAGAAGGGGCGCGGCGGCGGGCAGTTGCGCACGACCACCTTCGTCGAGGTGAAGGCCGTGCAGAGCGGGTCGCCCGAAGGGCCGCTCTCGAGCGTCACGTCAGCCGAGTAGACGCCGGGCGCGGCGTTCGACAAGTCCCAGACCACATCCGTCCCTTCGCCTTCGAGCCGTCCGCCGCTGACCTTCCAGCGGTAGGTCAAAGGGTTTCCGTCGGGGCTGTGCCCGACGGCCTTGAGGCGCACGCGCGGGTTCGCGGTAGACTCGGCGTCGGGGCAGAGCGTGACGACCTGCGTGTCGGCGTCGAGCGTGAGCGTCGGCGGGCGCTGCGGGGTCGGGGCGGGCTGCTGCTGTCGGTTCTGGCGCGAAGAAGCCTCCGACGACGTGTAGACTGAGGCCGAGAGGGCCAGCAAAATCATCGCCAGGACAGCTACGGGGCGCTTGCGTGAAGGCATGTCTCACTCCTTGAACTGGGTCGGTGAACGGCTACGGACGCAGGTTAAACCAAAACCGCGCCTGCCACAATGGTAATTTCACACTTCCTCAAAACGGCCAATCCCGTCCGATTTCCAAGTCGGGCGCGCCCGCCGGATATGGGGAGACGGGTCGCCGCCGTCAAAAGTTGAGCGCCGCGCCGCGTCGAGTGTGATAAAACATAGCGCGTTTGGTCCCGAATTCCAGACTCGCAGGTGAATGATGAAGAAACTGCTCGCCCCGCTCAGGGTCTTCGCCGGCGTGATGCTCGTCGCCGCGGCGGCGGCGTATGGCCCCGCCGCCCTCTCGACGCACGCGCAGACGGTGCGCGCGCTGCCCTCGCCAGCCGCGCCGGGCAGCGGCCAGTCCAACCTCTCGGTCGGCCCCGACGGGCGCGTCTACCTGAGCTGGATAGAACGTCTGGAAGGCAAACGCTTCGCGCTCCGCTTCGCGCGGCGTGAGGGCGCGGGCTGGTCTGCGCCGCGGACGATTGCCGAAGGGTCGAACTGGTTCGTCAACTGGGCCGACTTCCCTTCTCTCGCCGCGCTGCCCGACGGCTCTTTGGCCGCGCACTGGCTCGCGCGCAGCGGCGCGGGCACGTATGCCTACGATGTGAACATCTCGCGCTCGCAGGACGGGGGGAAGACTTGGGGGCCGGCGGTCGTCCCGCACCGCGACGGGACGCAGACCGAGCACGGTTTCGTCTCGATGTTCCCGGCGGGCGGCGCGCTCGGCGCGGTCTGGCTCGACGGGCGCGAGACCAAGCCGCCGGAGCCGGGCGGCGGGGAACACCACGGGCACGGGCAGATGACTCTGCGCTACGCGACGCTCGGCCCGGGCGGCAAGCTCGCGTCCGAAGCGCGGCTCGACGCGCGCGTCTGCGAGTGCTGCCAGACCTCCGCCGCCGTGACTTCCGAAGGCGTGGTCGTCGTCTACCGCGACCGCTCTCACGAAGAGATGCGCGACATCTCAATCGTGCGACTCCTGCGCGGCGGCCTCTGGAGCGAGCCGCGGACAATTCACGTCGACGGGTGGCGCATTGACGGCTGCCCCGTCAACGGCCCTTCGGTCGCCGCCTCCGGACGCCGCGTCGCCGTCGCGTGGTTCACGATGGCGGGCGGCGGCCCGCACGTCCGCCTCGCCTTCTCAAAAGACGCGGGCGCGACCTTCTCCCCGCCCTCGGAAGTCGGCGATGCCGACCCCATCGGTCGCACTGACGTGCTCGTCCTCGCGGACGGCTCCGCGCTCGTCTGCTGGCTCGAAAAGACCACGGGCGGGGCCGAGCTGCGCGCGCGCCGCGTCCGCCCCGACGGCACGCGCGACCCGTCCATCACCGTCGCCCCCTCCAACGCGACGCGCTCGAGCGGCTTTCCCCAGATGGCCCGCACGAAAAACACCATCATCTTTTCATGGACGGCCCCCGACGGCGTCCGCACCGCCGAGATGCCCGCACCGCGCCGTTGAAGGCGTGATTCAATAGCGGCGGGCCGTATAATATCCTCCAGCGGAATGTTATGCGGCTCATTGCCGTATAATAAGCGTTCGACGGCTTCTAAGCTATGTTACATTTCAGAACTTTAAAGTTATCGAGGATTTTTATGAAAATTAAATCAGGATTCTTTCTGTTAGCGACTTTGCCGTTATTTTTGGAAGCGTGTTCTTTATCCGCTCCGGCTGACACGGATAAATTTTTTCCTCAAACAATAGGCGAATACAAACGAAACGAAGTAAGACAGAGCGGCAACTCTTGGTTTAATGCAGATTATAAAAAACAGGATGTCGAAATTTTTTACGGCTTTGGTCCGTATTCGACCGCTCAAGAAGCGCAAACGCAGGTCACGAATAAAAAATTTTGCAACTCCGGAGACTCTGCAATCGGAGGCACGTCTAAAATTCTTAAGGAAGAAACCTTAAAAGACAAAGCGGGCAAGGAAATCGGCAAAATTCTTATCTGCCGGGAAGCGGTCAAAGAAATGAATCAAGATACCGTCGGAAATTACAAATATAAAATCACCCTCTCGAACGACAAAAATTATATTTATTTGGAAGGGCGAAAAAGTAGTTTGGCAGATTTAACTAATTTTGCTGAAACTTTGCCTCTCAATTCGCAAGTTGATTTTACCGGATTGAATCTTCAAGCATTGGTTGCCGCAAATTCTTCGACAAGCACCTCAGCCGATGAATTGATAAAACTTAATCCGCCTGTCAAATTGGCAAAAGAACCATACATTAAGGGGAAGGTTTTGATTGCGAGTCAAACATTTTCAGGCAAATCTGCGGGCGAAAATTCTAACGGAATAATTTTTTTCGACAAAAGATTTGAGAAATACGGGCTGGCGCAGAATTCGGTCGCCGATTCATATAACGAAGCGGAAACTATTATTCAGATTGCCTGCTCGAAAGGCGAAAAACTGGGCGATTATGTAACTAAAGATGCGGAGCGGAAAAAGTTTCCCGCCTACGCTTCAAACTGCAAAATTTCAGTAATTGACAAAACGATTCCCGCGATTATCGCGCAAAAGAATTTTGTCGGAACAATTTTGTCAGACGAAGAAATTTTGAACGAACTGGAAAAGACAGTTCGCGCGTCGCCGCCATACGTAGAAATAAGTGCTTTTATAAAAGCACTCCCCAAACGATGAGAAGAGGAAAAATAAAGTTTGTCTGATAAGGTTGCAGATTTTTATCAATGGCGCGTCGAACAATTCAATGAACGTGAGGGCGAAACAGCGACTTTCTTATCAACGTCTTTTGGTGAACTCAAACGGGCTTAGTGGCGGTTTCGTCCCACGTCATCTCAGCCGTTAGGCCCAAATAGTTATGAGCCTCCTTGAAGACATTACATCCAGAGACCCATACAGGATTTGGTCTAGCTCCGGAGCGATCAGGGAGTTGCGAGATATTGACGAACTCAAATATCTGGCGAGCCATCTTGACGAGATAAGTGCGTGCCAACTCAACCCATTTTGTTTTCGCGATCCGCAAGCTGGAGTTTATCAAGACGTCCGAGGAATGCCTCTGTAGGCTCTATCTTCTAGATGATCTTTATGATCCAGATCGAGAGCGGAAAGCGGGGAACATCCGTATTACTGGCGAAGTTCTGATTGAGGGCAGATGGATAGATTATTATGAATGTGAATGCGCTCTATGCGGCCAAAGATTCCGGGTTGAAGAGCGCGAGTATCATTACACTTGGTGGGCATGGCGGCTGGCCTAACAACTCATTGAACCGGAGCGGAATTAGCGCGGCTTTCATCAATCAACTTGAAGGCCTGTTCAGTTGATAGCTGCCCGGTTAAGTCGGGCGTTAGGTGGCTCCGCCTCTCGGAAGAAAGGTTATGTCAATCATCAGATACAAAGAGCGGTGGGTCTGCTTTGCGTGTCGCAAGATGTCCGGCCTGCTCCGACACGCGCCGAGTTGTTATGCGCTCTCCGGGTTAGTTGTTGGGCAGGGCTTTAATGAAGTCCTTTGTCTCGCCCATGGGTTTGGGTAGTACGTACTCTTTGAAGTTCACCTTGCCACTCTTGTCCGCGTCTACGAGTTCAAAGTCGGCCATGTCCTCGTTCGCGAAGGTTTTCTTCGCTATCACGGCCGGGATGGTGTTATCTATGATGATGACCTCACACGTTGACCCGTAGGCGGGAATCGAGTCCCCCTCGCCAGCCGAATAAGTGCCCACCCTTTTACTCCGCTTGCAATCCACCCGCACGATTGATCCCACGTCGCTCGCCAACAGCGCGTGCCGGTTGGTATCCGTGATGTAGTAGTCCGTGATGTTCACCACCGAGGTGGATTGTTCTGATTTGGTGGTATCCCGGTCGAGGATCAGCACCTTACCTTTCAGGTACGGCTTGGCGGCTAGCTTCACGGGCGGCAGGGTGTCGAACATCTCCTTGTAGGTGGACGGCTTCCCGACCTTCGCCTTCGCGAACGCGTCCAGCAGCGACAGGTTCACACCCGAGTTAAACGGCAGAGCCTTCACAAACTCCGCCACGAGCGCCGGGTTTTCCTCGCGCGGCTTAGCCGTGTACGTCCGGTTATCGTTGCTGAGGCCGAAGGCGTACTGGTAGTCTCCTAGGCCATGATCGTCATAGGTTCTCCCGGGCATATCCGAGAAGCACACCGCCAACGCTCCGACGGCCTTGCCTGACCCGTCCTTCAGCGGAATCCCTTCCCAAATCTTTTTGCTGGACTGGAGTTTCCGGTCGGTGCCGTAGCATCCGGACAGAGGCCCGAGTTCGTTCGCCGCCGCCTCAGCGGTTTTGTGGACACCGACCTCATAATAGATGTCGTTAGCCCCGTCGGAATACTGCGCCCGCCTAGCAACCGCTAGTTCGTGCCCACATCTTACGCGTGCTTTTAGTTTTTGCTCAGGCCTTCGTCTGACAATCTGATTTTCAAGCGCAATACGTTTAAAGGAAGCTCAACC
>JAIVJM010000089.1 GCA_020199995.1 Acidobacteriota bacterium | reverse complement strand
CATGGAGAGCGTCTCCGGCCTCGTCGGGGGCGTGATGCCCAGACCAGACACCCGCCACCGCGACGAATCCCTCAGCGGGCTCTGGTACCGCGCTTGGGGATGGGTTCAGTCGCTCAAGCTGCTCAACAGCACAAAGCATGTCCAAGCGCACCTCGCCGGCAATCGCGCCTTGCTGGAGATCGCCACCGACATGATCCTCCTGCACCGGGAGCCGACCAACAAGCTGGGCTGGATGTACGTCCAGTGGGGCCAGTCCGAGAAGTGGAAGGCGGCTGAGCAGGTTATCAATTTTTACGCGAGTCAAGGCGCGCCCGTCCCCGACGTTCACGAAGAGACTGAAAAATTCTATAAGAATCATGCCGCCTCGGTCGCGGACACAAGGCGGGTGCTCTGGCCCGACAGGAAAGACCCTTCAAAGGGGCTTCACCCGGCGCGCTGGACAGGCAGGAGTGATCTGTTCCGGGACGTGGAGGAGGCCGACCGCGTGTACGGGGCGGAGATCGAAGCAGACCTCGGCGTGTCGCTGACCGAGTACTACCGGACGGAGTACCGGAAGATGAACTGGCTCATTCACTCCGGCGCGCCCGGCTGGTGGAACATCGAAGCCCCTGGCATCTCACTGATGAGCGGGCTCGCCCTGAGGTGGGGCGCGACCCTAGCGATCCTCTGCACCAAAGTCATGCTCCTCGACGCGGGATATAACCACGCCATCGAGGACTTGAGGAGGCAGTGGGAAAAGGTCAACGACGAGCGCAACTGGGTCTTTTCCAACCCCGAGCTTCCGGGGGAGTGACCGACCAGTCTTCAAAGGAGGCAATGGTAAATTCAATGACCCACCCTGTTACGGTTTATTTCGACACTAACTTTTACGTGTGGCTCTGCCGCGCGGATGAAGTTCTGTCGGCCGGGGTGCTTCAGGCACTCGTCATCATCAGAGAGCTGCTGACGAGCAGGGATAGAAACGAGCTGGACATGGTGTTAGTTGATCGCGTTAATAAACTGCGCTTACCGCCGTATCAGACGAGGGTTGGCCTCATGTGGGAAGTATTGTTGCTATCAGGCGCGGAAAGGGTGGCGATGGCAGACTTCCTCCGGTGGGCGCATGACCATACGGCAGTCGCCCACAGCCTCTCGATGATGGCCCGCAGAGAGACGACAGAGGAGGAGAATGCCGAACTGTTAGAGGGTTCTAAACCTTACCCGAGGGAACTCGGGCTGCCGGAGGACTTCGGGCAGGACATGACGCAGACCATGGCAGTTTTCGGAGCCATGTTCAATATCGAAGGGATAGAATGGCCCGAGAACCCCACGCCCGAGGATTGTAAAAAGCTCTCGGAACAACTCTTCGGCACACTCGGCCCCGACCTTATTGAGCAGTTGAGAGAGGACGACCGGATCAAAGACTCTACGACGACAAGCGAGGACAGGCCCTTTAAGGTGGCAGCGGGAAAGGCTACGGACAAGGAAAAGAAAGGACTCAGTAACACCCTGCGGGATACGGATCGCATGATGGATTTCGTAAACCACACGGGTGAAATTGATTTCTTACAGGTTGATCAGGCCCAAGTAGCGATCATTAGAGCGTCAAAGCCTCCGCACCGCCTTTCGGAGTTGGGGTTAGCCGAGCGTTGTTTTTCCACCAGTTCGCTTTCGGATGCCATCAACAAGGTGCGGGAGCTAATTGGTAGAGAAACTACGGAGTAACGGAGCCGTTGTAGTTCTTCTCTTTTGCCACCACAGGATTCACTTTCATCTCCTTCGTGAACCTGTATTCTATTCACTGACGAAGTTTGAGATGGCGATCAATCGTGATGCTTATCACTTCATTTTTTACCGAGTAGACCACCAGAATTGAGTTCGTCTTATGACACATAAGGAAGTGGTTATGTGTCATAACAAATCGAGAATCAAAGCATGTAGCAGGTGCCGCCTTCTTAGCTCTTAGTGCATAGACACTCAGAAAATGATTTTCTTGACTCGCGCGTGTCACAGGCATAGACTGCCGCCGTTCCCTCTCTTACCCACGCCTCCCTGAATTAGTCGGCTGATAGGTTGATCTCTCGCTGGCCCTTCCAGCGCAGGGGTCTACACGACCTCTTCCTCTCACGAAGGAGTACCTACCCATGAACGAAGAATCTCCACAAAAACCCTCTCCGCAACAGGAAGCCACGACAGACGCAAACCAGCAGCCCTCGACGGAAGCCAGCGGGCCGCAGGCTCAGGACGCCGACTCTTCCGTCTCGCATAGCAGACGCGCGTTCCTTGCCAAAGTCACCGCCGCGTCCATCGTCGCGGGCGTCGCCGGCCTGCCTTTGCTCGACGCCGAGACCGCAGCCGCGCAGGTGGATGACGCAGCTCGCTGCGCCCCGACCGGCACCTGCGGCCCGCTCAACTGCGGCCCCGGCTGCGAAGTCGGCCCGATGTGCGGCACTGACCGCGCCGACAAGGCGCAGAAGGTGCGCAATGAGGCGGCGCTCTTCGAGCGGCTCATGCCGATCCCCAAGCACCCGTGCAACGGCGACGAGGCGGCCTATCAGGATCGGAATTTCTTCGCCAGCTTCACCAAGGCGATGGAGAAGATCAACGACCTCGGCGAGGTCAATCCGACGGTTTACAAGCAATACCTGGAAGCACTGTGCACGGGCAAGCCCGCCGAGTTCGAGGACATTTGGCTGGGTTGCGTCCCGTGCGTGACGCCGACCGCAACCGGTGCCGCCTCCTTCACGGATGGCGCGTCGCGCGCCGCGCCCTCGTCCGAGACCAGCACCGACGCCGCCCTCAAGCAGCGCCGCCTCGTCAACCCGCAGGCCGGCCTCGCCTTCGACCTCGAAGGCATTGACTCGCACCAACTGGCGGCCCCGTGCGCGCCCGCCTTCAGTAGTGCCGAGGAGATCGGCGAGATCGCCGAGAACTACTGGATGGCGCTCGCGCGCGACATCCCGTTCGAGTCCTACGGGACGGACGACGGCCTGATTCAGCGCGCCGTTGACGACCTCAACCGCTACGCCGTCTTCCGCGGCCCGAAGGAGCCTACTCCCGCAGGCAACTGCAAGGTAACGGCGCGCACGCTCTTCCGGGGCGTTAACAATACGACCGGCAACTGCGACAGTGCCGATAACGACGGCCTCAAGGGGCCTTACGTCTCACAGCTCCTGCTGCACGACATCCCTTACGGCGCGCAGATGATCGACCCGCGCGTCATCACCACGGCGCGCGGATCGGACTACATGTTCCGCTACAACGACTGGCTGTTCATCCAAAAGGGCTGCGCGCCGCGGCAGATGGACGCCTGCGCCGATTACGTCTACGTCTACAACGGTCGCTCGCTCGGCCAGTACGTCCACCTCGATGTGGTTTACCAGGCGTTCTTCAACGCCTGCCTCATCCTGCTGACGCCGCGCAAGTGCCGGCCCGACGCGGCGGTCATGCCGTGCGTGCCGTGCGGCCCCGGCGGCTGGGGGGCGAGGTTCGACGAGAACATCCCATACAACACGTCGTGCACGCAGGAGGGCTTCGTTACCTTCGGCGCGACGCACCTCAAGGTGCTGCTCGCCAAGGCGGCGCTCGTCGCGCATAAGGTGGCTTGGTATCAGAAGTGGTTCGTGCATCGGAGGCTCAGGCCCGAGGAGTTCGGCGGGCGCATTCACAACCACCTGTTCCGCGGCGTCGACTACCCGTTCCATCCGGTGGAGTTCAATAAATTGCGGGAGGGCGTGCTGCCCGAAATCTACAACTACAACGCGAGCCTCGGCGAAGCCAGCTACCTGCTGCCGCAGGCGTTCCCCGAGGGCTCGCCCGTCCACCCGGCTTACACGGCCGGGCACGCCACGCTGGCCGGGGCCTGCGCCACGATCCTGAAGGCGTGGTTCAGGGAGTCCGACCGCCTCGTCGACCTCGGCATCAAGCCGCTGGTCAGCAACGACGGCTTGACGCGTGTGTCTTACGGCGGGGCCGACACCGAACAACTGACCGTGCGCGGCGAGCTGAACAAGCTTGCCTCCAACATCGGCCTCGGGCGCGACATCGCCGGCGTCCACTGGCGCTCGGATCACACCGAATCGCTCAAGATCGGCGAGGCGGTCGCCATCAAACTGCTCGAAGATTACGGGTTCACCTACAACGAGGACTTCGCCGGCTTCAAGCTGACGAAGTTCGACGGCACAACCGTCACCGTCGGGGGCACGAGGCGCGTCTAGCCTGCGGGGATCGCGCGGAGGCGGTGTTCACCTTCCGCGCGATTCTTCGTCGGAACTCGGCCGAAGGCGGCCGGGGTTTCTTCTGAAAGTCACCCATTCCCCGAAGTGCCTATCCGCAGATTAGCCCTCTGTATCTCTTTCCCCCAATCTCGATATTTCTCAATCGAAACAATCTTGACCCGAGCAATTAACCGATTTTGAATGAAGCGCGTCGATGGATGTGAGAAGCTAAATCAAACCTGAATGCTAGAAAGCGACGATTCAAACAATCGGATAAGCCGGGCATTATTTTGATGATTGAACTTGATCTTTCTTCCTGACACTAAACTGCCCTTCTGACGGCTGATACTGCAAACGACAACCGACGCCGGCTTCTTCAGGCACATGTTCGACTTTGATCGGCACCTCCCCCTCCGGGTAAATTAAGACCGCATACCGTGTGCCTATCTCTTCGTTCACCTCCAGCCTGTCTACTTCAACTTCGTGCGCGCCTGCTATGTGGTGCCTGATAAAAATCACCGCCGCCAAAGGACTGTTAATCTCTAATCTTCGAGCATTGGCTATCGCCTCACGCATCTGACCCGGTTCGGCCCCCTCCAGTTGAGTCAACACTTCACGCACTTTGTCGTAGGTAAAGTTGTGCGACATCTCGCGCGGCAGCACGCCGGCTTCCGCCAGCAGTTGCGGCGCTTTTCCCGAATCGGTCATACCTCTTATTGTCTCCTTGTAAAATACCGTAACCTGAAATCAACACGACCGGTGTACAATTCGTTTTTGAAGTCGCCCGATTATGATGAGACCGAAGCGAGTTCGCAAGCAACATCTCTCTCGGTTTCCTCAGCCACCTCGTCCTAACCGCCCGGAGAAGAATTTAATGCATAAATCTATCAGAACCTCGCTCTTCGCCTGTCTCTCGCTTTCACTCCTTTTCGTCTTCTCAACACAGGCTGCCGCACAGCAACTGCGCATCGTCCACATCGATGTCGGGCAGGGCGACGCCACCTTGATCGTCGGCCCCACCCGTACCCTGCTCTACGACGCCGGCGTGACCGGTTCGGGCACTAAAATCCGCAGCGTGCTGAATTCTCTCGGCATCACTTCGATAGACTACTTCGTGGCGGGGCATTATCACGCCGACCATATCGGAGCCATCGATGAGCTAATTAACGGCGGCATCCCGGTCAACCTCGCCAGCTATGACCGCGGCGGGACTTATACGTCTCAGACTTATACGGATTACGTAAACGCGGTGGGGGCAAAGCGCACCACCATCGCGCTTAACCAGCAGATAGATTTAGGCGGGGGAGTCATTCTCACCTGCCTGGCCGTGGACGCTCGCACGAATCAGGGCAACATCACGCCGACGGGTGAGAATGACCGTTCGGTGGCGCTTGTGCTGAGGTACGGTACTTTCGATTACTTTATCGCCTCGGACTTAACGGGCGGAGGATCGGCGACCGCGGATGTTGAATCACTGCTCGCGCCTGACGCCGGCGATGTCGACGTAGTGCATGTCGGGCATCACGGCAGCCTGACTTCTACCAACCAGACGCTGGTCAACACCCTCAAGCCGCAGCAGGCGGTCATCAGTTGCGGAGACGGCAACACGTACGGGCATCCGACGCAGGCCATTCTCGACCGCCTGGCCGCCGCTCCGACGATGGACACGATCTGGCAGACCGAGCTGGGGGCGGGCGGCACGCACGCGAAGGTGCGGGTCGGCGGCGACATCACCTTCCTCACCGATGGCGCGACGTATTCCGTGACGATGGGTTCGACGGGACAGACCTTCAGCTACACGACGGACGGCATCGGTGCGGGCACGCCCACTCCGACGCCGACCCCGACGCCCGCTCCGACGCCGACACCCGCCCCAACTCCGCAAGTAGCGCCCGTGGTCATCAACGAAGTGGCGTGGATGGGCTCGACATCCGATTCGCTCAATGAATACATCGAGCTTTACAACAACACGGGCGCGGCGATCAGCCTCACCGGGTGGAGAATCGTGGATGACAACGGCGCGCAAATCTACAGTCTGACAGGGAGCATCGCGGCTCGCGGCTATTACCTGATCGAGCGGGCGTCGAACGCGACCAATGTCGCGGGCGATGTGGTCGCCTCCGGCATGAGCCTCGCCAATACGGGCGACAGTCTTGAATTGCAGGATGCTACGGGAGCGCGCGTTGACATCGTCAACTCGCTCGGCGGGGCGTGGTTTGCCGGCACGGCAACGGGCTACTACACGATGGAGCGGATCAATCCGGCGACGAGCGGTGACGTGGATTCCAACTGGGCAAACAACAACGGCGTGGTGCGCAACGGGACGGACTCCGGCAAGAAGCGCATCAACGGCACGCCGCGCGCCAAGAACTCGGCGACGCCTTAGCTGCCCGGTCAGAAGTGTGCCTAATTCATCTGCGGCGAAAAGGAAGCGGCGAGTAATCTGATTACTCGCCGCTTCCCTTATCTTAGATAAATAATTCTCGCCGCTCTACACCACGAGGCTGAGCGACGTGCCGCTTTTGAGATGAGGATGAAGTTCAGTAGTCGGGAAGTTCATTTGGCCACTCCCTTCTCGTCATTTCGGGGTAGAACAATCTCACAAACTCGCGGTCTCTCTTAAAGGTCTCGACGTCAGCGACGTCCGAGGGGATTTCGTCTGAACATAGCTCTCTCTGTAGGAACTGCGCGAACGCGCGCGAGATGTACCGATTCTGGTGGCTGTGCCATATCACGGTAAGGAGCATTGGATGGACATGCATCTCCCGTATCAAACCTTTCCACGTCATCCATTCGGCAGCAGGAAAGATCTCGTCGCGTTGGTAATCGAACGAATTGTGGACGTGATAATAGGTGGTCTGCGTGTAAAGGAATAAGCGCCGGAGATCTTGAGTGGCTTCGCGGCGCGGCTTGCTCGCGAACACAGCCACGTCGAACATGTTGTGGTGAAGCTCCGCCGCGTCTCTGGCACAGAATGCCGCCTCATCGGTAGTGACGAGTTGCAAGAGTTCGATGGCACGTTTATCGGTCGAAGTCTGCGGAGGCGAGAACGCCCAAATTGTGCTGAATGCCTTGGCATCGTCCGTCGCCTCGTCGCTCACTTTAGGGGAATTGGCATGTGAATGACCTACAATGCCCGCACCACCCGCCGAGACGCGGGCGAGCCGTCTCGCCGCTCGTCCACAGTGATCGCGGCAGCCAATATGCGAGCGCCGCTTTCCGCCAACGACTCGCCGCATGGGGCTGCCATCAGAGCATGAGCCGCAAAGGCAACTGTTGGGACAACGCGGTGAGCGAAAGTTTCTTTGGCAACCTGAAGCGTGAGTTGGTTCATCACGAACGCTTCCAGACGCGGCAAGCGGCGACAGATCATCTGTTCGACTACATTGAGGTCTTTTACAATCGCAGCCGGATTCACTCGGCTGCCGATTACTTCGCACCGGCAGAGTATGAAGCGCGCTACCGGGCGCAACTGAAACAAGCAGCGTGAGGCTCGAAGATAGCCTTATCTCCCTCTCCACTAAACGGGGTAAGATTCATTTTTGTAATTGAGTGCGGCCAAGCCACAGGAGTAAGCTGCCGTCCGGGCGTGACGGTCGGCCTCCGGCAGCGTAGACTGGGCCTGCCCATAGGCGCGACCGCCGAAGCCTGCCCCTCAACCTCACCGCGCGATTAACGTCGCCACCAGATCACAGATCGAGGAGGAGCCATGAACCGATTTCGCAGGGCAATGAGACGAGTTGTTTTCGCGGCGTCTCTGGCGCTGATCCTGACGGGCGCTTTGATCCCGTCGAGCAGGTTCAGTTCTTCGGCCGCGTACTACTCGTACCAAATCACCTACTACAGCGACGCGACTTACACGCAGGAGGTCGGCAGCCGCTACGTGGACTGTAACGGCCTCAGCAGGGACTTCACGGGGAGCAGTTCGCCGTACCAGCAGTCGGAGATCTTTGACGTTTGTTGCAGGGACCCGGGCGGTAACGGCTGGGTGCCTTGTTAAAACTTACGGCCCCGCCGTTCTTCGCGGGGCGGCGGCTTCCCGAATGTGCAAGGCCGGAGAGGGTACAGCCTCTCCGGCCTTCTTATAGCAATTTGCGGTTGAGTGAGGAGGGGCAGGTCGCGTCAAATTGCAAACCGCTATACTTTTTCATATGTGTCCAGACATCAGGCTCCCGAGATCAATAAACGTGTGCGTCAGCATTTGAAGATGAGCGGCACCTCATACCGGGTGGATGAGACCTGCATCAAAGTCGGAAAGTCATGTAAGTATCTGTATCGCGCAGTAGACAAAGAGGGGCAAACCATAGAATTCATGCTCAGCGCGAAACGTGATGTTTCCGCGGCGAAACGATTCTTTAAGAAGATGATGAGAGCCGAGCATCGTCGGCTTCCGTTCTCCATCTCTGTTGATAAGAATGCAGCCTATCCTGAAGCCTTCAGCACTTCACAAACCGAACGAATTGTGCCACCGGACTGCAAGCTGCGGCGAGTGAAATACCTGAACAATGTGATCGAGCAAGATCACAGGTTAATCAAAAAGAAGGTGCGAGCGTCGCAGTGCTTCAAGAGTTTTCACGCAGCAGAGCGAACACTCGAAGGCATTGAATCGGTGAACATGATAAGGAAAGGTCAGGTCAAAAGGTTAGCCGGGAGTGATACACAGGGACAGGCAAAGTTTGTCGAGAGTCTGTTCGGGATAGCCGTTTAGCTAAAGGCACTCGAAGCACTTCTGCGCTTGAAATTAATCTTTGCAACGCATTATGAAAGGGCACCCCTCTGGTGGTAGCTTCCGAGTTCTCGAAGCTTGGAAATCACCGCCGAAAGGAGAACCCTTGTGACCACATACTATGTCGGCCTCGACGTTCACAAAGCAAGCATCTGCATCGCCGTCCTCAACGCCGCGGGTAAGCTCGTGATGGAGTCGGTCGTCGAGACGAGCGCCGCCACCGTCCTCGACTTCCTCAAGGGGCTGCGCGGGCGCATCGAGGTCACCTTCGAGGAGGGCACCCACGCCGCCTGGCTCTATGATGTGCTGCATCAGACGAAGGCCGATGTCATCGTCTGCGACCCGCGCAAGAACCGCCTGCTGCAAGACGGCAACAAGTCGGACCGGGTGGACGCGCGCAAGCTGGCGCAGCTCCTGCGAGCCGGGCTGCTCTCGCCGGTCTACCACGGAGAGCATGGCACGCGCGACCTCAAGGAGTTGGTCCGCAGCTACGAGTACCTGGTCGAGGACTCGACCCGCACGATGAACCGGATCAAAGCCCTGTACCGCGGCCGCGCCATCCCGTGTGCGGGTACTGACGTCTACAAGCCAAGGCAGCGCGATGCATGGCTGGCGAAGCTGGCGGGGCCGGGTGCCCGCGCGCGGGCCGAGCGGCTCTACTCCGAACTCGACCACCTGACGGGGCTGCGGCGGGAGGCGCGCAAAGCCCTGGACGCCGAGTGTCGCCACCACCCCGCGAGCAAGGTGCTGCTGAAGGTTCCGACCCTCGGCATCGTCCGTATCGCGCAACTGATCGCGGCGGTCGTCACCCCGCACCGCTTCCGAGACAAACGCCAGTTCTGGTCCTACTGCGGGCTGGCGGTCGTGACCAAGTCGAGCGCCGACCACCACATGGTCGGCGCGGGGCTGCGCCGCAAGCAGAGGTCGCAGGCCACGCGCGGCCTGACGGCGAGCCACAACCGCACCCTGAAGTACGTCTTCAAGGGCGCGGCGCTGACGGCTTCGCGGTGCGAACCCTTCAAATCATGGCACGAGGAGTTGCTGGCGCGGGGGCTGCGCCCCGAACTGGCGCGCGTGACGGTGGCGCGCAGGATCGCGGCCATCACTCTGGCCGTGTGGAAGGCGGGCGCGGCGTTCGACGCCGGTAAGCTGATCAGGCAGGCGGCGTGAGCGAGCCGCCGGCGGGTGGCCGGCGCATAGGCGGCGATGCCGTAAGCATGAGTCTGTCGGGTGAAGGTTCGGGGCGAGTATCTTCGGGCTGTGTAGGCCGCGCCGCGCCGCGCGCGGGTCTCTGTTGCAACGCTATGCCGCCCCGGATGACCAAAGAAAGCCGTAGGCGAAGGTTTCAAAGGCCGGAGTCTCAGATAGAACACTGGTCGGCACTTTGCTCGACCGCACGGGCTGGGGAGCGACAGACAGCAGACGGCGCATGGCCGCGTTGGTAGCGGGGCCGGAGCCCGAGGGCTAATCACGCCAGCGGGAGGGGTAGGGCTGGCTGTTGAAGAAAGACCTTTGACGGCCGGCCAGGGAGAAGTCTTCTCTTGACATCCCC
>JAIVJM010000263.1:14946-21920 GCA_020199995.1 Acidobacteriota bacterium | reverse complement strand
CCGGTTTCGGTCAATATAAATCCGGCAACTTCGCGGCTTCTTATAACCTTCGTAGGGAAGTGCCCGGAGATGAATTTTAGTGCCATAGTCTCAGTACTCAACGCGCTGCCAAAATTAAATCCTCAATCTTTTCTACCACTTGTGTAAAGAGAAGCGACATAACGCCCGGCATCAGCGGCGCGCACGAAGCGTAACGGATAAGAGACAAGCTAATTGCGCGTCCGCTGCATGCCGTTGTTAGATTGCGCGGATTCATATACTAAGTGCAACACGCTTCCTTGAAGTGGAGGGAGCGGCGATACTGACTAAGACTTCAACCACCACGAAGAGGTCTTACGCCATGATGTACCGCCAGCTCTCCCCCGCGGAGAGGTATATGCTCGCCGCGCTGCGAAGGCAAGGGCTCAGCCAAGCCGAGACCGCACGGCAACTCGGCCGCCACAGAAGCACCGTCTGCCGCGAGGTGAGGCGCAACAGCACGCGCGCCGACGGCCGCTACCGCGCCTCGACCGCCCAGGAGCGCACCAACGGCCGCCGCTCCCGCTCGCGCCGCAACGGCCGCTTCTCGGCCGCAGACTTCGCGCTGATCAATGAGCTGCTGTGCCGCCAGTGGAGCCCCGAGCAGGTAGCCGGCCACCTCGCCCGCTCCGGTCAGCTCTCGATCAGCCACGAGACGATCTACCGCCACGTCTGGCGGGATAAGCGCGAGGGCGGGACGCTCTACACGCACCTGCGAGGCGCCCGCAAGAGGCGGCGCAAGCGCTACGGCGCCTATGACAGTAGAGGGAGACTGGCCGGAAAGCGCATGATCTCGGAGCGCCCCGCCGAGGTGGAGGAGCGCCGCGAGGCGGGGCACTGGGAGGCCGATACCGTGATGGGCGCCGGCGGTAAGGACTGCGTCGCCACCCTCGTCGAGCGCCGGACCGGGCTGGTGCTCATCGGCAAGCTGAAGGATCGGACGACCGAGTCTCTGAACAACAGAGTCGTCCGGCTCATCAGTCAACACCACGGGAGGTTCGAGACCGTGACGGCCGACAACGGGACGGAGTTCCACGGCTACGGGCGCATCGAGCGGCGCACGGGCGTGAGGTTCTACTTCGCGCGGCCGTACCACTCGTGGGAGCGCGGCAGCAACGAGAACGCCAACGGGCTCATCCGCCAGTACCTTCCGAAGGGCGTGAGCATGGCCGGGCTGAGCCAGCACCAATGTAACGCGATAGCCCGCAGGCTCAACACGCGGCCGCGCAAGCGGCTGGGGTTCAGGACGCCGCTCGAATGCTATAACGAGTCTTAGTCAGTGTTGCACTTCAAACTTGATGTCAGGCCGCCCACTAATAGAACCAAACAACTCTTGATGTGTTAGCCATCTACTCAACCAAGACAAAGATATTGCCATCCGGGTCAACAAACTGCGCTTGCACGCCGCCCCAAGGTTTCTGAGTAGGCTCTTCGACAAAGCGCACGCCCCTGCTCGACAACTCCTCATACGTGGCTTGGATGTCGTCGGTATCGAAGACGATGTGAGCGAAGCCGCCGAGCGGCACACCGGAATCTTCGGAAGTTGGCGGGCCCACAGCGAGGGAGGTGTCGGCACCAGAGGGTGCTACCTCCAGCCAGAAGTATCCGCCTTCCATAACCTCATCCCTGCGCACTTCGAAGCCGAGCTTGTTGACGTAGAAGTCATAAGCCCTGTCGTGGTCGGTCACCCTCACGCCGGTAGAGCTGATGCGTTTAATCATTTGTGCCTCCTTCTGCGGCCACACACACTATTCCAAATTCGATTGCGAGGACAGTTCCGACTGACCTGACGAGAAGCGGCATAACGCTCATTAGACCGTCGGTGGCGGTATTTTTGGACTGTAGCCGACTTTGACCGCCGGTAGTGGTCTAACACCGCGAAAGCCGACAATTACCGTCACTGGCGGTCTCATGCCGCTCGGGGCTGACTTTTACCGCCACGTGCAGTATCATCCCCGCGCGCTCTCGACTCCGCCCCTCACGTGGAGGTCTCAGACATGTCCCAACCCTCACTGCTCGATAGTGTGCGTTCGGCCATTCGTCTGCGCCACTAGAGCATCCGCACCGAAGAGGCTTACGTCCAAGTCATCCGCCGCTTCGTCCTCTACCACCGCAAGTGCCACCCCAGAGAGATGGGCGTCGATGAGATCAGGCAGTATTTATCACACCTCGCCACGGAGGGGAACGTCGCCGCCTCGACGCAGAACGTCGCGCTCGCCGCGCTCCTGTTCCTCTACCGTGAGGTGTTGCTCATCGACTTGCCGCTCGTCGAAGGCGTGGAGCGTGCCAAGCGTCCGCGACACATTCCCGTCGTCCTGACGTCTGAAGAAGTTAAACGCGTGCTGGCTCACATGTCTGGCACACATCGCCTGATGGCGAGTTTGCTCTACGGCGCGGGGCTGCGGCTGATGGAGTGTGTGCGCCTGCGGGTTAAAGACCTCGATTTCGACTACCGCCAGATCATCGTGCGTGACGGCAAAGGCGAGAAGGACAGGCGCACGCTCTTGCCGCAGCCGCTAGCCGAATCTCTCCGGCACCAGCTGGCCAGAATCAAGCTGCAACACGAAGAGGACGTGCGGCTCGGCTGCGGGGGCGTGTATTTACCTTTCGCGCTTGAGCGCAAGTACCCGAAGGCCGCCAGCGAGTGGGTGTGGCAATACGTCTTCCCCGCCGCGAAGCTCTCGGTCGATCCGCGCACGGGAGCGCGGCGGCGGCATCACGCCTCGGAAGACAGGCTACAGAAGGCCGTCAAGCGGGCGGTTCGGGACGCGGGCGTCGAGAAGCGTGCGAGTTGCCACACGCTACGCCACTCTTTCGCCACGCACCTGTTGGAAGACGGGTATGACATTCGCACCATCCAGGAGCTGCTCGGGCACGCGGACATCTCGACGACGATGATCTATACGCACGTCTTGAATCGCGGCGGGAGGGGCGTGCGGAGCCCTCTGGAGAAGTAGGTACGAAGGGGCGCAAAGCCTCTCACTCTACGAAGCGGCAACTTCGCCGTTCGCGATGCGGAGGCCAGGAGTTCGACCCTCCTCTGCTCCATCAAGCAAGTCGAGAACTTACAGCCAGCCGCGGGGCTGGCTGTTTTGCGTCTGTAGCACTGGCGCGATTTGCCCCGGAGCCCTTCGAGACCCGCCGCTGAGCGAATCGGTGCGGGCTTCGGCACGGGAAAAGTTCTTCGTTGTAATGACCGTGTCCGTATGATAGAGTCCGCGCGTCTTAACTCACAGGCGTTGACGCTCTTTAACCTCAGCCCACATGTCCAGGTCAATCTTTTACCCGTTTCATCTCCAAGGCAGCCTTTCTTGAGCGCGGTTCTCGATCCGATGGGGGAGCGGCTGGCGCGGTCACGCCAGCCCTGAGCGTGGAGCCATCCGGCTGAGCTTCTCTCTTAGTCCGGGGCGACGGCTCGCAGGTCGCGCATACCTTTTACCGGCGCGCGCCCCGAGCGCCCTGCCCCGACAGCAAGTTTCTACCGGTCGAAACTTCTGGAGGCGCGCCTATGCCCGGCGGTAATCAGCTCTCTGCCATCCAGCACGTCGTCGTCCTCATAAAGCCTACATCCGTTCACGCACCGCCGCGTGGAACGCACACCGCCAATCGACTGCCGCGGCTGACGGGCAGGGCACGAAGAAGAGCGCGACGAGTACGAAGGGTGTGAAGAGCGCGACGAGTACGAAGGGTGTGAAGAAGGGCGCGAAGAAGAGCGCTGGCAAAAGTGCTGTGAAGAAGAGTGCGGCGAAGCCGAAGGCGACAGTCAGGTCGAACAAGTCGAGATCGGGCGCGCAGGCGCGGTCGAAGACGGGCTCGAAGTCGAAGAGGAGAGCGTAGCGAGATCGAAGGGAGTGTCGATGATGCTTAACAAACAGTTGCGGCTCGCGGCTTTCGTCTTTCTCCTGTCCGCGTTCTTCTTCAACCCGACGACGCCGGGCGCGGCGAAGCCCAAGCCGGTGAGCGCGAAGGCGAAGACCTTCGGGGTCGTCGACGCCTTGAAGCCCGCGTGCCGGAAGCCGAGCTACCCCGCCCCCGCCCCGGCGGCGGCCCTGGGGATCGACACGCAGTGCGGGCTCGCGGGTTCCGGCACGGGCGCGGAGGGGGTGCAGGACAGCGTCAAGAATAATTTCTGCGCCACGGGAACGCCGCAGACCATGACCATCGCCTCTCTGACGAGCCTCCAGGCAAAGGTGGAGAAGAACGGCTCGATCAACTTCGGCAACGAGAGCAAGGGCGGGAAGCCGAAAGGACCGACCACCAACCGCGCGCCCCTGAAGAAGCTCGGCGAGGGCAGTTTAGTCACCCTGCGCGCCTTCGTGCTCGTCGCGCGGCAGGAGGGCGGCGAGAGCGTGAACTGCGGCAAGAACGTCCCCGACGAGCCCCTCTTCCACGACATACACATCTCGCTCGTCTCGACGGCGGACGCGACCGACGAGTGCGCCGGCGTCGTCGCCGAGATGAGCCCGCACCACCGCCCCGACTCCTGGACTCACGCGAACGTCGAGAAAGTGGCGCGCGCGAAATTGCCCGTGCGCGTCACGGGTCAACTCTATTTCGATTCGAGCCACTTCCCTTGCAGCGGGGGTCAGGGCGCGGGCGAGGGCAACCCGAAGCGCGTCTCCCTCTGGGAGGTTCACCCCATCTACAAATTCGAGGTGTGTACGGCGGGCTGCGACGGGGCGGGCACGTGGCTCCCGCTCGACGTGTGGGCGAAGCAACAGTAGGTGGCACACGCACCCGCCCGACCGCTTGACTTAGGCGACGGGCGCGCCGCGTCTCACACGAACTTCAGTCGATCAGTCACGACGACGCCCGAGATCAACCCGGCTTTTTTCTCCTCGCGCCTTGCTTGCCCTTACCACTCGCGCGTCCCGACCGCCGAAGCGCTTCGGCGGTCAGGACCGCCGCGTTGCACAACGAACACTCACACTCAAAGGAGAACCCCATGTCTCACCAACCGAAGGACGTAGCGCTCGTCAAGCGTTCCCACCCCAGCCGCCGTTCCCCAACGCCAACCCCCAGTTCATCCCGCCGTCGAGCATCTACGGCGGTCCGCTCTTCGTGCTCAGCCAGAACTACCCGACGCAGAAGCCGACGGGACCGCTGCCCCCCTTCCTCTCGTCGAAGTTCAAAGCCGACTGGAAGGGCTACATGATGAAGGTGCGCGACTACTGCTTCGAGGGCAACACCGATACGGACTTCCGCGTCGAGCACAACAAGACGCGCGCGTGGTTCCACATGCCCTGGCAGGACTACGGGCCACAGGGGCGCGAAGGCATCCACGGGCTCACCAAGGAGGCGCAGGTGCAGAAGCAGCAGCTCGCCTCCTCGCAGACCTACGTCAACGGTCAGACCGTCGCCGTCGGCTTCTTCAACGACCTCGGCGGCTACACCATCGGTCAGGTCTGGGCCGATCACATGAACCCCAACCCGGCGAAGAGCAGCCGCCCGAACGGCTTCCCCGTCGGCACGGTCATCTTCAAACTGCTCTTCGTGGACGTGCCCCCCAACCAGGTGCCGAGCCTCGCCAACCCGAAGGAGTGGCAGGCCTACGTCGACACCTGCTACAAGGCCCCGTGCAACCCGCAGAACCCGTCCGAGACGAGCAACCCGCGCGTCATCAAGCAGGTCGCGCTCATCCAGATGGACATCGCCGTGCGCACCGACGACCCCGACGCGCCGACGGGCTGGCTCTTCGGCACCTTCCAGTACAACGGCGCGTTGAACCGCCCCGACATGTGGGAGAACCTCGTCCCCGTCGGGCTGATGTGGGGCAACGACACGAACAACCGGGGCGACAACCACACGCAGATCAGCTTCACCACGCCGCCCGACAAGACCGACATCAACCCCCAGCTCAAGGAGACCGTCATCAACACCGACCCCGCAGAGCTGCCGCCCACGCACCTCGGCTGGAACGGGCGACTCAACGGTCCCGTCGACAACCCGATCAGCTCGTGCATGAGCTGCCACATGACGGCGGAGTTCCCGAGCTACGCGATGCTGAGCCCGGCATTCCAGGCGAACCCGCCGAAGCGCGGGAGCAACTACTGGATGAAGTGGTTCCAGGACATCGACTGCGCCACGCCGTTCGGCAACTACCTCGCCCCCAACGGCGCGAAGGAGACCGGGATCAACCCGCTCTCCACCGACTTCAGCCTGCAACTCTCCATCTCGATCACGAACTTCTGCGACGCCAACCCGACCGCCCCCGTCTGCGTCCAGCCTTCGGACGAGGCGACCGACGCTTCGGACAAAGCCGCCAACATCCTCAGCGGTCACCCGACCAGGAAGCGCGCGGCGACGAGAGCCAGGCGTCACGTCGTTCAGCCCATCGTCCGCGACATGCCCGAGGGGCGCCCGCGCAAGAATTAGAACGCGGGGGCACGAACACCAACCGTCGCCCCGGCGGTAAAAGTATTAGCCCGGCTCGGTCTGTCCGTGAGACCGAGCCGGGCTAACTTTTTTACCGATCCATGCGCCGACCCGACGCCGCTTTAAACGTCGGCGTAGTAGGCGCGGCTCTGGGCGGCGGAGGGCTTCGAGGCGAAGGTCTGCACCGCCGCGCAGGAGGCTTTGCCGACGAGCGCCTGCATGTCCTTCTTCATCCGGTGCGTGCTCGTGCCGTAGGAGACGGCGACGCGCTTCGCCTGACGGCCTTCGAGGAAGTAGGTCCGGTGCGGCTCGAGGATGTTCCAGCGCGCGCCGATCAGGCGCCCGCCCACGATGCCGTACTCGGTCGTCGGCGAGACGTTGCCCGCCGCGGCGTCGAGCCCGCGCACGTCGGCGTGAGCCTTGAAGATGTAGCCGCCGTCGTCCTTCGTCGGGTCGGGCGACGCGGGGTCGTTGCAGATGAACTGCCACGTCTCGACCGTCGGGTCGTTGAGCGAGGGAAGATTTGCGTTGAAGGTCGTCTGGAACTTGGGCTCGCCGAAGAGCTCGACGCCCGCCTTGAT
>JAIVJM010000263.1:0-14940 GCA_020199995.1 Acidobacteriota bacterium | reverse complement strand
GGACGTGGACGCGCAGGTTGCCGTAGAGCTTCGTCTGATCTTCGCCCGCGACGAACTCGCGCAGGGAGAGGGCGGGCGTGCGCCCCTCGGCGGCGGCGGGGTAGCCCACGATGTTGAGCTCGATCTCGGTGACGAGCGACATGAAGCCGGGGAAGTGTGCGGTGTAGAGCTGGTAGTTGAAATAGACGAGCCCCTGCCCGCCGAACAGCGCGGGCTTGAACGGCTTGCCCTTAAGGTAGGGCTTGACGACGCCGGGATCGACCGGGAAGTACATGGCGCAGTTGACGAGCGAGGCGTAATAAAAAGGCATCTGGAAGCCGGCCGGGACGGGCGGCATGCCCTGATCTTTCTTCGGCGTCTTCGACATGCGTTTGCTCCTTCGCGGGGACGTGGTCGCGCCCCGCCCGTCCAGAGTGTCCGCCGCACCTTTTTACTTCAGGACGGTCTTGATCATGTTGTCCACGGTCTTCAGCGTCGTCGCGGCGATGGTCAGCGTGGGGTTGGAAGTCCCGACGCTCGGGAAGACGCCGCTGCCGACCATGAACAGGTTCGGGTGATCGTGTGAGCGCTGATCGGCGTCGAGCACGAACCGTTTGCGGTCGCCGCCCATGCGGTAGGTTCCCATCGTGTGCCCCGCCCCGTTCAGGATGTAGGGCTGGTCGTTGTAGTAGAAGACGCGGCTGCTCGTCGGATCGGGCTTGGTGAGATCGGTCGCGCCCATCTTCGCGAAGATCGCGTTGGCGTTCTGCCGCGCGGCGGCGTAACCGGCGCGCGTGTAGGGGTCGAGGTCGTAGGTGATCTCCGGGCGCGGGATGCCGAGCGCGTCCGCGTACTGCGTCGAAGGGACGATGCGGTTCGTGCTGAGCGGCATCTGCTCGACGAGCGAGCCGAAGCGGAACTGCTTGACGAGGAGCGCGTTCAGATTGTTCTTCAGCGCCGGGCCGAACTGCCCCTCGCCGATGAACTGGTTGACGCTGCCCCACGGATCGTTCGTCGCCCAGTTCCAGCCCTCGTTGCCCATCTCCATGCGGAAGGGCGCGTGCTCCTTGCGGAAGTCGCCGTCGCGCAGACTCTCGACGCCGGAAGTCGCGAGCGGTCCGCGGTAAGGGTAGACGGGCTCCGGCATCAGCGCCCAACTGAGCTGCGTCGGGTGATCCATCAAATTGCGGCCCACCTGATCGCTCAGGTTGGCGACGCCGTTCGGCAGCTCGTTACTCCTGGAGTTGAGCAGTATCTTCGGCGTCTCGATGGCGTGCGCCGCCATGATGTAGAACGGCGCGCTGACGGTGCCGGTGTTCGTCACGCCGCCCTTCGGGTCTTCGTACTGCTTGTAGTTGACGCCGGAGACGAGCCCGGTCTCGTTGTCCACGCCGAGCGAGTAGGCGACCGTTTTGTACCAGACCTCGACGCCAAGGTTCTGCGCCTTGCCGACGTGGATCGTGGCGTCGTACTTCGCCTGGATGGGGCAGATGGGGATGCAGTTGGTGTTGCCCGCGCAGACCCTCCGGTCATCGAACGGGATGGAGTTGCGCGCCTGCGGCGTCGGGCTCACACTCACCTGCTGCCCCTCCAGAGTCAGATCGCCGATGAGGCGCGCGACGACCTGATCCTGATAGGTCTGCAAAATCTCGGGCATCGGGTAGCTGTAGGGCTTCGCCGGATCGTCCGGGTCCCAGAAGGTGAGCCCGTGATACTCCTGATGAGAGACCTCGGCCGCGACGCCGATCTCCCACTCGGCGCGCCCGTACCACGGCTGCAGATCGTCGTAGCCGTAGGGCCAGTCGACGCCGTGACCGTAGGCGGTCTGGATGTGAAAGTCGTTCGGCAGCAGGCGCAGGGACGTGCCCAGCCAGTGCCACGTCGTCCCGCCGGCGACGCGCTCGTAGGTGCTGCTGAAGGGCAGCGGTCCTTCCTGAATCAGATAGCCGGTGGGCGGGCGGGTCTTCCAGGAGATGAGGTCCATGATGCGCGGGCGGGAGTTGGCTTCGTCGCCCGTGTCGGGCGGGTAGGGCGACTCCGGCGTCTTCGCCATCTCGAGGTAGAACTTCTCCATGTACTCGCCGCGGTTGGGCGGGATGCCGGGTCCGCCGTCGAGGACGAGCACGCGCTTGCCGGCCTGCGCCAGTTTGTACGCGGCGAGTCCGCCGGCGATGCCGGCGCCCACGATGATCACGTCGTAGTTCGTCTGTTCAGTCATGCCCGGCGCTCCGTTCATCAAGAGTTGTCGTCCGGCGAATCGAGGGGTGGCGGCTCGGTCGCCCAGTAGCCGTAGTGCATCTCGCTGTAGCCCATCGGGTGCGCCTGCGCGGCGTCCCACGCGAGCCCCTTGGTGTAAGCGTTCGACGAAACAACGGTCCCGTCGGAAAAGCCCGTCACCGGGTTGTTCGGATCGCTGTAGTCCGTGTACCAGATCGACAGGTACCACATCCGTATGACGTTGCGCGCGACGGGTCCGAGCTGCGGGTCTGCGAGAATCTGCGACTGCACCGCGGCGGGCTGCTCGGCGGGCGGCAGCCCGGAGATCGTCTGGTAGGTCGAGAGCATTCGGCTGACGAGCGCCGCGTCCACCTTCGACTGCAACGTCTGGAGGTACTCGACCGCGACGGGCGCCGGGCTGAACTGCGGGTTGAGATCGTCGGCGCCGAAGCCCGTCAGGATCGCCGAGAGCCCGACGAAGTCGGTCAGGTCTTGATTGCTGCTCATCGGTTGTCGCCCCCTTTCTTGTGAGCGCGCTCCAGCAGGTAGGTGAAGTCGGAGAACTTGCTGTTGGTGGTCGTCGCGTTGTTGTGGCACATGATGCAGCTCGAAGAGACGTTCGGCGTCTTGCCCTGGATGTAGGTTTCGAGCGTCGCGTTGGCGAGGAAGACGGGCGCCGGCTCGCCCGCCGCCTTGGGTCCCGTCGGCGAGTTCTTCGGCTGCGTGGGCCACTGCGTGCTGACGAGCTCGTAGTACTGCCAGACCGAATCCTTGTTGACGGCGCGCAGCCACCCCTGCCACTGCGCGTTCAGGGCGTTGGTGGCGTCGTCGATCGGGATCACGCGCGTGACCTGGCTGCGCTTGTCGGGCGGGAGCACGACGTTCGGGTTCCAAGGGCGGGGCGGCGGCGTGTTTGCCGGGTACTTCGAAGACGGATCGTGGAAGTTCGCCTTCGTGCCCGGCGGCGCGTCGTGACCGACGCGGACGTTGTCCACCTGCTCGAACGTCGACCAGACCCACTGCGGCGCGGACGCGGTCTTGTGCGCGATGTGGAAGCCGACCAAGCCCATCGTCTTCAGCTCGCACGAAGGCTGCGTCGGCGGGTTGTCCGAAGCGCGCGTGTAGACGTAAGCCTGCACCTTGTGGAAGCGGCCGGGGACGTCGCCCTGCGCCGGGTCGACGACCTTCCACGCGGCTTTGATGACGAGCGCCCCCACGGGCGGCTTCGGGTTCTGCGCCGTCGCGCTCGAGCCCGACGGGAACTGGACCAGCTTGGTGAACGCCTGCTGCCCTTCCTTGTTGAAGAGCGTGTTCTGCACGATGTAGTCGTAGGTGTCGCGGTTGATCCGAATCTCGTAGCGGACGTAGCGGCCGTTCTGCTGATCGACGAGCGGCCCGGTGCCGAAGGGCTGACCGGCAACGTCGAGCACGTCGTCCGAGACCTTCTGCGTCATCTGGATCAGCTTGCCGTCGGCGGGCCCGATGTTGCGACACTGCGCGGGCAGTTCCTGCTGCCCCCAGGGGGGCGGCTGTGAGCCGTCCGGGAGGAACACTTCGTAAGGCTCTTTGTAGCTGTCCCACACGGTGCGGTTGTCGCCGTCGGCGCCGATGACTTTTTGCGGATCGGCTGAGCCGTCGGCGAGCGCCGTCCAGTTCAGGGCGACGAAGGACTGCCACGAGAAGACGTCGAAGTCGTGTTGGAGCGCCTGCAGGGTTTGCGGGTTGTCGCTGAAGTCCGCGTCGCCTGGGAGCGTGCTGCCGAGCGGACCCTGCGCCGCGGGCGAAGCGGTCGCCGCGCCCGCCGCCGGGGTCGCGCCCGTGTTGGCGGGGGGCGGCGGCGGGGCCTGCGAGCACTGAGTCCCCACGCAGGCGAGGCTGACGAGCATGATCGCCCGGACGGTCTGTCGAGAGAAGCGCATCATCTTTTCTCCTTACATGGGAGGGCGCGAAGGGGCAGCTCTTCGATTTGCAGATCGCGCCCGCCGGTCGCGCCGCACCTTAACGCCCGCTTGCCGGTGACGTGGAGTCTGGGAGGGATAAAAAAAGTCAGCGGGGCGCGCCGGCGCCGGCACACCCCCGCCCCCAGGCTGACGGATCAGCCGCGGGTGTGAATATGTATCGCAGCTTTGCGAGCCGCATCACGAATATCCTGTTAGTCGTTGGCGTGAGGCTTACGGAAGCGAAGTTCCCGCGAGCTTGGGTGAATGCAACCGGAAGAACTATCAACCCTGTGTGAAGCCGTGAAAGCGGGGAGAATCTATCGGGTATCCGCGCCGCTGTCAACGGGAATTTGCGGCGCGTGTGTGCGATCATTTACTTAACGCATGACGCCGTCATACCTCGCGTCCGCGTCAACGCTCAGGGGCGTCGCGCCGCGCGCGGGCTTCGAGCGAGGTGCCGAAGGCTTGGCTGATCAGGTAATAGTTTCCGGACTTGTCGAGACTGGCGACCCACATGCCGAAGCCGGGCTGATCCGGACCGCGCCGGAGCAGCCCGAAGTAGTGCAGCGCGACGAACGCCGCGTTGAACTCGCGTTCGATGAAACCTTTGTCCTCGACCGCGCTCAGGAGCAGCGCGGCGCGCGCATCCTCGACGCGAACAGCGTCGGCGTCTGCTGACGCGCCCGCCGGGATATCGACGTGCGCCCCGCCCGTGTTCGCCGCCAGCCGCGCGAGCATCTGCCGCGGCGTCAGTCGGTCATAGACCTGACTGAAAGGCTGGCGCGCGATCCAACCTTTAACGAACGGGGGCGACTGCGACTTCAGACGCTCCACCCAACCCGGCTCGTCGGGGCGCACCGCGGCGCCGAGCGCTTTGTCGTCAGCCTCGAACTCGGCGAAGGTCGGCGCGCGCCCGAGGGCGGCTTTGTAAAGTCGGTAGACGAAGAATCCGGTCTCGCGGTAGGCGCGCGGCAGCGTGGAGAATTCGAACGCCATCTCCCGCTGATCGACCCCGGCGAGGGGCAGCGTGGCGCCCTCTTCGGTGCGCGCCTGCGGCTCCGTCTTGACGACGGCGTAGAGATCGGCGCGGCGGAAAGCCTCGTAGCCGTTGATGAAACGCAGTCGACCCGCCTTCGTCCCGCGCCTCAACATCGCGTCCACCTCACGCGCGTCGTCCGCCGCGAGATACCCGTAGTGCACCACCAGGTATGAAGCCGGGATCGCTTCGAGCAACTCGAAGAAACGGTCGGGGATGGGTCGCTGTTGCCACAGCTCGATGATCTCCTGCGACAGCGGCGGGGAGAAGCTCGACGCGGCGGTGATGAGCGGCCGCCCGTGATCCGCGGCGCGGAGCACGTAATAGAAGACGCTTTCGTTGCCGGCCTTGATCGGCAGCTCGACCAGCCCGCCGCGCATCGGCGTCTGCCGCAGGCGGAGCGAAAGCTCGTCCGGCTCAGCCCTGCCGCGCACGAAGGAGAGCGGCGCGACCCGCTGCTCGAACAGGATCGCGCAGAGCAGCACGGCGTAAATTAATGCGCCCCGCGCTCCGGCGCGCCGACCACGAGCCAGCCCGACGATCCGGGTCGCGCCGAGCCCCGCGCCTATCGCCAGCCCGAGGTAGCAGAGCATCGCCCAGTGCGCGGGCACGCGCTGACTCTTGAAAATCCAGAGGTGATCCAACACCCAACTGTAGAAGATGAAGTTCGGTCCTGACGAGCCCGCGAAACCGCAGGCGATCAGGATCGCTGAGAGCACGCCCGCGTCCGTGCGCCCGGCGTCCCGTCCGCGCGCCCCTTTCAGACGCGCCTTCACTGCGTAATAAATCTGCGGGCGCGCGACGGCGACGCGCACGACAAGGACGACGAGCGCGAAGGCGAACGCGCGCGCAGGGTGCGACGACCTGAGCAGCTGAAACCCGGCGAAGACAACTCCGTCGAAGCGAACGCGGCGCCGAGACCCTGCCACAGCCTGTTGAACTCGCCGACGACGAGCCAGTGGATCGGCTTGGCGGAGAAGATGCGCATCTCCTCCGGGCTGCGCACGAAGCCGTGGAGGGTCGCCACGCGCTGGTACGGCAGGAGGAAGAAGGCGAGGACGGGGAGCGTCAGGCTCAGCGCGGCGGCGGCGCGCAGGTAGAAGCGCGGAGAGCGCCACGCGCGGTAATGAGCCGCGAGGAAAGCGGCGGCGAGCGCGAGCGGGACGAGCGTCAGGATGAACCACGTGATGCAGGTCAGCGCGTTCATCAAAAACGCGGCGGCGAGCCACGCGGCGCGGCGCCAGCTCTGCCGCCGCGCGTAGAGCACCAGCGCCTCGAAGGTGAGCGGAATCCACCCCGCGAAGATGTAATGCAGGTGCGGCAGCCGGTGGAAGCGATAAGGGATGAAGGCGAAGACGATGCCCGCCACCCAGGCGGCCGCGTAGCTGCCGGTCAGTGCCCGCGCCAGACGGAAGGCTCCGTAGCCCGACAGCACGAAGGCGCAGAAGGTGGCGACGCTGTGGACTGTGAGGGGCGCGGCGCCTGCGGCGAAGAGCGGGAAGAAGAGCAGCGCGATGCCGTAGTCGTTCTCGGAGAAGGCGAGCGTGTCGCGGTACGGGTAGAAGATGGTGGCGTCGAAGAGGCGGAGCGGATCGCGGAAGGTCTGGTGGTAGTCCCACCAGAGATTGTAGGCGATGGTGTAGGGATCGCCCACGTCGTGCACGGCGTCGCGCAGGTGGCAGACCCAGGGCCAGCTCATCGCGGCGGTCAGCAAGACGAACGCGAGGAAGATGAGCGGCTCACGCAGCAGTGGCTTGCCGATCAAACCACGCGCGCGGGCGAGCGCCGTGCTGATAGACGACTTGACGCCTGAGCTGGCTACGAAGTTCGGCATGAATAAACAAACCGCTGCCGTCGTGCGAGCGGACAAGTCGGAACCGCCTGCTGCAAGCGGGCGGGCATCGCCATTTTAGAGGGAATTGCGGAATGCGGAATGCGGATTGGAGAGCAGTTAAGCTCCTCTTCTAATCCGCATTCCACATTCCGCATTCCGCAATTCCCTCACCCGCCCGCTACCGCAGGCGGTTCTGACAAGGCGTTCGTGAATTTAGACACGCGCGCGCGCGCCGTCAAACGGTTAATCGCGCGCCTCTTTTTCGAGACGGAGTGGAACGAAGAGGCAGACTAGCAGTAAGAGCAAGGCGACGACACTCGTCAACTTCCCCGTGATCTCCTGCCAGCCCTGGCTCAGGCGCAAGCGGACGTAGTGAGTCCCGGCGGGTAGATTCAGATGCAACAACCCGTCCGGCTCGGAGGGCGTCAGCGCGTAAGGTCTCTCGTCAACAGCCGCAACCCAACCCGGATAATAGAACTGGCTGACGTTCAGTGAGACGCCGCCGGCGCTCTCAACGTCGAGGGCAACTTCCCTCGGTCGCCAGTCGGTGATCCTGACGGCGCCCGCGCCGCCGACGACGCACGCGCGTTCCGTGCGCGCGCCGGACTTGCAGACGCGTGCGAGCAACTGCCCGAAAGCTTCCTCCTGGATGGAGGCTGCCGTGGACGGGCGGTACTCCGTCGCGTCGCGCCGCTCGGCGACGCGCTTAAGGAAGACCTCGTGCGGGACGTACGCCGCGCTGTCGGGGCGCGCGTCCCGGACTGTGTACGCGGCGAACGAGAAGAACGCCAGCAACGAAGCACAAGCGGCGGCGGCGCAGATCGAGCTCAAGACGCCGCGGGGTCTGCGGGCGGACGCGAGCCCCGCCGCGACGAGCGCGGAGGCGGCGAGGCACAGGACTGTGCCGAAGCGCCACGGGAACTGGATCGATTGCAGCGTCTTGAAGACCTGCCAGACGGGTCTGCTCGGCGGCAGCATCATCAGCACGCAGGCGAGAGCGACCGCCAGCCAGAACGAAAGCTCGCGCCCGTCGCGCTCGGAGGCGTTGCGGCGACCCGCGGCGAAGGAAAAGACGGCGAGCGCGATCATCAGCGCGGACGCCCAGAAGAGCTGCGAGTCGAGATCGCCGACGGCGAACGGCTGGAAGCGCAGCCAACGCTCGTGGTAAGCCGAGGCGGTGAAATCCGCGACCGAGATCGCCCCCTGCATGGTCATCGCGGGCAGCAGGTAGACGGCTGCCAGGCCGACGCCGAGGAGCATCCCGCCGAGCGTCGTCAGCGCGGCGCCTCGCCTCGCGCCTTCGCCCGCGCGCCAGAGCGAGTACGCGGGCGGGACGGCGGAGAAGACGACGACGCCCGGCAGGTGCGTCATGGCGAGCGCGGCGTAACTCACACTGATCCCGCAGAGCGCGACGCGACTGTTGTGACGCGCCCGCGCGACGAAGTAGAGCGTCAAGGGCATCCACACGAAAGCCCACGACTCGGCGAAGGCGTTGCGCGTGTAGAGATCGATCCGCAGGTGGTAGGGCGCTGAGATGTAGAAGATGGCGCCGAGCGCCGCCGCCCACGCGCCGTTGAAACTTCTGAGCCAGAGGTAGGCGGCGAGCCCCGAAGCCGTGAGCGCGAGCGCGCTGGAAGCGCCGAGTTGCGAGAGCCCGTATGGATCGTCGGGCAGGAGCGGCGAGAAGATGAGCGTGGCGTAGTAGGGCAGCGGCGCGTAGAAGAAGAAGACGGGGCTGCCGAGCCCGGCGTTCATGTCCACGAGCCAGCGCGGGTACAGCTCGCCCGCGAAGAACTGCCGCGCGAAGTTCGTGTACCACATCGAGTGGAAGACGGCGTCGCCGTTGGCGGACATCCCGTAGCGCCAGCAAGGGTAGCTCAGCAGCAGCCCGCAACCGACGACCGACAGCACCGGCAAGTGTAGTCTCTCTCGCATCATTCAGCGTGGCGCCGGGAGATTCGGGGGAGGATCAGTTACACCCGCGCGACCCCATCAATCCATTCGATTAAAGTGCGTGGGCGTCGCATGGTAACAGCAAAGCGCGCGCCCTTCACCGAATAAATACGCGGGAGCCCGGCGTCAACAAAATCTTCCGCGCCCGAAAATTATTACGCGGCGCGTCCTCGGGACCCGTCCTATTCGTTACTTCGTGCTCCAGAAGATCGGCGTCGCTGGTTTGAGCGCGCGCTCGACGGCGAGGGCGATGAAGCCGGTGGTGTAGCGCGCGTTGACTTCGAGGAGCGGGTGCAAGCCGCCCGCGTGTTCGAGGGCGTCGATGCCGACCGCGCCGTGGTAGCCCTCTGCGAAGAGGCGCTCGCCGACCGCGCGCGCGATCCGTCCTAATTCTTCGGCGCGGCGCGCGGCCGGCGGGCGACCGAGGAGGTAGCCGGTGGCGGCGCCCGCGCCGTTGGTCTGCAAGTCGCTGACGCCGTGTATCTCCAAAGCCCCGCCCGGCGAGATTTCCATCACGACCCCGTACTCGCGTTTCACTTCGAGCCACGGCTGGAAGATGAGGGTCTCGCCTTTTTCCAGACGGCGTCGAGCCCACACGGCGGGCGCGCCCTCCAACGTCGAGCCCCTGCCCAACACGCGGTCCCGCGAGGCGAACCCCCGCGGGCTCTTGATGACCCACTTATCATTCGCGCGCGGACACGCCCGCGCGACCGCCTCGCGCAGCGCGTCGAAGTCCGCGGCGGTCGCCGCGCTCGGCAGCGCTACCCCCAGCTCCACTTCGAGCGCGTGGCTCCAGAGTTTCGAGTTGACGCGCGCCACCACGTCGAACGGGACGGGTCTGACAATCGCCCCGGCTCGCTCGCCCAGGGCGACCGCGCCCGGCGTCCACCCCCACGGCGTGAAGACCCGCGCTCTCTGATCGCCCGCGTCGGTCGGCGAGCACAACTCCACGCCGCGGCGCCGCGCCTCTTCGCGAAGAGTCGCGCTCCAGGGCTCAGGCGCGAGCAGCGCGTCGCCGGGGCGCGCGAGCCACAGCAGGTGGGGCGTGAGCCGTTCGTTGAGGGCGTCGAAGAAAGGGCGGCGGCGGTAACGGGCGGCACGCGAGTACAGCTCGGTCTCGAAGTCGGCGTTCATGTGCCAGAGTCTTGAGACCATGAGCTGATCGTGCGACGGGCGAAGCCCGGATTGTTTCTAACTTGGGAGCGCCGCGCCTCTGCGGTGAGTGTCGCCAGACATACACACATCTAAAAAGGTTCAAGCGAGTTCAGCCAGCGTCGCCCAGCGGTCGAGGTCGCGCGCGAGCTGTTCGGCGAGCGCCCCGCGCTCCTCGTAGAGTTGGTGCACGAGGCGCGCGTCGCTCGCGTTGTTCGCCAGGTCGGTTTCGATCTCGCGCTGCCGCCGCTCCGCCTCCGCGATGCGCGCCTCCAGCCCCCTCAACTCCTTCTCCTCTTTAAAAGAGAGCTTGCGCTTCACGGGAGCGTCCGCCGCCCGCTCGCCCTTGCGCGGGCGCGGGGAGTCGGTCGCCTGCCGGGCTGCGACCGACTCCTTCTCTTCCCTCTGCCGCGCTTCGAGGAACGCCGAATAGTTTCCGGGGTACTCGCGCACGCGCCCCCCGCCCTCGAAGCGGAGGATGTGCTCGACCGTGCGGTCGAGAAAATACCGGTCGTGGCTGACGACGACGACCGCGCCGTTGAAATTGTCGAGGTAGTCTTCGAGCGTGACCAGGGTCGGGATGTCGAGATCGTTGGTCGGCTCGTCCAGCAGGAGGACGTTGGGCGCGCCCATCAGGACGCGCAGCAGGTAGAGCCTGCGCCGCTCGCCGCCCGAGAGCTTCGAGACGGGCGCGTACTGCATCGCCCCCGTGAAGAGAAACTTTTCGAGCATCTGGCCCGCCGTGACGACCGCGCCGTCCGCCGTCTCGATCCGCTCGGCGACTTCGCGGACGTAGTCGATGACGCGCGCCCCCTCGTCGAGCGCGCGGTTCTCCTGATCGTAGTAGCCGAAGCGAACCGTCTTCCCCACCTCGACTGATCCGGCGTCGGGCGCGACCCTCGACGTGATGATCTCCAAAAGCGTCGTCTTGCCCGCGCCGTTCGGACCGATGACGCCGATGCGGTCGCCGGGCTTGAGGATGTGGCTGAAGCCCGAGAGCAGCGCGCGCCCGCCGTAAGACTTGGAAACATCTTTCAGCTCCAAGACTTTCTTGCCGATGCGGCTCGACGTGACGGAGATGTCGAGTTCCGCGCGCGCCACTTCTTTCGGCTGAGCCATCAGGCTCTCCGCGCGGTCGATGCGCGCCTTCGACTTGCGCGTGCGCGCCTTCGCGCCGCGACGCAGCCACGCCAGCTCCCTGCGGATCAGCATCTCGCGCTTCTGCCCCTCGGAGGCGCGCGCCGTCTCCTGCTCCTCCTTCTTCTCGAGGTAGTAAGCGTAGTTGCCGTCGAACCTTTGGATCGCGCCGCGATCTATTTCGAGGATGCGCGTGGTGACGCGGTCGAGGAAGTAGCGGTCGTGCGTGACGAGGAGGAGCGCGCCGCGGTAGCGCGCGAGGTGCGCTTCGAGCCACGTGATGGTCTCGGCGTCGAGGTGGTTGGTCGGCTCGTCGAGGATGAGCAGGTCGGGGCTCTCGATGAGCGCGTGCGCCAGCGCGACGCGCTTGCGCTGCCCGCCGGAGAGAGTGCCCATCTTCGCGGCGGTGTCGTGGATGCCGAGGCGGCTCAGGACAGCCTTCGCGTTGGTCTCCGTCTCCCACGCGCCCGACGCTTCGAGCCTGTGCGCCAGCTCGGACACGCGCTCCGCGAGCCGAGGATCGTCGCCGCCGTGTGCAGCCAGCTCCTGACAGGCGCGCTCGTAGTCGAGGATCAACTTCGTGCGCGCGTCGCTCGCGGCAAACACCGTGTCGAGGACGGTGCTCGCGAGATCGAAAGGCGGGTTCTGCGGCAGGTGGCCGATCGTCACGCCCTCGGCGAAGACGATGCGCCCCGCGTCCGGCTTCTCGTCGCCGGCGATGAGGCGCAGGAAAGTAGTCTTCCCCGATCCGTTCGCGCCGACGACGCCGACGCGGTCGGTCGAGTCGAGACCGAGGCTCACGTCCTCGAAGAGTGGTTGCGGCCCGTAATTCTTGCCGACGGTTTCGATGGAAAGGATGTGCATCGTTAGTCGGGTCTAGTATATGCTGGCGCGCGGAATCACGAACAGTTTCGCAGAGGCTGGCGGAGGGAATCGAGATGATGAACAACAAAGGTCGGGGATTGCTGTCGGGCGCGTTGCTGCTGGCGATGATCGGCGCGCTGGCTCTCCCCGCACTCTCTCTCGCACAGGATCGGCGCGAGCGGCGCGAGGACAGGCAGGAGCGGCGCGAGGACAGGCGCGAGGAGCGGCGCGGCCGCAGGTGGGATCGCTACGGCAACTACGGCGGCTCCTTCCAGCTCCGCCAGACCGCGCTCAACGCGGGCTACAACGAGGGCATCAAGGAGGGGCGCAAGGATCGCAAGCGCGGCAGGACTTCCGACTACCGCGACTCCAGCGCCTACCGGAAGGCGACGAAGGATTACAGCTCGAAGCTCGGCAGCAGGGAGTTGTACCAGCGCTACTTCCGCGACGGCTACGAGAGGATGCATCCTCCGCCCGCCACTGTGATCTTCGCGGAGAAAGCGCGTGACGTCAGTCGCGGTCGAGGGGCGCTGAGGCGCCTTACGTTTTCCGCAGGCACCACGTCGACATCGAGCGCGCGTGCTGCACGACCACGGTCTTGAGCGGTTCGAGCCATTCGCCGCCGAGAGACTCCGTCGCCTCCGCCAGCACCCGCTCGTCCACCAGGAAGCGGTCGCTCCCGTCCGGGAGTCGATACCGCCTCCCCCCGATCGGCTCCGCCTCCGCCTCGATGCCGATGCTCGACGCCAGGCGCGCGAAGAAGGTTCCGCCCGGCTTGAGCGCCCTCCACATCCCGCCCACCATCGCGCGCCAGTGAGCTTCGTCTCTCGCGAAGTGGAGCACCGCGCTCGAGACCACGAGATCGAAACTCGCGTCGCCGAAAGACATCGCTTCGACCGGCTCGACGCGGAAGTTATCCGCGGGCAGGCGCGGGGCGAGCGCCGAGGCGAGCGCGCGCACACGCGCGACCGCCTCCGCCGACTGATCGACGGCGCACACGTCGTAGCCCTCCCTCAAAAAGTAGACGAGGTTGCGCCCGCCGCCGCAGCCCGCGTCGAGCAGGCGCATCCGCGGATCGAGCCGCCCCTTCAGGAGCTGATCGAACAGGTAGATGTCGATGCCGCCGAACAGCTCTTGCAGATTCGTGCGCGGAGTCATGCCGAATGATAATTTAATTCTCAGCCGTTCGTGCCACTAATTCTTTTTCGCGCGCACGGGGCGGCGGCCGGCTGCCTTCCCGGACGACTTCTTATTCTTTTACGCGGCGCGGGGACCGTGTTAATTTGCGCGGCGGACGAAATTCCTGCGGCACTCCCCCCTTTCCGCACCGCACGACCCGGACACGTGATGCGCCTCGCCACACGACTCGCCGCCGCCTGCGCACTCCTCGCGACAGCCCTCGCGTGGTCGCGCGCGCCCGCACAGAGCCCGCGCCGCGCGGCGGAGACGCCGCGCGTGGTCGCCGAGCCGGACGAGGCTCTCGTCGTCGAAACCGACCTCGTCGATCTCCACGTCCGCGTGGCGGACGCGCGCGCGCCCCCCGTGACGGACGCGCGGCGCGAACAGTTCCGCGTCTTCGAGGACGGCGTCGAGCAGGAGATCAAATTCTTCTCGCGCGAGGAAGTGCCGATCAACTACGGGCTCGTCTTCGGCAACACGCGGAGCCTGCGCGCGCACGTCGGCGAGATGATCGGCGCGGCGAAGACCATCGTCGAGGGCAGCCGCGCGGGCGACGAGTTCTTCCTCGCGCGCTTCGAGCCGCGCGCCGGGGGCGATCAAGACGGCGCCGCGCGCCTTGCGGCGGCGCGCGCTGATCGTGTTGACCGACGGCGTCGACCGCGCGAGCCGCTACAAGGAGGACGAGCTACTCGCGCGCCTCGCAGCCGAGGGCGTGCAGGTCTACGCGGTCGGCTTCCTCGAAATGGGCGGCACGGGCGAGCGCGCCGGCGCGCGCCGGCGCGAACAGGCGCGCTCCCTGCTCGCGCGCGTCGCCGACGCGACGGGCGGTCGCGCCTTCTTCCCCACGTCGTTCGCCGAGCTGCCGGCGGTCGCGCGGGAGATCGCGCGCGACCTGCGCACGCAGTACGTCGTCGGCTACACGCCCACGAACCGCGCGCGCGACGGTCGCTTCCGGTCGGTGCGCGTCACCGTCTCGGGCGGCGACGGCGCGCGCACGGCCGCGACGCGCCCCGGCTACTTCGCGCCGGGCGCGAAGGAATGATCGCCGCGCCCGAAGATCGCGGCGCGGGCGAGCGCCGACGAATGCGGACAACGTCGCGCGCGCTTCGCCTCATCTTCCCTGCGCGATCACTCTCCCGCTTGCCAAGCGCCGCGCCGTCTGGTAAACGTCGGCTAGTCGTAATGCTCTCCCGCGGAGGTACCATGAAGCTCAGGAAGTTCGTCGCACTCGCCTTCTCGCTCGCGCTCGTCGCCTCTTCGGGCGCGCTCGCCCTCGCCGACACGCTCCGCCTGCGCGACGGCTCGGTCATACGCGGTCAGATCATCGGCTACAAGGATCAGCAGTTCACCGTGCTCATCGGCGGCGCGCGCGGTCGCCGCAGCCGCATCACGATCTACGCGGAGGACGTGGAGTCCATCGAGTTCGACAACGCCGCCGCCGCGAACGCCGGCACCCAGCAGACGGATGACAACTCCGCCGTCTACGACACTACGAACACTCAGCCCACGCCGGCCGACCCGCGACCCGCGCCGACACCTTCGCGCCAGTCGCCGCCGCAGAGCGCCGATACGGGCGCGAGCCGCAACACGGGCGGCAACACGTCTGGGGTGTCGCCGGTCTTCTTCCCCATCCGCCTGCGCGTGAGGGC